>NZ_JBEORS010000009.1:0-282044 GCF_040302405.1 Streptomyces sp. NPDC126503
ACTCCCCCCTCTACCCCCCTCGCCAGATTTTCAGCCGCCACCCCCGCGCGCGTCGTGCCGCCCACCACCCCCCCCCCCCCCACCACCGGTTTCTCCGCTTACGTTCTTCCCGCTGCGACAGTCAGCCGCGCCCCACCGGACACCGGTGGGCGCCGTCAACGGAGAACGGGGGTGCGCTCGTGCGGATCGGACTGATCACCGAAGGTGGCGTGCCGCGCGCGGTCGGTGACATGAGTGGCGCGGGTGACCCGGTCGGCGTGGTCGGCGAGGGCGGCTGGTGCGACCGGCTGGTGCGCGGTCTCGACCAGCACCGCTTCGATCTCTACACCCTCGGGGCCGCCCCCGCCTCGCCCCTCCCGCCGCACGCCCGCCTCGTCCGCGCGGCGGCCACCGGCGAGGACCCCGTGGACCGCGGCGCGCCCGGTCGCTCCCTGCGCCGTGCCTTCGGCCGCCGCGACCGCGGGCGCTTCCTGGCGGCCTTCGCCGCCCTCGCCGAAGGCCTCTGCGCCGAGGATCCGGGAGCGCGCGGGAGCGAGGGGGCGTACGACGACGGTGGTACGAGCCCGGTCGGGGGCGCGGGGGAGCTGTTCGCCGCCGGGCTGTACGCGCTCGCCGACCTGGCCCGCGAGCGCGACGGGCTGCCGGGCGCGCTGCGCTCCGACGAGGCCGTGCGCCTGCTCGAAGCCGCCTGCCGCGCGCCCGGCGCACGCCGGGGCGCGGCGGGCGCCGGGCTGCGCGACCACCTCGCCCTCGCCGAGGAGCTGGAGCGGACCCTCCGCCCCCTCTCCCTCGACTGGTACGGCGAGGACGCGCTCGGCGCCGCCGACCTCTGCCACGCGGCCGGCGGCGGCCCCGTCGCCCTCCCCGGCCTCCTCGCCGCCCGGTTCCACGGCACCCCGCTGCTCGTCACCGAGTACGGCGTCCGGCTCCGCGCCCACTACCTCGCCCCCGGCGGCACGGAACGATCCGGAGCCCTGCGCACCCTCCTCGCCGCGCTGCACGGCCGGCTCACCGCCGAGATCTACCGGCAGGCCGCGCTCCTCACCCCCGGCGACACCCACGCGCGCCGGTGGTACGAGCGGTGCGGCGCCGACCGCGCCCGGATCCGCACGGTGCACCCCGGCATGCCGGCCGAGCGCTTCGTCGAGGCCGGCGAGGACGAGGAGAGCGGTGACCCGGCCACCCTCGTCTGGGTCGGCCGCGTCGAGCCCGCCAAGGACCTGATCGGTCTCCTCCACGCCTTCGCCGAGGTCCGTGCCCGGCAGCCCGACGCCCGGCTGCGGATCGTCGCCGCGCCGGTCCGGGAGCCGGAGGCCGAGGCGTACCTCCTGCACTGCAAGGGCCTCGCCGCCCACCTCTTCCCCGACGAGGCCGCCGATCCGCACGCCGTGGGCGAGAACCCCGTCTCCTTCGAGGAACTCGGCGGACCGGAGGCGCCCACCCCGGAGGACGTCCACGCGTCCGGCGCGGTGACCGTGCTCTCCAGCGTCGTCGAGGGCTTCCCGACCACCCTGGTCGAGGCGATGTTCTGCGCCCGCGCGACGGTCTCGACGGATGTCGGCGCGGTCGTCGAGGTCATCGGCGGCACCGGACTCGTCGTGCCCCCGCGCAATCCGCGGGCGCTCGCCGACGCGTGCCTCGCGCTGTTGCGCGACCCCGAGCGCCGCCACCGCCTGGGCGCCGCCGCGCGCGCCCGCGCGCTCGAACTCTTCACCGTCGAACAGAACCTCGCCGCGTTCCGCGGCATCTACCTCGAACTGCTCTCCCGCGCGCCCGTGCGCCACCGCGCCGGCGCCGACGTGCCCTTCGCCCACCCGGCCGAGGCCCATGTGCCGGGCAGCTGGGCCCACCAGGCCGTCACCGCGGGCACAGGAGCCCCCGATGCCTGAAGGAGGCACCCCGATGCGCGGCCCCGCCGCCCCCACGAGCCCCGGAGCCTGGGACGCCCGCTCCGAAGCGCTCCTCGGCACCCCGGCCCTCACCCCGGCCGCCGCCGAGCCCCCCTCCGGAGAGCCCGACGGCATAGTCCCGGCGGCCTCGCCCGCCACCCCCCACCGCCCGCACCACCCCGCCCCTCCCGCCGGCCACGGCACCGCCCCGGGCGGGCGGCCTGCGGAGAGCCCGTGGTTCGCCCCGGTCCGACCGGCCCCCGCGCCCCTTCCCGCACCGGAGGACGCCCCGGCCGGCCGGATTCCCCTGAGCACGCCCCCCGCGCCCGCCCGCCCGACGGCAGACACCCCCGCCGGGCCCGGGACCGACCCGGCACCGGCGCCCGGGACACCGTGGCCCTCGGCCGTCCTCGACGTACCCGAAGCGCCTGCCCCGGCCGAAGCGCCGACCGCGCCCACCGGGCGGGCCGCCGCCCCGGCCGCCGGAGGCGGGAAGCCCGCGGCGTCCGCCGCCGACGAGGCCGCCGCCCCACCTGCCTCCGCCGCCGGCCGGGCCGGGCGGGCCTCCATCCCCGTGCCCGTCGCGCCCGCGGTGGCGGATCCCGCGCGTGTCCCGGCCGAGCTACCCGCCAGGCCCGTTCCGGGGACGGCGCGGGCCGACGCGCCCTCCGTGGCTCCCGGCGCCGGGGCCGCCGGAACCGGCCGGGGCGCGCAGCCCGCCACGGCCGCCCCCGCGACCGCCCGGGCCCGCAGGGCCGGCGGTGACCCCGTGAAAGTGCTGATGCACCGGCATCGGGAGCTGTGCGAGCGGGCCGTGGATCCGCTGGAGATCGCGGCGGGGCTCGAAGCCGAGGGGTTCACGGACCGGACCGCCGCGCGATACCGGCACCGGGACGTGTTCTCGCTCGCCGAGGAGCTGTACGCGCGCGTGCCCCGAGGCGGCGCGACCGCCCCGCCCACCGCGCCCGCGCCCGGCGCCCGTACCCCCTGGGCACTCGCCGCGCTCGTCCCCGGCGGCGTCACCGCGCTCGCCGCCCTCGCCCTCGGGCTCACCGAGGGAACCGCCCGCCTCGCCACGGCCTCCGCCGGGGCGCTCGCGCTGGCCGGGGCGGTACTGCTGGCCGTCCGGCGCGGTCCGCTCCGGGCCCCGGCGGGGCACACCGTGCCGGCGGCCTCGCTCTGGACCCTCTGGCTCATGGCGTACGCGGCCGGCGGGGACGGACTCCTCGCGGAGGTGCTCACCGGCGGCCCCGACGGCACCTGGCCGCTCGCCACCGCACCGCTGCTCGGGCTCGCGCTCTCCGTCGCGCCCGCCGCCTGGTGCGCGCACCTCTTCAGCGGCCGGGCCCGCCGCAGGCTCGCCGACAGCCGGGGCGTCGCCGACTTCGCCGCCGCCACCCGCCCGCTCCTCCTCGGCGCCGTCGCCCTCCACCTCCTCGCCCTGACCCTCCTGCTCGCACTCACCGGCTTCACCCCCGGCGCCCTCGCCCTCGGCGCACTCCTGTTCCTCGCCCGACTCCTCACCGTCCACGGCTCCGCGGAGGCCGCCGCCTCCGCCCTCGCCGCCGCCGGTGCCGCCGAGGCGCTCGCCGTCGCGAGCGTCCTGACGGCCCGGCTGCCCCTGCCCGGCTTCGACGCGCTCGCCGCCCCCGTGCGCGCCGTCACCGACGCGTGGGGCCCCGGAGCGGTACCCACCCTCGTCTGCGGCGCCGCCGCGCTGGGCCTGCTGGCCCACGCGACCGGCGCCCTCTCCCGGGCCTCGGCCCACACCACCCCCTGACCCCGGCGCACCCGCGGAGCCGACGCCGCGGGCGCGGCCCGGCCCTCCCTCACCCCGCAAGGAGACCCAAGACCATGACCCGTCAACCCCCAGCACCGGCCGGTCGGCACGAAGGGGCCGCACGATGAGGGTGCTACTGCTCGGAGCCAACGGCTTCATCGGCCGCTTCGTCGCCGACCGCCTGCTCGCCGACCCGGCCGTCCACCTGACCGCCCTCGGCCGCGGGGACGACGCCGACGTCCGCTTCGACCTCGCCAGCGGCAGCCCCGGCGCGCTCACCCGGTTCCTCGACGCCGTCCACCCGGGCGTCGTCGTCAACTGCGCGGGCGCCACCCGCGGCGGCGCCCGCGACCTGACCCGGCACAACACCGTCGCCGTCGCCACCGTCTGCGAGGCCCTGCGCCGCAGCGGCTGCGGCGCCCGCCTCGTGCAGATCGGCTGTGCCTCCGAGTACGGGCCGAGCCAGCCCGGCTCGTCCACGGCCGAGGACGCGGTCCCCCGGCCCGGCGGCCCCTACGGGGTGTCGAAGCTCGCCGCGACCGAACTCGTCCTCGGCTCCGGCCTCGACGCGGTCGTCCTCCGGGTTTTCTCCCCGGTCGGGCCCGGCACCCCGGCGGGCTCCCCGCTCGGCCGGCTCGCCGAGGCGATGCGCCGCGCCATGCAGGCCGGCGACGGCGAGCTCAAGCTGAGCGGCCTCGGCGTGCAACGGGACTTCGTGGACGTGCGGGACGTGGCCCGCGCCGTCCACGCGGCCTCGCTCTCCGCCGCCCAGGGCGTCGTCAACATCGGTACGGGCCGGGCCGTACGGCTCCGGGACGCCGCCGCCGTCCTGGCCCGGGTCGCCGGATACGCCGGCAACCTCCACGAACTGGACGGCCCCCACGGCGTCCCGCAGCGCCCCGTGATCGGCGCCCCGCGGACCGAGGCGACCATCGCGGAACAACTGGCCGCCGCCCCGTACCCGTACCCCGACGGCTGCGGACCCTGGCAGCAGGCCGACGTCCGGACCGCCCGCGACCGGCTCGGCTGGCGGCCCCGGATCAACCTGGAGGAGTCGCTCGCCGACATCTGGATGGAGGCGGCGTGTCGCATCTGACGGCGGCCACGGCCACCGGAGCGGTCCAGGCGCTCGGCGTCGGCGTGCCCGGCTACGCGCACCCGCTGCTCGCTCCCGTGGAATGGGCCGAGCTGACCCGGCCGGGGACCCCGCTGCACTGGGCGGTGCTCAACGTGGCGGACGGCCCCGGCACCCGGCCGGACCCGCACTGCCTGGAGGCGGCGGGCCGGCTGCGGAACGCCGGCGTGCGGGTCCTCGGTCACCTGGACCTGGCCCACGGCTCGCGCCCCTTCGGGGAACTGGTCTCCGACGCCCACCGGTTCCTCGACTGGTACCGGGTGGACGGCTACTACCTGGACCGCTGCCCCGCCGACCGGGCCGACCTGGCCGCGACCCGGCGGCTCACGGCGACCCTGGAGGCCGTCCTCGACGGCGAGGCCCACCTGGTGCTCGGCCACGGCACCCACCCCCACCCCGGATACGCGGAGGCGGCCGACCAGCTGGTCACCTTCTCCGGGGCGTGGGCGGACTACCGCTGGTCCCAGGTGGCCGAGTGGACGGCCGATCTTCCCGAGTCCACCTTCGTCCATCTCGTCCACGGCGTCCCGCGCACCCACCTGGACGAGGCCCTGCGGATCGCCCGCTGGCAGGGGGCCGGAACGATCTTCTTCACCGACCGCACCGGCGGCCCGGGACGAAGCGGGGCATTTCACGCGCTGCCCGGCTACTGGGACGAAATCGTCTCGCGTATCGGACCGGGTGTCTCGGAATGAGGAGGGGCGTGGCAGTGTTACGGGGAGAACAACCGTCGTCATGACAAACCGACCAGCTGTATTGATGAGGTCTCCGTGTCGCTGCCACCCCTGGTCGAGCCCGCCGCCGAGCTCACCGTCGACGAGGTCCGCAGGTACTCCCGCCACCTGATCATCCCGGACGTCGGGATGGACGGTCAGAAGCGGCTGAAGAACGCCAAGGTGCTGTGTGTGGGCGCGGGTGGCCTCGGCTCCCCGGCGCTGATGTACCTGGCGGCCGCCGGCGTGGGCACGCTCGGCATCGTGGAGTTCGACGAGGTCGACGAGTCGAACCTCCAGCGCCAGATCATCCACAGCCAGTCCGACATCGGCCGCTCCAAGGCCGAGTCGGCGCGCGACAGCGTCCTCGGCATCAACCCGTACGTCAACGTGATCCTTCACGAGGAGCGGCTCGAGGCCGACAACGTGATGGAGATCTTCGGCCAGTACGACCTGATCGTCGACGGCACGGACAACTTCGCCACCCGGTACCTGGTCAACGACGCCTGCGTGCTGCTGAACAAGCCGTACGTCTGGGGTTCCATCTACCGCTTCGACGGCCAGGCCTCCGTCTTCTGGTCCGAGTACGGGCCCTGCTACCGCTGCCTCTACCCGGAGCCCCCGCCGCCGGGCATGGTCCCCTCGTGCGCCGAGGGCGGCGTCCTGGGCGTGCTGTGCGCGTCCATCGGCTCCATCCAGGTCACCGAGGCCATCAAGGTCCTCGCCGGCGTGGGCGACCCGCTGGTCGGCCGCCTGATGATCTACGACGCGCTGGAGATGCAGTACCGCCAGGTCAAGGTCCGCAAGGACCCCGACTGCGCGGTCTGCGGCGAGAACCCCACCGTCACCGAGCTCATCGACTACGAGGCCTTCTGCGGCGTCGTGTCCGAGGAGGCCCAGCAGGCGGCGCTCGGCTCGACGATCACTCCCAAGCAGCTCAAGGAGTGGATCGACGACGGCGAGAACATCGACATCATCGACGTTCGCGAGGTCAACGAGTACGAGATCGTCTCGATCCCCGGTGCCCGTCTGATCCCGAAGAACGAGTTCCTGATGGGCAACGCCCTCCAGGACCTGCCCCAGGACAAGCGGATCGTCCTGCACTGCAAGACGGGTGTCCGCAGTGCGGAAGTCCTCGCGGTGCTGAAGTCCGCGGGTTTCGCGGACGCGGTGCACGTCGGCGGCGGCGTCATCGGCTGGGTCCACCAGATCGAGCCCGAGAAGCCGGTCTACTGAGCCCGGCGAGGGTGACTCCCGGGGCCGGGCAGCCGGTCTCCTGAGCCACCGCGCGCGTACGGGGAAGGCCCCGGATCCGGTCGGGATCCGGGGCCTTCCCCGTGGCGTCGGCCGCGCGCCGCCGGGCTGCGGCGGTTACTTGCAGACGGTTCCCGAGGCCGGGACCTTGCCGTCCAGGAGGTAGCCGTCGACCGCCTTCTTCACGCACGCGTTGCCGCTGTTGTAGGCGCCGTGGCCCTCGCCCTCGAACGTCAGCTCCACGCCCACGCCCTTGCCGAGCGCCTTCGCCATGGCCCGCGCGCCCTCGAACGGGGTCGCCGGGTCGCCGGTCGTACCGATCACCAGGACGGGGGCGGCGCCGGGAGCCGACACGTCCGGGTGGTCCCACCGGCCCGGCACGGGCCAGTGGGAGCAGTTCGCGAGCGACCAGCCCATGAAGTCGCCGAAGACGGGGGAGGCCTCGCGGAAGGCGGTGAGCCGCTCCCTGGTCTGGCCCAGGGTGTAGCGCTCCTTGAAGTCCACGCAGTTGATGGCGGTGTTGGCGGCCTGGATGTTGCTGTAACTGCCGTTCTGGCCGCGTCCGTTCATCGAGTCGGAGAGCGCGAGCAGGAGCGCGCCGTCCCCGCCGTCGGCGGCGTCGAGACCCTGTTCCAGATAGGGCCAGAACTCCTTGGAGTACAAGGCCTGCGCGATGCCGTTGGTGGCCTGCGTCTGGGTGAGCCTGCGTTCCCTGATGCCCGCGATCGGCTTCTTGTCGAGCGCGGTCAGCAGCCGGGTGATCCCCGCCTCGATCTCGGCGACGCTGCCGCCGGGCAGCGCGCACTCGTCGCCCCGGTCCACGCAGTCCTGGGCGAAGTTGTCCAGCGCCAGCTGGAAGCCCTTCGCCTGGCCGAGGGCGCCGTCCTCGACGCCCGCGTCCGGGTCGACGACCGCGTCGAACACGGCCCGGCCCACGTTCTTCGGGAAGAGGTGCGCGTACACCCCGCCGAGTTCCGTGCCGTACGAGATGCCGAAGTAGTGCAGCTTCCGGTCGCCGAGGACCTGCCGCATGAGGTCCAGGTCCCGGGCGGCGCTCTCGGTGCCGACGTGCGCCAGGGCCCCGCCCGCGTCCTTCTCGCAGCCGGCCGCGTACTTCTTCTGCGCGTCCGACAGGACCCGCTCCTCGGCCTGGTCGTCGGGGCTGAAGTCCAGGGCGTAGTAGGCGTCCAGCTCCTTGTCGGTGGCGCATTCGACGGGGTCGCTGCGGCCCACCCCGCGCGGGTCGAAGGACACCAGGTCGTAGCGGCCGCGCAGGGCCTCGAACTTCTCGGCGAAACCGGGCAGGCCGGTGACGCCCGAGCCGCCGGGGCCGCCGAAGTTGAAGACGAGCGAGCCGATGCGCCGGGAGCTGTCGCGGGCCCGGGCGCGGATGAGGGCCAGCTCGATGGTCTCGCCCTCCGGCCGGGACCAGTCGAGCGGCGTCTGGAGGAAGGCGCACTCCCACGCCGTACCGCCGGGCAGCGGGGAGGGGGCGTCGCCGCCGCCCTCGGCCGGGGACGGGGGCGGGCACGGGGCCCAGGCCGGTTTCTGCGTGAGCAGCGACGGCGGTACGCCGGTTCCGCTCTGCCGCGACGGGGTGGCCGTGTCGCCGTCGCCGTCCGAGCATCCGGCGGCGAGCAGCACGGCGGTGACGGCCAGCAGGGCGGCGCGCCGGGCGGTGCGGGGGCGGGCGGTGGCGGAGATCGGCATAGCCCCATCGTGATCCGCCGCCCTGCCGGCCGCGCGGGACACGGGGCCAACCGGGTGGGCGCCCGGCGGTGGGCGTGTCCGGGGCCGGGGTGCCGTTCGGGGCCGGGCACGGGCATGCCCGGGACCGACCGCTCCGTGCCGAGGAGGGGCCCGCGCCGCTACAGCGCCTCGCGCCGGGTCAGCCAGTTGAAGCAGATCCACCCCGGCAGCACCGGCAGCCACAGGGTCAGCAGCCGGTAGAGCAGCACCGCCGGCGTCGCGACCTCCAGGGGGAGGCCGACCGCGACCAGACCGAAGGTGAGCGCGCCCTCGACCGCTCCGACACCGCCCGGCGTCGGGGCCGCCGAACCGAGCGCGTTGCCGGCGAGGAAGACGACGGCGACGCTCGCGTAGCTGATGGTGGCGGTCCCGTGCCCGAACGCCCGGATCGAGGCGTCCAGACAGAGCACGAACGCGCCGGTGAGCAGCAGCATCCCGCCGATGCCGGTCAGCAGCTTCATCGGCCGCTGGAGCACGTCCAGCATGCGCGGCACCACGCCGGCGAACAGCGAGCGCAGCCGGGTCGACACGAACTTCCGCATGAAGGGGATGGCGGTCACCACCAGGACGAGCACCGCGACCGTGAGCAGGCCCGCGATGACCGTCCTCGACGGGGTGAAGGACTGCGACTTCTCGGTGCCGGTCAGGTAGCCGAAGGAGAGCAGCAGCAGGATGTGCGCCCCGAGCCCGAACAGCTGCGAGGCGCCGACACTCGCCACCGCGAGCCCGGGCCGGACGCCCGCCCGCTGGAGGAAGCGGGTGTTCAGCGCGACACCGCCGACCGCCGCCGGGGCGACGATCTTCACGAACGAGCCGGCGACCTGCGCCACCACCGTCCGCCAGAAACCGACCCGCTCGGGCACGAAGCCCAGCAGGCTCATCGCCGCCGCCACATAGCTGAGGGCGGAGAACAGCACCGCCGCGGCCACCCACCGCCAGTCGGCCTGGCTGATGGTCGACAGCGGGGTCCGGGCGATCTGCGAGAGCAGGAAGTACGCGGCGACCGCGCCCGCGATCAGGCTCACCAGGGTCCGCGGCTTGATCCGCTCCAGACGGACCGGCTCCACCGGGGCCTGCGGGCGGATCAGCAGCACCTGCTGCCGGATCTGGGCGAGCAGATCCTCCTCGCGGGCCTCGTCCAGGGCCTCGTCCAGCGCCCGCTTCTCGGCCTTCTTGTCCGCCTTCTTCTCGGCCTTCGACTCGGCCCGTACGGCCTTCGGGTCCGGCGTCTCGGCCTCCGCCTTCGCGTCCGCCTTGGCGAGCTCCCGTTCGCGCCGGGCCGCCTCGGAGGCGGCGAGCACGGCCTCCCGCTCCCGCTTCGACCGCTCCCGGGCCAGTCTCCGCAGCGTCGCGCGCGTGGACCGGCTCAGCGCGATCGGCTGCAGCAGGGGAAGACAGTCGGCGACGGTGTCGGGCCCGAGGACCTCCACGGCCGCCGCGACCGCCCGCTCCGCCCCGACCCGCAGGCCGAGGGTGGTGAGGAGCTGAGCGATGTCCATGCGCAGCACCAGGTCGCCCGCGGCGATCTCACCGCCCCGCAGGTCCGTCAGGAACACCCTGCCGGAACGATCCACCAGGATCGCGTCCCCGGCCAGCCTGCGGTGCGCGATCCGCCGCGACTGGAGCGCCCGCACCTGCCGCCAGGCCCCGCGCACCAGCTCGTCGGTGATCTCCCGGTCCTCCAGCGAGTCCAGACTGCGGCCGCCGATGTGCTCGTACACGAGCATCACGGCGTCGGGGCCGAGCTCGGAGGTGGCGATGAGCTTCGGTGCGTTCGCCCCGGCGGCGATCGCCGCGTAGGCGAGCAGCGCTTCCTGTTCGAGGGCCTGGCGCAGGGAGACGATCGACCGGCGGGTGGTGATCGCCCGCAGGGTCAGCCGCCGCCACGCCCGGTAGAAGAAGCCGTGCGCCTGCTGCTCGCGGTCCACGACGGTGACGTCCAGGGGCGGCCCGTCCTCCAGGGTCACGATGTACCGGCGGCCCCGGTCACCGCTGTCCGCCACCTCCGGCACCCCTTCGGCGCGCAGCGCGGTCACCGGCCGGAAGCCCACCCGGCGCAGTCCGGCCAGGAGGGTCTGCCCGGTGGGCCGGACGTTCGGGGAGCCGACCGCGTACAGCGTGCCGTACGCCACCGTCCAGCCGATCAGGATGGTGAGGACGATCGAGAAGGCGGTGGTCCAGCCGGCCACCAGCATCGTGAACGCGTCCAGCAGCAGCACGGCCCACAGCGCCACCCGCCAGCGCGGGCGGCGCGCCATGCCGACGGCCGTCATGTACGCGATCACGGGGGCGAGGTAGTTGTGCACCGGGTCGGTGAGCCCGCCGTTGGCCTGCGACTGCGTCAGCGCGTCCCGGATCGTGTCGGGCGCGGCCCGGGCGACCCACAGGTCGACGGCCAGGGTGACCCCGTGGGCGAGGACGGCGGCGAGGACCCCGTCGGCGATGCGCAGCCCGTCCCGTTTGATCAGCCGCTCGATGGCGAAGGCGACGGGCACCAGCAGGACGGCGATCGAGGAGACCAGGCCGGCGATCTTGACGAAGACGTCCGGGGCCCCGCCGGCGCCCTTGTTGATGTCCTGCTCGAGCCCGGAGGTGGTGGCGTGGGCGAAGTAGGCGATGGCGATGACGAGGCCGATGGCGAGGAGCCCGGCGAGCAGCCGCATGAGGTCCGAGGGCCGGTGGACACGGGCGGCGAGCAGCGGCTCGTCACCGGAGACACGCTCGGGCGCGTCGGGCTGAGCCTCTCCGGGAGGCTGGGTGTCCTGGCCCATCAGCATGTCCGTCTCTGCATGTGTGTCGCGTCGTTCTCGTTCCGCGTCCCGTCCCGCGCCCCCTTCGCGTACGGGTCGCTCGGCGCGCTCGTACGGTCCGGGGCGCTCGTGACGCTCGTGCCGCTCGTGTCTTTCGTACCGTTCGTGTGGATCGTGCCGCTCGTGTCGCTCTTGATCTCGTATCACCAGTCACCGCCCGCACGATGGTGGCACGAAGAGGCGCCGGGCGGAGGCATCAGGGGCATGTCGGTGGGGTGAGGCAGGATGGGGCGGATGAGCGTGGAGGAACCCGTGGGGGAGACCGGAGAACTGCCCGAGTACGCGGAACGGGTGCTCGACCTCGCGGACGCGATCCCGCCCGGCCGGGTCATGACCTACGGGGACGTGGCCGAATGGCTCGGCGAGGGCGGCCCGCGCCAGGTCGGCCGGGTCATGTCCCTCTACGGCGGTACGGCACCGTGGTGGCGGGTCGTCCGCGCCGACGGGACCCTGCTGCCGGGGCACGAACTGCGCGCCCTCGGCCACTACCGCGAGGAGGGGACCCCGCTGCGGGAGTCCGGCCCGGCGGCCGAGGGCCACCTGCCGAGGCTCGACATGCGCCGGGCCCGCTGGGACGGGCGCGAGGTCTCCGGGAGGCGCGAGGTTCCCGGAGGGTGAGAGGTCCCCGGCAGCCGAGGGGGCTGCGGAGGGCGCGAGGTCTCCGGCCCCGGGGGCGACGCCTCGTCCGGGCGGGGCGCCGGCTCCGGGCGGGGCACGGAGAACCGACGCGGCGGGGCACAGGGCCGCCGTCGCGGGGGAGGTGCCGGAACTCACACCGGCGCGCGCGGCTGACGGCATCGGCCCAGGGAGGCCGGGCAGGACGGGACGGGAACGGTCCGCGGAGCCGTACGGAGCGGGGCACGGCCGCCGCCCGCTTCGCGTAACGTCGACGTCCGCCCCACGCGCGGCGGAGGCCGGCACCGCTCCCCGCGTCACCCGCACCACCACTCCCACCAGGACCGGCGATCCACGTGAGTTCCTCCTCCACCACCCGGCGTACGCCGCCGTACCAGGGACAGCCGTACCCGGGTCCGGGCAGGCAGCGGAGCCCGGGCGGGTACCGACTGGTGCGCACCACGCCGGCCCCGGTGGAGCCCCCTCAGCTGGACGCAGCGCAGCGGGCCGTGGTTGACCACACCGGCGGACCGCTTCTCGTCCTCGCCGGGCCCGGCACCGGCAAGACGACCACCCTCGTCGAGTCCGTCGCCGCCCGGATCGAGCGCGGCGCCGACCCCGAACGCCTCCTCGTCCTCACGTTCAGCCGCAAGGCCGCCGTGGAGCTGCGCGACCGGATGGCCGCCCGGCTCGGCGGGCGGCGCCCCCCGCAGGCCACCACCTTCCACTCGTACTGCTACGCCCTCATCCGCGCCCACCAGGACGCCGACCTCTTCGCCGAACCGCTCCGGCTCCTGTCCGGACCCGAGCAGGACCTCGCCGTCCGGGAGCTGCTCGCCGGCCAGATCGACCTGGAGAAGGCGGGGCTGGGACGGGTCGGCTGGCCCGACGAGCTGCGCGCCTGCCTCACCACCCGCGGCTTCGCCGACGAGGTCCGGGCCGTCCTCGCCCGCTCCCGCGAACTGGGCCTCGGCCCGGACGAGCTGGCTCGCTTCGCCGACCGGGTCGGCCGCCCGGACTGGAAGGCGGCGGCCGGCTTCCTCGCCGAGTACCTCGACGTCCTCGACCTCCAGGGCGTCCTCGACTACACGGAACTCGTCCACCGGGCCGTCCTCCTCGCGGGCAGCGTCACCCTGCCCGCGTACGACGCGGTGTACGTCGACGAGTACCAGGACACCGACCCGGCCCAGGTCCGGCTCTTGCACGCGCTCGCCGGCGGGCGGACCACCCTCGTCGCCTTCGGCGACCCCGACCAGTCGATCTACGCCTTCCGGGGCGCCGACGTGAACGGCATCCTCGACTTCCCCGCCTCCTTCGGCGGCGCGGACGTCCGCGTCCTCGGCACCTCCCGCCGTTCGGGCGCGGCCCTGCTCGGCGCGACCCGCGAGCTGGCCCGGCGCATGCCGATGCCCCGGCTGCCCGCCGACAAGGTCCGGGCCCACCGCGAGCTGACGGCGGTACGGGACGGGGGCCGGGCCGAGGCGTACACGTACCCGACCGCCTCCGCCGAGGCCGAGAACATCGCCGACCTGCTGCGGCGCGCGCACCTGGAGGACGGCGTCCCCTGGCAGGACATGGCCGTCCTGACCCGCGCCGCCGTCTCCCTGCCGTCCCTCCGCCGCGCCCTCACCTCGGCGGGCGTCCCGGTCGAGACGGACGCCGCCGACACCCCCCTCCGCCACGAACCGGCGGTGGCCCCCCTGCTCCTCGCCCTGCGCACGGTCTCCACCGCCCTGCCCCCGGGCACGGCCCCGGAGGACGCTCCCGGGGAAGCGACGGCGGACGCCGAGGGGGAGGGGCCGGCGGCGGGACCGCACCTGCTCGCCGGGGCGTCGGGCGCCGCCGAGCCCACCGACACCCTCGCGGCCGGGGACGCCACCGCCGAAGCCGTCCCCCAGGCCGGGTGGATCCCCGTCGAGACCGCGCTCGAACTGCTCGCCTCGCCGCTCGCGGGGGTCGACCCCGCCGATCTGCGGCGGCTGGGGCGGGCCCTGCGGGACGAGGAGCGGGCCGGCGGGAACAAGGTCCCGCCGCCCTCCGACGTGCTGCTCGCCCGCGCGCTCGCCGAGCCCGAGCGGCTCGTCGCCCACGACTCCGCGTACGCCCAGGGCGTCCACCGCCTCGGCCGGCTCCTGCGCGAGGCCCGTGCGCTCCTCGCGGCCGGAGGCACCGCCGAGGAGGCCCTGTGGACGCTGTGGAACGGCACTCCCTGGCCCGGCCGGCTGGAGCGCGCCGCGCTCCGGGGCGGTCCCGCCGGGCGGAACGCCGACCGGGACCTCGACGCCGTCTGCGCCCTGTTCGAGACCGCCGCCCGCGCCGAGGAGCGCGTCGGCGGCCGGGGCGTGCGCAACTTCCTGGAGGAACTCGACGCGCAGGACATCGCCGCCGACACCCTCACCCGCCGGCACACCCGCCCGGACGCCGTCCGGCTGATGACCGCCCACCGTTCCAAGGGCCTCGAATGGAGCCTGGTGGTCGTCGCCGGGGTCCAGGAAGGACTCTGGCCCGACCTGCGCCGCCGCGGCTCGCTCCTGGAGGCCGACCGGATCGGCCGCGACGGCCTCGCCGAGCCGCTCCCCGCCGGCGCCCTCCTCGCGGAGGAACGGCGTCTGTTCTACGTGGCCGCCACCCGCGCCCGCGACCGGCTCGTCGTCACCGCCGTGAAGGCCCCGGCCGAGGACGGGGACCAGCCGTCCCGGTTCCTCACCGAGCTCGGCACGGAGCCGAAGGACGTCCCCGGCCGCCCCCGCCGCCCCCTCGCCGTCTCCGCCCTGGTCGCCGAGCTGCGGGCCACCACCGTCGACCCGGCGGCCTCGCCCGCCCTGCGCGAGGCCGCCGTCCAGCGGCTCGCGGAACTCGCCGCGCTCACCGACGACGAGGGCCAGCCGCTGGTTCCGGCCGCCCACCCGGACCGCTGGTGGGGCCTGTTCGAGCCGACCCGGAGCACGGTGCCGCTGCGCGACCGGGACCGGCCGGTGGCCCTCTCGCCGAGCGCCCTGGAGAGCCTCGCCACGACCTGCTCCCTGCAGTGGTTCCTGGGCCGCGAGGTGAAGGCCGCCGAGCCCGCGTCGGCCGCCCAGGGCTTCGGCAACGTCGTCCACGTCCTCGCCGACGAGGTCGCCTCCGGCCGGACCCCCGCCGATCTCGACGTCCTCATGGCCCGCCTCGACTCGGTCTGGGACGCCCTCGCCTTCGACGCGCCGTGGAAGTCCGCCCAGGAGAAGCAGCACGCGCGCGTGGCGCTGGAGCGCTTCCTGCGCTGGCACGTCATGGACCGCGGTGGCCGTGCCCCCGTCGCCTCGGAGCACGCGTTCGACGTGACCCTGGAGGCGGGGGAGTACGAGGTCCGCATCCGCGGCTCCATGGACCGGGTCGAGCAGGACGAGCAGGGCCGGGCCTACGTCGTGGACTTCAAGACGGGCAAGTCGGCCCCCACCCGCGACGAGGTCGCCCGCCACCCGCAGCTGGCCGTCTACCAGCTGGCGGTCCGCGAGGGCGCCCTGGACGAGGTGTTCGACGGGCAGCGGCCGGAGCCGGGCGGCGCCGAGCTCGTCCAGCTGCGGCAGGCCGCCCCGAAGAAGGAGGGCGGTGACGCCCTGCCCAAGGTGCAGGCCCAGGGGGCGGAGACGGGGGAGTGGGTCGGGGAGCTCCTCGCCACCGCCGCCGGCCGCGTCCTCGACGAACGCTTCTCGCCGACGACCGGCCGCCAGTGCGCGACCTGCGCCTTCCGGGCCTCGTGCAGCGCCCTGCCGGAGGGCCGCCACGTGGTGGACTGAGTGGTTCCCCCGTTTTCGTACGGATGTGCGGAGGGTCACGTTCCGCTCCGTACATCCCTTGTTCGCCCTCACCTGTCACTCTCGTCGCGGCGCTTTTTCGTCAGGGCGCCGTCAGAAGAAGCTGTGAGAAGTGACGCGCGAGGAGTACGCACATGAGGGTCAACAGGAAGCTCTGGACGGCCGCGACGGTCTGTGTGGCCGTGGCCGCCGGCGTCACGGGCTGTTCCCAGGGCGACGACAAGCCCGCCGACCCCTTCGCGGGCCTGACGGCCGACGCCATCGCGGAGAAGTCCGTGGAGGCCACGAAGAAGGCCACCTCCTTCCGCATGAACGGCACCGGCAAGACCGACGGCAAGGACATGACCGTCACCTTCGCGCTGAGCGACAAGGGCGTCTGCACCGGCACCATGACCGGCGCCGGCGCGGGCAAGGCCGAGATCCGCCGCGTCGACGGCGTCACCTACATGAAGGGCGACGACGCGTTCTGGCGCGCGAGCAGCGGCGCCGAGGGCGACGAGGCGAACGCCATGACCGCCCTGCTCAAGGGCCGCTGGATGAAGATGCCCTCCGAGGGCGACGACAACGACATGGGCGCCTTCTGCGACCTCAAGACCGTCGTCAAGGACATGGACGAGGACGACAAGGAGCGCAAGGGCCTGACCCGGGGTGCCGACGCCGACGTCGACGGCGCCCCGGCCGTGACCCTCACCAAGAAGGGCACCAAGGACGAGACGACCACCTTCTACGTGGCCAGGGACGCCGCCAAGCCCTACATCCTGCGGGTCGTGAAGACCGGCGGCGACGAGCCCGGCACGGTCACCCTCGGCGAGTACGACAAGCCGGTCACCGTCACCGCCCCGCCGGCCGACCAGGTCGTCGACATGGCGCAGCTCGCCGGCGCCTCCTGACCCCACGCGGCCCCCGCCCCACCGGCTCCGTCCGGCAGGGCGCGGGGGCCCGCACGGGCAGAAGTAGCGGGCACGCGCGCGTGGGGCGACCCTGGGAAGGAGTTCGGCGCATCCGCCAGGAGGCTCACATGGCGTCCCACCGAAAGCTCCGCGCCGCGGCCGCCGTCTGCGTGGCCGTCGTCGTCACGGGCCCCGTCCCGGCGGCCGCCGCGGCGGCCCCCGGCCTCGCGCCGGGCCCCGCCCCGCTCGCCGGGACCGCCGCCCCGTCCCCCGGCGACCCGTTCGCCAGCCTCACCCCGGACCAGATCGCCGACCGGGCCGTCGAAGCCACCCAGTCCGCGACCTCCCTCCGCATGAAGGGCCGGATCGTCAGCGACGACCAGCCCCTGGACGTCGACCTCGCCCTCAACGACCGGAACGACTGCACCGGCCGCCTGAAGATCGCGGGCGGTACGGCGGAACTGCGGCGCGCGGACGACATCACGTACATGAAGGGCGACGAGACCTTCTGGCGCGCCTCCATGGGGTCCCAGGGCATGCCCGACGGGCGGATCGCCGCCACCGTCGAACTCCTCAAGGGCCGCTGGCTGAAGGTCGCGCCCGGCCAGGCCGGCAGCGAGGACCTCGGCGGCATCTGCAACCTCAAGGCCCTCCTCGACGACCTCGACCGGGACAAGGACGAGGACCGGGACGGCACCCGCGACCCGGACCGCGGCACCCTGACCCGGGGCCGCGACGGCAAGGTCGACGACACCCCGGTCGCCACCCTCGTCAGGAAGAAGCCCGGCGGCGAGACGTCCACCGTCTCCGTCTCCCAGGAAGGCAAGCCGTACATCCTCAGGACGGTGAAGACCGGAGGCGACGAACCCGGCTCGATCACGCTCTCCGACTACGACAAGCCGGTCAGGGTCACCGTCCCGCCCCCCGAAGAGACCGTCGACCTCGCCAAGCTGAACCGCGGCAGCCCCGCCTGAGCGGCGGCCGGGAGGAGGACCGGCGCGGGCCGGTCACGGCCCGACGGGACCGGCACTGTCGGACCGCCCGGTTAGCCTCTGTGGAGTGACCGCACACCTCACCGACCCCGAGCAGCTCAAGGAGCTGCTCGGCATCCCGTTCACCCCGGAGCAGACGGCCTGCATCACCGCGCCGCTCGCCCCGCACGTCATCGTCGCCGGAGCCGGCTCCGGAAAGACGACCGTGATGGCAGCCCGGGTGGTCTGGCTGGTCGGCACGGGCCAGGTCGCCCCCGAGCAGGTGCTCGGACTCACCTTCACCAACAAGGCCGCCGGCGAACTCGCCGAGCGCGTCCGCGCCGCCCTCCTGCGCGCCGGCGTCACCGACCCCGACCCGGCACCCACCGTCCCCGCGCCCCGCCCGGCCCCCGGCCCCGACGCCACCTCCCCCGACACCGCCGAGCACCCGCCCGGCGAACCCCGCATCTCCACGTACCACGCCTTCGCCGGGCAGCTCCTCACCGACCACGGGCTGCGCCTCGGCCTGGAGCCCACCTCCCGCCTCCTCGCCGACGCCACCCGCTACCAGCTCGCCGCCCGCGTCCTGCGCGAGGCCCCCGGCCCGTACCCGGCGCTCACCCGCTCGTTCCCCACCCTCGTCACCGATCTCCTCGCCCTCGACGCGGAACTCTCCGAGCACCTCGTCCGGCCCGGAGAACTCCAGGCGTACGACTCCGCGCTGCTCACCGAACTCGCCGGCGCCGAGCTCACCAACGAGGAGCTGCGCAAGATCCCCGAGGCCACGGCGGCCCGCCGCGAACTGCTCGACCTCGTCGTCCGCTACCGCGCCGCCAAGCGCTCCCGCGACCTCCTCGACTTCGGCGACCAGATCGCGCTCTCCGCCGAGCTCGCCACCACCCGGCCCGAGGTCGGCGCGATCCTGCGCCACGAGTTCCGGGTCGTCCTCCTCGACGAGTACCAGGACACCTCCGTCGCCCAGCGACTGCTGCTCTCCGGCCTCTTCGGACAGGGCACCGGCCACCCCGTGACCGCCGTCGGCGACCCCTGCCAGGCCATCTACGGCTGGCGCGGCGCCTCCGTCGCCAACCTCGACGACTTCCCCGAGCACTTCCCCCACGCGGACGGCAGCCCCGCCGCCCGCCACGCCCTCTCCGAGAACCGCCGCAGCGGCGGCCGCCTCCTCGACCTCGCCAACGGACTCGCCGCCCCGCTGCGCGCCCTCCACCAGGGCGCCGAGGCCCTGCGCCCCGCGCCGGGCGCCGAGGCGGACGGCAGCGTACGGATCGCGCTGCTGCGCACCCACACCGAGGAGATCGACTGGCTCGCCGACTCCCTCGCGCACCTGGTCCGCACCGGCCGCGAGCCCGGCGAGATCGCCGTCCTGTGCCGCACCGCCGCCGACTTCCCCGCCCTCCACGCCGCTCTCGTCGCCCGTGACGTGCCCGTCGAGGTCGTCGGACTCTCCGGCCTGCTCCACCTCCCCGAGATCGCCGACCTCGTCGCCGTCTGCGAGGTCCTCCAGGACCCCGGCGCCAACGCCTCCCTCGTACGACTCCTCACCGGCCCGCGCTGGCGGATCGGCCCCCGCGATCTGGCGCTCCTCGGCCGCCGCGCCCGCCTCCTCGTCCACCGCGGCGACGGCGACCCGGACCCCGCGCAGCGGCTCGCCGCCGCCGTCGAGGGCGTCGACCCGGCCGAGGTCGTCTCCCTCGCGGACGCCCTCGACACCTTCCTCGACTCCGGCGGCCACCCCGACGACGGCCTGCCCTTCTCCCCCGAGGCCCGGGTCCGCTTCGCCCGTCTCGCCGCCGAGCTGCGCGCCCTGCGCACCTCCCTGGCCGACCCGCTCATGGACGTGCTCCACCGCGTCCTCGGCGCCACCGGCCTGGAGGTCGAACTCTCCGCCTCCCCGCACGCCCTCGCCGCCCGCCGCCGCGAGACCCTCGGCCACTTCCTCGACATCGCCGCCGGTTTCGCCTCCCTCGACGGCGAGGCGAGCCTCCTCGCCTTCCTCGGCTTCCTGCGCACCGCCGCCCAGTTCGAGAAGGGACTCGACAACGCCCTTCCCGGCGGCGAGAACACCGTCAAGGTCCTCACCGCCCACAAGTCCAAGGGCCTGGAATGGGACGTGGTCGCCGTCCCTGGCCTCGTCTCCGGACAGTTCCCCTCCGCCCGTGCCCGCGAGTCCTGGACCTCCCAGCCCCAGGTCCTCCCGCACGCGCTGCGCGGCGACGCCGCCACCCTCCCGGCCCTCGACGCCTGGAACGCCAAGGCGCTCACCGCCTTCAAGAACGAGATGCGGGACCACCAGCACACCGAGGAGCTCCGCCTCGGCTACGTCACCTTCACCCGCCCCCGCTCCCTCCTCCTCGGCTCCGGCCACTGGTGGGGACCGGCCCAGAAGAAGCCCCGCGGCCCCTCGGACTTCCTGCTGGCCCTGTACGAGCACTGCGCCGCCGGCCACGGTGAGATCGAGGCCTGGGCCGACGCACCGGAGAAGGACACCGAGAACCCCCTCCTGGCCGAGGCCGAACGCGACCGGCCCTGGCCCCTGCCCCTGGACGACCGGGCCCTCAGCCTGCGCCGGAAGGCGGCGGAGCGGGTCAGGTCCGCGCTCGCGGAACGCCTCCGGTCCGCCGGGACCGCCACGGCCGCCGCGGGCGACCCCGGCCCCGCCCCCGACGACTTCTGGCCCGACGAGGAGCCCGCCTGGGAGGACGAGCCGGCCTGGGACGACGACCCCGAGGCGGAGCCCACCTGGGACGGCGACCCCGAGACGGAGGAGCCCGCGGAGGAGCCCGCGGGGGAGGACGCCCCCGCGCGCCCCGAGCCGCCCGCTCCCGCCCCCGCCGGTGGCCCGGCGGCCGGGGAACCCGCCCCCGCCGACGAGCTCCTTCCCCGGGACACCCACGCGGACGCGGTGCCCGCGCCCCGGGAGCCCGAGCCGGGGCCGGGGCACGAGGACCGGCCCGGGAGCGGACCCGCGCCCTCGGAGCCGTACCGCGATCCCACCCCCGAAGAGGCCCGCACCATCGCGTCCTGGGACCGCGACCTGAGCGCCCTCACCGCCGAGCTCCGGCGCGCCCGCGCCACCACCCGGGACGTCGTCCTGCCCGCGTACCTCTCCGCCTCCCAGGTGCTGCGGCTCGCCGCCGACCCCGACGGCTTCGCCCGGGAACTGGCGCGGCCCATGCCCCGCCCGCCGCAGCCCGCCGCCCGCCGCGGCACCCGCTTCCACGCCTGGGTGGAGTCCCGCTACGAGGAGCTGACCCTGCCGTTCCTCGGCCCGGACGAACTGCCCGGCGGCGGGGACTTCGCCGGCGAGCCCGAGATCCGCGACGAGCGGGACCTCGACGCGCTCAAGGAGGCGTTCGCCCGCACCCCGTACGCCGCCCGCACCCCCCACCGCGTCGAGGTCCCCGTCCACCTCACCCTGGCCGGGCGCGTCGTCAGGGGCCGCATCGACGCCGTCTACCGGGACCCCGGCACCGGCGCGTACGAGATCGTCGACTGGAAGACCAGCCGCACCCGCACCGCCGACCCCCTGCAGCTCGCCCTCTACCGGCTCGCCTGGGCCGAACAGCACGGCCTGGCACCCGAGGAGGTGGACGCCGCGTTCGTGTACGTCCGAACGGGTGAGATCGTCCGCCCCGACCGCCTCCCCGGCCGGGCCGAGCTGGAGGCCCTCCTGCTGGAAGGGGCACACCCGGGCGCCGGATAGGCTCGGCCCATGAGCGAGACCCCGGACAGCGCCGTCCACGCCGTACGCACGTACATCGAGCAGCACCGCGAGACCTTCCTCGGCGACCTCGCCGAGTGGCTCCGCATCCCCTCCGTCTCCGCGCAGCCGGAGCGGGCCGGGGACGTACGGCGCAGCGCCGAGTGGCTCGCCGCCCACCTCGCCGGGACCGGCTTCCCCACCGTCGAGGTCTGGGAGACGCCCGGCGCCCCCGCCGTCTTCGCCGAATGGCCCTCCGAGGACCCGGACGCCCCGACCGTCCTCGTCTACGGCCACCACGACGTGCAGCCCGCCGCCCGCGAGGACGGCTGGCGCACCGAGCCCTTCGAGCCGACGGTGATCGACGGCCGGATGTACGCGCGGGGCGCCGCCGACGACAAGGGCCAGGTGTTCTTCCACACCCTCGGCGTCCGCGCGCACCTCGCCGCCACCGGCCGCACCACCCCCGCCGTCCGCCTCAAGCTGCTGATCGAGGGCGAGGAGGAGTCCGGCTCCCCGCACTTCCGCGCGCTCGTCGAGGAGCACGCCGGACGGCTGGCCGCCGACGCCGTGATCGTCTCCGACACCGGCATGTGGTCCGAGACCACCCCCACCGTCTGCACCGGCATGCGCGGGGTCGCCGACTGCGAGATCACCTTCCACGGCCCCGACCAGGACATCCACTCCGGTTCCTTCGGCGGCGCCGTCCCCAACCCCGCCACGGTCGCCGGCCGCGTCGTCGCCGCACTCCACGACGCGCACGAGCGGGTGGCGATCCCCGGCTTCTACGACGGCGTGACCGAACTCACCGAGGCCGAGCGCGCCCTCGTCGCCGAGCTGCCCTTCGACGAGGCGGCCTGGCTGCGTACCGCCAAGTCCCACGGCACCCTCGGCGAGGCCGGCTTCTCCACCCTGGAGCGCGTCTGGGCCCGCCCGACCGCCGAGGTCAACGGCATCGGCGGCGGCTACCAGGGCCCCGGCGGCAAGACGATCGTGCCCGCCTCCGCCCAGCTGAAGCTCTCCTTCCGGCTGGTCGCGGGCCAGGACCCGGCCACGATCGAGCGCGCCGTACGGGACTGGCTGGCCGGGCTCGTCCCGGCCGGCATCCGGTACGAGATCGCCTTCGGCGCCCCCACCCGCCCCTGCCTCACCCCGCTCGGCCACCCCGCCCTCACCGCGCTCGCCGGAGCCATGAGCCGGGCCTTCGACGGCGCCACGGTCCGCTACACCCGCGAGGGCGGCTCGGGCCCCGCCGCCGACCTCCAGGACGTCCTCGGCGCGCCGGTCCTCTTCCTGGGGATCAGCGTCCCCTCCGACGGCTGGCACGCCCCCGACGAGAAGATCGAACTGGATCTCCTCATGAAGGGCGTCGAGACGACCGCGTACCTGTGGGGCGACCTGCCCGCCGCCCTCCACGACGCCCAGCGATGAACCCACACACCGATCCGGGGGAGTTGGAAGCACCTGTGAGCACCCTGAACAACGCGTTCGCGGACCGCCCGATCTCGCTCACCGCGCCGAGCGGAATCGACCGCGCGGCGCACCACCGCCTCGACGAGGCCTGGCTCGCGGCGGCCTGGAGCCACCCCACGACGCGCGTCTTCGTGGTCTCCGGCGGCCAGGTGCTGATCGACGACCGGCCCGACGGCAGCACCGAACTCGTGATGACGCCGGCGTTCGAGGCCCCGCTCACCGAGACCCACCGCTACTTCCTCGGCACCGACGCCGAGGGCGTCTCCTACTTCGCCCTGCAGAAGGACTCCCTGCCGGGCCGCATGGACCAGTCCGCCCGTCCGGCCGGCCTGCGCGAGGCGGGGCTGCTGCTGTCGCCGCGCGACGCCGGGCTCATGGTCCACGCGGTCGCCCTGGAGAACTGGCAGCGCCTCCACCGCTTCTGCTCGCGCTGCGGCGAGCGCACGGTGATCGCCGCGGCCGGCCACGTGCGCCGCTGCCAGGCCTGCGGGGCCGAGCACTACCCGCGCACCGACCCGGCCGTGATCATGGCCGTTACCGACGCGCACGACCGCATCCTCCTCGGCCGCCAGGTCCATTGGCCGGAGGGCCGCTTCTCCACCCTCGCCGGCTTCGTCGAGCCGGGCGAGTCCATCGAGCAGTCCGTGGTCCGCGAGGTCTTCGAGGAGGCGGGCGTCACGGTCGGCGAGGTCGAGTACGTCGGCAGCCAGCCCTGGCCGTTCCCGTCCAGCCTCATGCTGGGCTTCTTCGCCCGCGCCACCTCGTCGGAGATCACCGTGGACGGCGAGGAGATCGAGGAGGCCCGCTGGTTCTCGCGCGAGGAACTCGCCGCCGGCTTCGAGTCCGGCGAGGTCCTGCCCCCGTACGGCATCTCGATCGCCTCCCGCCTGATCGAACTCTGGTACGGCAAGCCACTGCCGAAGCCCGGCGACCTCGCCTGAGCCGCGCGCACCCGTGGCGCACACGACGAAACCCCCGGCGGGCACAGGGCCCGGCCGGGGGTTCCGTACGAGGTGCGTCAGACGCCGATCTTCTGCTTGACCTGCGCGAGCGACGGGTTCGTCAGCGTCGAGCCGTCCGGGAAGAGAACGGTCGGCACGGTCTGGTTGCCCCCGTTGGCCTTCTCCACGAACGCGGCCGACTCGGGGTCCTGCTCGATGTTGATCTCCGTGTACGCGATGCCCTCGCGGTCCAGCTGACTCTTCAGCCGGCGGCAGTAGCCGCACCACTCGGTGCTGTACATCGTCACAGTGCCCTGCATGGCCAGGCGCTCCTCTTGATCGGGTTCCTCGGGGTGCCGAGAAGAAGAACGTACGCCCTGGCCCGGCCATTCCCGGAATTCGTACGACCGGTGTCGCGGGGCTGTGGACAAGCCGCCGCATCCACCCCCGCGAACCTGGCAGCATGGCGGGGTGACAGCAGCAACGCACTCCTCTCTCTTCCCGCAGGTCCCGGAGACGGCCGACGCGGTGCTCGACGGGCTCGACCCCGAGCAGCGCGAGGTCGCCCTGGCCCTGCACGGCCCGGTGTGCGTGCTGGCGGGAGCCGGCACGGGCAAGACGCGGGCCATCACGCACCGGATCGCCTATGGGGTGCGAGCGGGCATACTCCCGCCCGCCAGTGTGCTGGCCGTCACCTTCACCAACCGGGCCGCGGGCGAGATGCGCGGCCGGCTCCGCCAGCTCGGCGCGGGCGGTGTCCAGGCCCGGACCTTCCATTCCGCCGCCCTCCGGCAGCTTCAGTTCTTCTGGCCGAAAGCGGTCGGCGGCGAGCTGCCCCGGCTCCTTGAGCGGAAGATCCAGCTGGTCGCCGAGGCGGCCGCCCGCTGTCGCATCCGGCTCGACCGGAACGAGCTCAGGGATGTGACCAGCGAGATCGAGTGGGCGAAGGTCACCCAGACCGTGCCCGCCGACTATCCGGCGGCCGTCGCCAAGTCCGTCAGGGACGCCCCCCGGGACCCGGCCGAGATTGGCCAGATCTATGCGACGTACGAGCAGCTGAAGCGGGACCGCTCGGTGATCGACTTCGAGGACGTGCTGCTGCTCACGGTCGGCATCCTCCAGGACCGCCCCGACATCGCGGACCAGGTCCGGCGCCAGTACCAGCACTTCGTCGTGGACGAGTACCAGGACGTCTCCCCGCTCCAGCAGCGGCTGCTGGACCTGTGGCTCGGTGACCGCGACACCCTCTGCGTCGTCGGTGACGCCAGCCAGACGATCTACTCCTTCACCGGCGCCACCCCCGACCACCTGCTGAACTTCCGCACCCGCCACCCCAACGCCACGGTGGTCAAGCTCGTCCGCGACTACCGCTCCACCCCCCAGGTCGTCCACCTGGCCAACGGGCTGCTGAGCCAGGCGCGCGGCCGGGCCGCCGAACACCGCCTGGAGCTCATCTCCCAGCGCGACCCCGGCCCCGAGCCCGCCTACACCGAGTACGCCGACGAGCCCGCCGAGGCCGAGGGCACCGCCCGCCGCATCCGCGACCTCGTCGCCGCCGGCGTCCCGGCCGGTGAGATCGCCGTCCTCTACCGGGTCAACGCCCAGTCCGAGGTGTACGAGCAGGCCCTCGCCGACGCCGGGGTGCCCTACCAGCTGCGCGGCGCCGAGCGCTTCTTCGAGCGGCAGGAGGTGCGGGAGGCCGGGGTCGCCCTGCGCGGGGCCGCCCGCGCCGGGGGCAACGACTCCCTGCTCGACGGGGCCGACGACCTGCCGTCCCAGGTGAGGGCGGTGCTCTCCACCAAGGGCTGGACCAGCGAGCCGCCCGCCGGCTCCGGAGCCGTGCGGGACCGCTGGGAATCCCTCGCGGCCCTCGTCCGGCTCGCCGAGGACTTCGCCCGCGTCAAGCCGGGGGCCACGCTCTCCGACCTGGTCACCGAGCTGGACGAGCGGGCCGCCGCCCAGCACGCCCCCACCGTCCAGGGCGTCACGCTCGCCTCGCTGCACGCGGCCAAGGGCCTCGAATGGGACGCCGTCTTCCTGGTCGGCCTCACCGAGGGCATGATGCCGATCACCTACGCCAAGACTGACGAGCAGGTCGAGGAGGAGCGGCGCCTGCTGTACGTCGGCGTCACCCGCGCCCGGCTGCACCTCTCCCTGTCGTGGGCGCTCTCCCGCTCCCCGGGCGGCCGGGCCTCCCGGCGGCCCACCCGGTTCCTCAAGGGGCTCCGGCCCGGCTCCGGGCCCGCCGGCGCGGGGGGCGCGGGTGGAGGCGGCGGCGTCGAGCGGGGCGCGGGCGGCCGGCGGAAGCGGCGCGGGCCCGTCCAGTGCCGGGTCTGCGGCGCCACGCTCACCGAGGCCGGCGCCATGAAGCTCATGCGCTGCGAGGACTGCCCTTCGGACATGGACGAGGCGCTGTACGAGCGGCTGCGGGAGTGGCGCTCGGAGCAGGCCAGGGAACTCGGGCAGCCCGCGTACTGCGTCTTCACCGACAAGACGCTCATGGCCATCGCCGAGCGGGTCCCCGCGACCGACGGGGAGCTCTCCTCGATCTCCGGCGTCGGCGCCCGCAAGCTGGAGCGCTTCGGAGCCGATGTCCTCGCCATCTGCGCAGGTCAGGAAGGTGGCCTGGACCACATCGAGGACTGAGCGAAACTCGTCGCAAAAATAGTTTGCGCCCGCCCCGTCAAGCCCCATAGGTTCTTAACCACGGAAACGGCGGCTTCTACGAAGCCCTGTCTTCGTGCTGTACTTGTCCAAATGAACACGAGGGTCCGGCTCACGCCGAGCCCTCCGAGACGCCGAGAGGAGGCGATTGAAGTGATCAGCAACATCATCAAGACCAGCACCACCGCCGGCACCGTCGGCTTCGTCAGCGACGCCAAAATGACCGATCTCTCCGTCGTCTCCGCCTGCTCGCTCGGCCTCTCCGCCTTTGCGTCCCTTGGCAGCGGTCTGCCCGTCTCCGGCCTGTTCCGGACCGGCATGCCCGCCATCGAGCGCAACGAGCGACCGACCAAGGCACTGGAAGCAGGAGTAGCGGGCAAGGCCGCCAAGGCCTATGGCTTCGCGGCGACCGGTGCCGGAATTCAGCAGCAGACGACGCAGCACCACATGTGGGCCTTCCGTGGGCTCGAACCCTGGAGTGATCCAGCCTGATCGACGATCAGGCCGGCGCCTTCAGGGCCGCGGAACCCCACCCGGGATCCGCGGCCCTTCTGTTTGTCCCCGAACGGGGAGGACGGAGCGAAGGGGCCTCGGGACAAGCAACACCCGGTACCAGCCGACAGCCCGGCCAACAGGCCGGAACGACCAGACGAGGAATGACCACCGTGCAACTCGAAGCGCACGCCCCGTCCGTACCGCCTTCCGACTCGATCTCCCTGCCCGGCTCCACGGAGGACCCCGCGTTGACCCCGCTCACTCCCCTCACGGCGCTCACCGCGCTCGACGACGCCATCGAGAACCTCGGCGTACCCGTTCCCTGCCGTGCCTACGACCCGGAGGTCTTCTTCGCGGAGTCCCCGGCCGACGTCGAATACGCCAAGTCCCTCTGCCGGACCTGCCCGCTCATGGAGGCCTGCCTGGCCGGCGCCAAGGAGCGGCGCGAGCCCTGGGGCGTCTGGGGCGGCGAGCTGTTCGTCCAGGGGGTGGTCGTCGCCCGGAAGCGGCCCCGCGGCCGCCCGCGCAAGAACCCGGTCGCGGCATGAACGCCACCGGAACCATCGACCGCCCTCACACGCACGATCCCCAGAAGCAGGCCCCGATGACCTCTTCCGCCAGTGAGCCCACCGGCTCCGCGACCCCAGTCTTCTCCACCGTCGGCGCGCACACGGCGCGTCAGAACAGGACCCGTGAAATGCAACTCATTCCAGAAGCCATGGCTCGTGCGCATATGCAGGAGCTACGGCGTGAGGCCGAGGCGGGACGTCAGGCCGCGCGCCTGATCGCCGCCCGGCGCATGCAGCGGCGCGCCGAGCGCGTCTCGCTGCGTGCCCGCCGCGCGCTCGCCATGGCCGTCATGCACTGAGCGTCACCGTGACGCTCCCGGGGGGCCGGTCCGAACGGACCGGCCCCCGCGGCGTGTTGTGCCCGCGGTGCGTTGCCCGCGCCGGGGTGGCCCGGCGGGTTATCGTCACGAGGGTGAACGACGCCCGCGCCCCCGAGGAGCGCTTCTCCTGCGCCCGCTGCGGCACGACCGCCGAGAGCCTGCCGGTGACCTGGACCTGCTCGGTGGAGAACGGTCGGCGGCGGTACTTCTGCGAGGACTGCGCCCGCGCCAACCTCCGCGCCATCGAGGGGCGCCTCGACTCGTCGTGGTGGTGAACCGGTCCCGGATCCGGTGGACTCGGGCCATGACGACCCCGCAGACGCCGGCGTCCCGGACACTGAGGGCGCTCGACCGGTTCAACGCCGCCCACCCCTGGGACCACAACGCCCACTACCACCGGTGGATCCTGAGGCAGCTGCCGCGCCGCCCGGGCCGGGTCCTGGACGTCGGCTGCGGCACCGGCGACCTGGCCCGGCTGCTCGCCGGGCGCGCCACGGAGGTACGGGCGGTGGACGCCGACCCGGAGATCGTGGCCGCGCCCGGGGGCTGACCGCGCCGGGGGCCCGGGTGACCTTCGCCGTCGGGGACGCCCTCGCCGCCCCCGGCGACGACGGCCCCTACGAGGCCGTCACCTGCGTCGCGACCCTTCACCATCTGCCGCTCACCGAGGGGCTGCGGGCCCTGCGCCGCCGGGTCGCGCCCGGTGGAACCCTGGTCGTCCTGGGGCTCGCCCGCCCCAAGACCCCCGGCGACCATCTGCTCGGCCTGCTCGCCGTGCCGCTGAACGCCGCGACCGGCTGGTGGCGGAACCGCGGGCGCCGGGCGCCCCGGCCCGCCGCGATGTCCGCCCACACGCGACCGCCCGAGCAGAGCCTCGCCGAGATCACCCACGCGGCCCGGAACGTCCTCCCCGGCGCCCGCCTGCGCCGGCGTCTCTTCTGGCGCTACTCCCTCGTCTGGCAGGCGCCCCGGACCACATCGGTTCGACAGACCGTCCTCTAGTCGCTCTCCTCCCCGGCGGCCCTCTCTCCGGAGGTCTCCTCCTCGGCAGCGAAGCCCGGCAGCCACTCCGTCAGTTCGTCACGCAACCGGACCGTGGCGTTCAACTGGCACAGCACGCCGATCGTGCTCAGCGTCACCCGGTGTATCAGCAGGTACGACGGCGGCAGGTTGAGCTGCTTGCCCAACTGGTGGGCCGGAGAACGGGGGTCGGCGATCCGGGCGGCCTGGGCGCGCAGCCAGGCGCGGGTGAAGACGAAGGCGTCGACCTCGGCCGGTTCGATGATCGGCAGCAGGTACTCCAGGACCGCTTCCGGGTCCAGGGCGACGGACTCCTTGACGAAGCCCTCCGCCCGCAGGAGCTCGTACACCGTCTCCGCCTCTCCGGCCAGCGTCATCCGCAGACAGGTGCCGATCGTCGCCGGCAGACCGCCCGGCAGCCGGTCCACCGTGCCGAAGTCGAGGACTCCGAGCCGCCAGCCCTCCGGTCCGTCCTCGGCCGGGCCGGGGAGCAGACGGAAGTTGCCCGGGTGGGGATCGGCGTGCAGCAGGCCGGTGCGGGCGGGACCGGAGAAGAGGAAGCGGGCCAGGAGCTGTCCCGCCCGGTCCCGCTGCTCCTCCGTGCCGTCCGAAACGATCTCGGAGAGCGGGATGCCGTCCATCCACTCGGTCACGAGCACCTGGTCCGACTGGTGCACCACGTCAGGCACCACCACGTGCGGGTCGTCCGCGAACTCCTCGGCGTGCTTGCGCTGCGCCTCGGCCTCCAGCGCGTAGTCCAGTTCCTCGGAGACCCGGTCCCGCAGCTCCGTGATGAGGGGCTTGACGTCCATCCCGGGAACCAGGGGGCCGAGGAGCCGGGCGAACCGGCTCAGCTGGGCCAGGTCCGAGAGCAGTGCCTCCCCCGCGCCCGGGTACTGCACCTTCACCGCGACCTCGCGGCCGTCGTGCCACACCGCCCGGTGCACCTGACCGATCGAGGCGGCGGCGGCCGGCTTGTCCTCGAACTCCAGGAAGAGGTCCCGCCACCGCTCGCCCAGCCGCTCCGCCAGGACGGCGTGCACGGTGCGGGTCGGCATCGGCGGAGCCGCCTCCTGAAGTTTCGTCAGCGCCGCCCGGTACGGGCCGCCGACCTCCTCCGGCAGGGCCGACTCGAAGACGGACAGGGCCTGCCCGAGCTTCATCGCCCCGCCCTTCAACTCCCCGAGCACGCGGAACAGCTGGTCGGCGGTCCGCTGCTGAAGCTCGCGGGCCACCAGCTCCGCCGACCTGCCGCCGATGCGTTTACCCAGGCCCCAGGTGGCCCGGCCGGCGATGCCCAGGGGCAACGCGGCCAACTTCGCGGTCCGGGTGACCGCCTTCCGGGGAAGATCAGACATACGCCCCTCCAAAACCCAGACTGCCGTGCCGCGCAGGGCCGTTACCCCGCCATTGTGTCCTGCGCCCTTTCCGGGGCCGAGACGCGCTCCCCCTCCGCCCCGCGCGCGGCCCCGCAGGGGCAGGCGGGATGGGGTCTCAGGATCTCCGCCCGCCACTCCGACCAGGGGGGCGTCATCTCCCATCGGGTGCCGGTGCTCGCCGGGAGTTCGCCGTCCAGGAGGGCGAGCGCGTGGGTGACGGCGAGCCCCGCCACCGCCGCCGCGAGACCCACGTCACAGGCCGGCAGCGGATGCGGGGAGCCCGAGCGCCACTGGGCGAGGAGCCGGGGCCACACCGGCTCCCGGTCGGTCCGTTCCTCCTGGGCGCACCGAGCGCAGGCCGTCGCGCCCGGCAGCACCAGCGGCCCCACCACCCCCGTCGCCTCCAGCACCCCCGCGTACAGGTGGGGGACACCGGCGGCGAGCCACTGTTCGGCGGGCAGCGGATCGGGCACGTAGGCCCCGAGACCGTCGCGGGGAGCCACCACCACGAGGGACAGCCCGGACCCGCCGCCGTGCCCGGCCGTGTCCTCCGGGGGAGCCCCCGGTCCGAGCCGCAGGGCGTCCCGGGCCCACCGGTTCACCAGGCGGCGGGCGGCCGTCGCCCTGCGCTCGCCGACCGCTTCGGCGGGCAGTCCGCCCGGTGCCGTCTCCCACGGCTCGACCCGGCCGGAGTCCAGCACCTCGACCGTGCCCACCCCGGCCGCGGAGAGGAGGGCGGCGACCGTCGCCCCCACCCGCCCCGCGCCCCGGACCTGGACCCGGTGGGCCCGGCGGGCCGCCAGGGCGCGCGCCGCCGCCTCGGGCCGGGGGTGCACGACCGACAGGGCGGCGAGGTCCGCCCGCAGCGGGTCGAGCGCCGTGTCCACCGCCCCGGCCGCCGGCCCCGCCTTCCCGGGCCGCCCGGTCGCGGCGTCCGCGAGCAGTCCGGCGGCGGCGAGCCGTCCGAGGAGCGCCTCCAGATGCCCGTCGGGCAGGCCGAGGGCACGGGCCTCGGCGCGCAGCGATTCCGTTCCCCGGGTGCCGTCGAGCAGGGCGAGGAGACTCCCGGTGGAGGTGTCCACCGGGTCCATCGCCACCGCGTGCGCCGGGGTGACCCCGAACTGCGCGCACTGCAGAGTCCGCCAGGCCCGGCGCAGCGCGGGCTTCACCATCGGCCGCAATTCCCCCACCCCATTCACGATCATGGAATGACGCCTCTCGTCGTTCCCGGGACGAGATTGCCCCGGGCCGCACGGGAGCCGCGGAAAGTTGTCCACAGGCCCGAGGAATAGTCATTCGAATGCGACGCGGGCCGCCGGGGCAGGTCTTCTCGTGCCGTCGCCCGGTAGCCTCGGGGAGATGCCCGCTGACCCGCAGCCCAGCGTGACCAGCCCACCGCCCCGGAGCACGCCGAGCGGCCCGGTCGAGGTGCGCCGGAGCACCCGGCGCCGGAAGTCCGTCTCGGCCTACCGCGAGGGCGACCGGACGATCGTCCTCATCCCGGCCCGGATGTCCGAGGCCGAGGAGCGCCGGTGGGTGGCGGTGATGCTCGACAAGCTCGCGGCCAAGGAGAACCGGAACGTCCTCGGCGACCGCGAGCTGTCCGAGCGGGCACTGCGCCTTTCCGAGCAGTTCTTCGGGGGCCGGGCCCGCCCCGCGTCCGTGCGGTGGGTGACCAACCAGAACACCCGCTGGGGCTCCTGCACGCCCTCCGAGGGCAGCATCCGCCTCTCCCACCGGCTCCAGGGCATGCCCGAGTACGTGGTCGACTACGTCCTCCTCCACGAGCTGGCCCATCTGCTCGTGCCCGGCCACGGGCCCGCCTTCTGGCGGCTCCTCGAGGCGTACCCGCGCACCGAGCGGGCGCGCGGATACCTGGAGGGCGTGGTGGCCGCCGGAAGGCTGCCGCACCACGATGTCGCCGGCGAGGAATGATTTCGTACCGAAAACGTTCCAGCCTGTCTTGATGTCGCCCCCAGCCGTTAGCCTGGCGCGAGCAATCGCCATTCGGGATGGGGGACGGTCGTTACGCATGGCCAGGGAATTCCAACGCGGCCACAAGGCCAAGATCCGTGATCTGACCGCCGGGACGGATCTGTACGTGGGCGTGCAGATCGCGGCCCCGGGACTGACCTTCGACATCAGCTGTTTCGGCCTCGACGCCGCGGAGCGGCTCTCGGACGACCGATACTTCGTCTTCTTCAACCAGCCGAAGTCGCCGGAGGAATCGATCCAGCTGCTCGGGGCGCAGGCCGGGGACACCGAGTCCTTCCGCGTCACCCTCGACCGGATCCCGCCGCACATCCACAAGCTGTCGTTCACCGCGACCATCGACGGCGCCGGCCAGATGTCCCAGATCGGCCCCGGCCATCTGCGGATCGTGGCGGGCGGCGAGGAGGTCGCGCGCTACTCCTTCACCGGCGCGGAGTTCTCCACCGAGCGCGCCGTGATGCTCGGTGACTTCTACCTGAAGGACGTGTGGCGATTCGCCGCCGTCGGCCAGGGCTTCGACGGTGGCCTGGAAGCGCTCCTGCGGAACTTCGGCGGAGAGGTCGCCGAGGAGGAGCCCGCGGCGCAGGCCCCGGCGCCCGGGTTCGCCCCGCCGCAGCAGGCGGCCGCGCCGCCGGCCTTCGGCGCTCCCGCCGCCCCGCCGGCCCCCGCGCCCGCGTTCGGCGCGCCCCAGGCCCCGCCCCAGGCGCCCCCACCCGCCCCGGCCCCCGCACCCGTCCCGCCCGCCCCCGCGCCGCCGGTCCACGCGACCCCCACGATGGTGGCCCCGACCGCTCCCTCGCAGGTCCCGCCGCCCGTGGCGCCCGCCGCCCCCGGCCCCTACGGGCAGCCCCCGGCGCCCGGTCCCTACGGCGGGCAGCAGCCCGCCCCGTACGGCCACGTCCCCGGCCAGACCCCGCCGCACGGCGCCCCGTACGGGCAGCCGGCCCCCGGTCCGTACGGTCAGCAGCAGCCGTACGGCCAGCAGCCCGGAGTCCCGCAGCCCGGAGTCCCGCAGCCCGGCGTGCCCCAGGGTGCGCCCGCCACCGGCGCCGGACTCGCGGCCGCGCTCGCGCCGTACAAGGAGACGCCCACCGGCAGCCGCTGGGCCCCGCAGAACCAGCAGCTCATGCGGGTCGACCTCGCCATGGGCGGCGTCCCCGTGCTCGCCCGCCAGGGCTCCATGGTCATGTACCAGGGCAAGGTCGACTTCTCCCACAAGGGCGCCGGTTTCACCGGCCGGATCGTCGGCAACGCCACCGGGCAGGAGATGCAGCTCATGCGCTGCAGCGGCCGGGGCCAGGTGTTCCTCGCCGAGGAAGGCGCCCATCTCCACCCGATCGAGCTCCAGGGTGACGCCATCTGCGTCTCCGCCGAGAACGTCCTCGCCTTCGACGAGTCCCTCCAGTACGAGGTCCGCCGGATCGAGGGCCACGGCATCCCCGGCGGCGCCCTGTTCACCATGCAGTTCCAGGGCACCGGCACCGTCGTCGTGAAGACCCACGGCATCCCCGTGGTCCTGCCCGTCACGCCGACCACCTTCGCCGACTGCAACGCCGTCGTCGCCTGGTCCGCGGCCTCGCAGGTCATCCTCTCCAGCCAGGTCCGTCTGCGCCGCAACGCCTACCCGGGCCACAGCGGCGAGACCGTGAACCTGCAGTTCCGGGGTGCCCCCGGCAACTTCATCGTCGTCCAGCCCTACGAGGTCTGAGGGAGCCCGAAGTCATGAACCAGCAGCTCGCGGGCTACGCCCCGACCCCCGTCGCGGCCCGGATGGAGAACCACGGCCGCTCCATGCTCAAGGTCGCCATGGCCACCGGCCAGGACCTGTACGCACGCACCGGCTCGATGGTCGCCTACGAGGGCTACATCACCTACGAGCCCAACCCGCCCGCCGTCCGCCAGGTCGCGCAGGCCTGGGCCACAGGTGAGGGCGCCCCGGTCATGAAGTGCTCCGGCGACGGACTGCTCTACCTGGCCGACTACGGCGCCGACGTCGTCGTGATCAACCTCCAGAACGACTCGCTCTCCGTCAACGGCACCAACCTGCTCGCCTTCGACGCCCACCTCCAGTGGGGCGTCGAGCGGGTCAAGGGCCTCGCGAAGTTCGCCGGCCAGGGTCTGTTCAACGTGCAGATCGCCGGCACCGGCTGGGTCGCGCTCACCTCGCGCGGCACGCCGATCGTCGTCGACTGCGGCCGCGGCGAGGACGAGACGTACGTCGACCCCGACGCGCTCGTCGCCTGGTCGCCCGCCCTCAAGGTCAAGGGCAAGCGCAGCTTCAAGGCCTCCTCCCTCATCGGACGGGGCAGCGGCGAGGCCTACCAGATGGCCTTCTCGGGCCAGGGCATCGTCGTCGTACAGCCGAGCGAGGACAGCACGGACCGCCTGCGGGTCCGGGGCTGAGGGGGAGCGAACACACCATGCAGAGCCCGCTTTTCAACCACGCGGAACAGCAGAGCCAGGAGCGGTACGTCGTCCAGAACCCGCAGCTCCTGCGGGTCGGCCTCACCGGGCAGGACGACATCCTCGCCCGCAAGGGGGCCATGGTCGCGTACCAGGGGCTCGTCGACTTCGACGGCGAGTACCAGACGCCCGGCCAGCGGCGGGCCCGCGCCCGCACCGGCGAGGGCCTCGACCTGATGCGCTGCTCGGGCCAGGGCACCGTCTACTTCGCCAACCTCGCGCAGTACATCCACGTCGTGGACGTCGAGCAGGAGGGCCTCACCGTCGACAGCGCCTACGTCCTCGCGCTCGACTCGACCCTCCACACCGAGGTCATCGCCGTCGACAGCCAGTACGGCATCTCCGGCTCCGGCAAGTACCAGCTCAACATCTCCGGCCGGGGCAAGGTCGCGCTCATGACCTCGGGGCAGCCGCTGATGATGCAGGTGACGCCCGAGAAGTACGTCAGCGCCGACGCGGACGCGATCGTCGCCTGGTCCACCGGGCTGCGCGTGCAGATGCAGGCGCAGACGCACAACGCCAGTATCCGCCGCAGGCGCGGCAGCACGGGCGAGGGCTGGGAGCTCAGCTTCCTCGGCCAGGGCTTCGCCCTCGTGCAGCCGAGCGAGGTCATGCCCCCGCAGCACGCGGCCATCGGGCAGGGCGTCGCCGCCCAGTTCGGCGCGGGGCAGCACGGCTCGCGCGCCCAGAACCAGAACAACGCCTGGAACTGAGCCGTACGGACACGACGAGGGGGCGGCCGCCACGGCGACCGCCCCCTCGCACGCCCGGTCATCCGAGCCGCGCCAGCGTTCCTTCCAGGAGCCGTACCACCGAGGTGTCCGCCACGCCGGCCACCTCGTCGTACGCGAACCAGCGCAGGTCCAGCGACTCGTCGCTGATCGCGGCCTGCGCACCGGCCGGGGCCAGGGCCGCGTACTGCACGTCCAGGTGCCAGTGGCACGGCGCCGGGATCGGATGCCGGTCCAGGCGCACCGGCCCGCCCGGCAGCAGCGTGAGTCCGGCGATCCCCGACTCCTCCGCCGCCTCCCGCAGCGCCGCCTCCGCGACCGTCCGGTCGCCCTCCTCGCAGTGGCCGCCCATCTGCAGCCACATGTTCAGCTTCCGGTGCAGCGTCAGCAGCACCCGTCCGCGCGAGGGGTCGATCACCAGCGCGCTGCTGGTGAGGTGACCGGCCCCGCAGGGCTTGTACATGCCGTCCGGATGGGCCGCGAGGTGGTCCAGGTAGACCTGGCGCAGCTCCGGCTGGCCCTCGTACCCCTTCAGGACGAGGACCGCGTCGTCGTACAGGGTCACGCCGTGCCGTCCCCGTCCTCCGGGGTGTCACCCTTGGCGGCCTCGCCCAGCATCTTGTCCAGCTCGGAGAAGTCGGGCTGCTCGCGGTGGACGAACCCGTCCGGGTCGTCGAGGTCCGAGGCCGTCGGCAGCATGTCGGGGTGTTCCCACAGGCCGTCCCGGCCGTCGACCCCGCGCGCGTCGGTGAGCGAGGCCCACAGGCGCGCCGCGTCCCGCAGCCGGCGCGGGCGCAGCTCCAGACCGATCAGAGTGGCGAACATCTGCTCGGCCGGACCGCCGGTCGCCCGGCGGCGCCGCAGCGTCTCGCGCAGTGCGTCCGCGGAGGTCAGACGGGCCTTCGCGGCCTCGTGGACCACCGCGTCCACCCAGCCCTCGACCAGCGCGAGCGCCGTCTCGAGCCGGGCCAGCGAGGCCTTCTGCTCGGGGGTGTCCTGCGGCTGGAACATGCCGGACTGCAGCGCCTCCTGGAGCTGCTCCGGGTGCGTCGGGTCGAGCTGCCCGACGGCCTCCTCCAGCTTCGAGGTGTCGACCTTGATCCCGCGCGCGTAGCTCTCCACCGCGCCGAAGAGGTGCGCCCGCAGCCACGGCACATGCGCGAACAGCCGCTGGTGGGCCGCCTCGCGCAGCGCCAGGTAGAGCCGCACCTCGTCCGCGGGGACGCCCAGGTCCTTGCCGAAGGCTGCCACGTTCAGCGGGAGCAGCGCGGCCTTGCCGGCCGGACCCAGCGGCAGACCGGCGTCGGTCGATCCGACGACCTCACCGGCGAGCGCGCCCACGGCCTGCCCGATCTGCTGGCCGAACATGGCGCCGCCCATGGAGCGCATCATCCCGATCAGCGGGCCGGCCATGGCCTGCATCTCCTCCGGCAGGACGTCGCCCATCGCCGTGCCGACCCGCTCCGCGACCGGGTCCACCAGCTGCTGCCACGCGGGCAGGGTCGCCTCGACCCACTCGGCGCGGCTCCACGCCACCGCCGTACCGGCGCCGGAGGGCAGCGAGGTGACCTGGTCGAGCCAGAGGTCGGCGAGGCGCACGGCCTCCTCGACGGCCGTCCGCTCGGCCGGGCCCACGCTGGCGTCCTTCGTGCCGTCGGCGGTGCCCTGGGCCACCACCTGGCGGGCGATCTGCTTGGCCATGTCCCAGTTCACGGGACCGCCCTCGTAGCTCAGCATCTGGCCGAGCTGCTGGAAGGCCGCGCCCAGGTCGTTCGGGTTCAGCGAACCGAACATCGCGGCGAAGGGGTTGTCGGCGCCGCCGGGGCCGCCCATGCCGGGCAGGGCGAAGCCGAACGGGTTGGCACCGAAGGGGCCGCCGCCGCCCTGGCCGCCGGACCCCTGGCCACCTCCGGCGGGGTCCTTCTTCTTGCCCTCGTCGCCGTTCTCCGGCTCCTCCGGCGGAAGGCCGAATCCGAATGGGGTGTCACTCACAGGTTTCCTCGGCTCGTAGGGCCGCCGGCCTCCTGCCGGCGGCGACTGCCCGCTACACACCACCAGCGTAGACATCCGGGCCGGATATGGGCTCGGTGCTCCGCCGGGCCGTGCCCTGCGGCAGGATGGACGCCACCTGGTCCGTACGCGTCACGCGTGTACGTACTGAAGACAACCGCTGGAGACGCCCGGTGAGTTCCCCAGATCCTCAGGTTCGCGGAGCGCGAAACCCGTCCACCCGGTCCGCCGCGCGCGGCCCCGTCGTCGCGGTCACCGGCGCCGCCTCCGGCGTCGGTGACCTGCTGACCCGGCGCCTCGCCGCCTCGGAGGAGGTCAAGCAGGTCATCGCCATCGACGAGCGCCGCGGCGAGGTCCCCGAGGCGCGGTGGCAGATCCTCGACGTGCGCGATCCGGCCATCGCGGAGAAGCTGCGCGGCGCGGACGTCGTCGTGCACCTCGCCCTCGACCTCGACCTGGAGACCGACCCCGCCGCCCGGACGGCCTACAACGTGCGCGGCACGCAGACCGTGCTCACCGCCGCCGCGGCGGCCGGGGTCCGGCGGGTGGTGCTCTGCACCTCCGCCATGGTCTACGGCGCCCTGCCCGACAACGACATCCCGCTCTCCGAGGACGCCGAGCTGCGCGCGACGGCCGAGGCCACCGGCGTCGGCGACCTGCTGGAGATCGAGCGCCTGGGCCGCCGCGCCCCCCGGGCCCACCCCGGGCTCAACGTGACCGTGGTCCGCCCGGCGATCCTCGTCGGCGGTACGGACACGGCGCTGACCCGCTACTTCGAGTCGCCCCGGCTGCTCGTCGTCGCGGGCTCCCGGCCCACCTGGCAGTTCTGCCACGTCGAGGACCTGGTGAGCGCCCTGGAGTACGCGGCCCTGGAGAAGGTCGACGGGGAGTTCGCCGTCGGCTGCGACGGCTGGCTGGAGCAGGAGGAGGTCGAGGAGCTCTCCGGGATCCGGCGCATGGAGCTGCCCTCGGCGGTGGCGCTGGGCGCGGCCGCCCGTCTGCACCGGATCGGGCTCACCCCCTCCCCGGCGGGCGACCTCGCCTACACCATGCACCCGTGGGTCGTGTCCGTGGGACGGCTGCACGACGCCGGATGGCGGCCCGCCTGGACGAACGAGGCGGTCCTCGCCGCGCTCCTGGAGGAGGTCGAGGGCCGGCACACGGTCGCCGGCCGCCGGCTGGGCCGCAAGGACGCGACGGCGGCGGGAGCGGCCGGCGCGACGGTGGCGCTGCTCGGCACGGCGGCGCTGGTGCGGCAGATGCGCAAGCGGCGCGGTCTGGGCCTGTAGCGGTGCCGCGGGTGCCCGCCCGCGGCCCTTGTAGGACCCTCCCAGAGCGGCCCCGGTCCACCGGTTGAAAACGCTATTACAGGATGTCGGCGCGGTACGGCACCATGGGCACCATGGCTGACACGCACGACCACCCCGGCGAGCAGGCCGCCGCCGACCCGATCAAGCTCCTCGCGATCAGGGAGACGCCGCTCTCCGTCGACGAGGTCTTCCGGGCCGTCGGGGACGACGCCGCCGGCGGCACGACCCTCTTCGTCGGCACCGTGCGCAATCACGACGGGGGCGCCGACGTCGACGCCCTGGGGTACTCCTGCCACCCGACCGCCGAGGCGGAGCTGCGCCGCGTCGCGGAGAAGGTCGTCGCCGACCATCCGGTCCGCGCCCTGGCGGCCGTGCACCGCGTCGGTGACCTGCGGGTCGGCGACCTGGCGGTGGTAGTGGCCGTCTCCTGCCCGCACCGGGGGGACGCCTTCGAGGCCTGCCGCAAGCTGATCGACGACCTCAAGCACGAGGTGCCGATCTGGAAGCACCAGACGTTCTCGGACGGTACCGAGGAGTGGGTGGGGGCCTGCTGAGCCCGGGGCGTCCTGGCAAGAAGGCGCGCCGACAGGGTGTAGCCGGACGCCCGATTTGCGTAACCGGCCCCCAGGCACGAGCGTTGATGACACAGATGAATAATCTGTTGATCGACTCACTGGGGATGGGAGGCCGGAATGGCAGCGCTGGCCTGGTTGCTGATCCCGCTGTTCGCCGTCGTCGGCGCGGCGATATGGGGAAGCTGGGCATCGAGGAACAAGACCATAGGTGACGTCGCGGAACTCGCCGGCTATGCCCGTTTCCGGGACGCCATGGAGCGGTCCCACGCCACCCCCGCCGCCTCCGACTCCCCCTCCTCCACCACGACGTCCGCCGCGACCGCCGCCACCGGTTCGCCGTCCAGCTGACCCCGCCTCGGACGGACCGCCCCACGGGTGCACCCACAGGCGAGTCCCGTACTGTCGTTCCATGCCACGCCGCACCGCGACGATGCTCGCCTCCACCCTGGTTCTGATCTGCCTGCTCATCGCGGGCGTCCTGATCCCGGTGCCGTACGCGGAGATGAGCCCCGGCCCCACGGTCAACACCCTCGGAGAGGCCCGGGGCGAGCCCGTTCTGCGGATCTCGGGGCGGAAGACGTACCCCACCGACGGTCACCTCAACATGACGACGGTCCGGGTCACCAGCGCGGACTACAAGATGAACGCCGTCGAGGCCGTCTACGGCTGGCTGGCCCACGACAACGTGGTGGTGCCGCACGACACCCTCTACCCGAACGGGAAGACGGAGGAGGAGTCGAGCCAGGAGAACGCCGAGGAGTTCAGCCAGTCGCAGGAGAGCGCCAAGGTGGCGGCCCTCCGCGAGCTGGGCATCCCCTTCACCACGCGCGTGGTCGTGGCCACCGTCGTCAAGGGCTCCCCCTCCGAGGGCAAGCTGCACGCCGGTGACGTGATCAAGGCCGTCGACGGCACGCCGGTCACCGAGCCCGGTGACGTCGCGAAGCAGGTCACCAAGCGCAAGCCGGGCCAGGACGTCGAGTTCACCCTCGTCCCCGCCAAGGAGGCGGCCGAGGCGGAGAAGGCCGGCAAGGAGCCCACCGGGACCCGGAAGGTGGTCGTCAGGACCACCACCTCCGAGGAGGGCGACCGGGCGATCGTCGGCATCCAGGCCGGCACCGACCACGCCTTCCCCTTCACCATCGACATCAACCTGGCGGACGTCGGCGGGCCCAGCGCCGGTCTGATGTTCGCCCTCGGCATCGTCGACAAGCTGACCCCGGAGAGCCTCACCGGCGGCCGGTTCGTCGCCGGCACCGGCACCATCGACGACAAGGGCGAGGTGGGCCCGATCGGCGGCATCGAGATGAAGCTCGTCGGCGCGCGGAAGGCGGGCGCCACGTACTTCCTCACGCCGGCCGACAACTGCGAGTCCGCCGCCTCCGACACGCCCGAGGGGCTCACGCTCATCAAAGTGAGGACCATCGACGACGCCATGACCTCGCTGGCGAAGCTCCGGGCGGGCGACACCCGGTCCCTGCCGGGCTGCGCCAAGGGCTGACGCACCCGCCCCCGCGGGGGGACGGGACGCCGAGGGGCGCCCGGTCACGACGACCGGGCGCCCCTCGGCATGGACGTGGAAGGTCAGCCCTCGAAGGTGGCCGCCAGGGCCTCCGCCAGGCCCGGGACCAGGTCGGGGCCGGTCAGGACCTCGGTCGGGGAGTCCTTCTCGCGCAGCCGGATCGCCGCCTCGCGCGCCCCGTTCCGCAGCACGGCCACGGTCATCCGCACCTCCTGCCGGTCCGGGTGCGCGGCCACCCACGCGGCGAGCTGCTTCTCGCTCATGCCCTGCGGCACCTGGGCCTCCGCCGACGGGGGCAGCATCAGCCGCTCCACCGTGAGGGCGCAGCCGGCGACCGCGTCCGGCCAGGCGATGGTGCCGAGGAACTCGTCGAGGGCCTTCCCCCGGGGCAGCTTGTCCTGCTCGATCGGGGTGTAGGCGGTGGCGTCCTCGCCGAGCCCCAGCTGCGAGGCGAGGGCGGGCTCCTGGGCGCGCAGCCGCGCGGTGTCGACCAGGGCGAAGAGGCGGGCGGGCTGGTCCCAGCCGAGACCCGACGCGTATTCGTCGATCTCGAGAACCGCGCGGGTGAGGGGACTGGAGGCCATGGGCGGCCCGGAGGGGGAAACGTTGGACATGACCAATATCCTGCCTCCTCTTCCCCCGAAGACGGGAACTAGGTAAAGCCTCAGTAAGTTGCACCAGTGGGCTCTAGGATCGCGGGGCCTGCTTTCAGACGCATCAACATCGAGGGGCGCACGTTGGCTTTCCAGATGCCGGACCGCGGCGGAGGCCCGTCCGGGCCAAGGATGAGAGTCGGCCGGCCGTCCCGGCGGGCCCGGACCCTGCTCATGACACTCGGGGTGCTGGCCGTTCTGGCCATGGCGTTCGTGATGTTCGCCGGGTTCTGGACGGACTGGCTCTGGTACCGCTCGGTCGCTTACTCGTCCGTGTTCACCACCACCCTCTGGACCAAGATCGGCCTCTTCGCGGTCTTCGGTCTGCTGATGGCGTTCGCCGTCGGCCTCAACATCTGGCTGGCCCACCGGCTGCGGCCGCCGCTCAGCGCGATGTCGCTGGAGCAGCAGAGCCTCGACCGCTACCGGATGGGCATCGCCCCGTTCAAGAAGTGGGTGCTGCTCGCGGTCACCGCCCTGGTGGGCCTGATCGCCGGCGCCTCCGCCTCCGGCCAGTGGCGCACCTGGCTCATGTGGGTCAACGGGGTGAAGTTCGGTCAGAAGGATCCCCAGTTCGGTCTCGACGTGGCGTTCTACGCCTTCGACCTGCCCTGGTACCGCTTCCTGCTGGCCTTCGGCTTCGCCGCCACCATCCTGTCGCTGATCGCCGCCGCCCTCACGCACTACCTGTACGGCGGGCTGCGGATCACCAGCCCGGGCGCCCGGGCCACGGCCGCCGCCACCGGGCACCTCTCGGTGCTGCTCGGCGTCTTCGTCTCGCTCAAGGCCGTGGCGTACTGGCTCGACCGGTACGGCCTGGCGGTGAAGTCCAGCGACTTCAAGGCGACCGGCAACTGGACGGGCCTGCGGTACGTCGACGCCAACGCCTACCTGCCGGCGAAGACGATCCTGTTCTGCATCGCCGCGATCTGCGCCGTGCTGTTCTTCGCGACGCTCTGGCGCCGCACCTGGCAGCTGCCGGTCATCGGCTTCGGCCTGATGGTGCTCTCCGCGGTCCTGATCGGCGGCCTCTACCCGGCGATCGTGCAGAAGTTCCAGGTCCAGCCGAACGAGCAGGCCAAGGAAGCGCCGTACATCCAGAAGAACATCGACGCGACCCGCAAGGCGTACGCGATCGACGGGGCGAAGCCGGAGAACTACTCGGGCAAGTCGACGGTCAAGGCGAAGGACCGCCTGCGCGCCGACTCGCAGACCGCGGCCAGCTACCGCCTGCTCGACCCGAACATCGTCTCGCCCACGTTCCAGCAGCTGGAGCAGAAGCGGAAGTACTACCAGTTCCCGATGACCCTGGACGTGGACCGCTACCAGGGCAAGGACACCGTGATCGGTCTGCGGGAGCTGAACATCCGCGGCATCCCGAAGCGGAACTGGATCAACGACCACTTCACCTACACCCACGGCTACGGCGCGATCATGGCCACGGGTACGCAGACCGACGCCAACGGCTCGCCGGTCTTCACCGAGTCCGGTCTGCCGACCACCGGTGAGCTGAAGACGTACGAGCAGCGGATCTACTACGGCGAGAAGACCGACCAGTACTCGATCGTGGGCGGCCCCCAGAAGGAGCTCGACTACGAGGAGAACGGCGAGAAGACCACCAGCTACAAGGAGAAGAGCGGCGTCAGCCTCTCCAGCGCCTTCAACCGCGCCGCGTACGCGGTGGCCTTCAGCGAGCCGCAGATCCTCTACTCGGGAGCCATCGGCGACGGTTCGCGGATCCTCTACAACCGCACGCCGAAGGAGCGCGTCGAGGCCGTCGCCCCCTGGCTGACCATCGACGGCGACGCCTACCCGGCGGTCGTCGGCGGCCGGATCCAGTGGATCGTCGACGCCTACACGACCACCAACGGCTACCCGTACGCCTCGCGCACCACGCTCGGCGACACGACGGCCGACTCGCTGACCGTCGGCAACCAGCAGCGCGCGGTCGTCGCCCAGCAGAACCAGGTCAACTACATCCGGAACTCGGTGAAGGCCACCGTCGACGCGTACGACGGCTCGGTCACCCTCTACCAGTGGGACACCCAGGACCCGGTCCTGAAGACCTGGATGAAGGCGTTCCCGGACACGGTCAAGCCCAAGTCCGAGATCAGCGGCCCCCTGATGGAGCACCTGCGCTACCCGCAGGACATGTTCAAGGTGCAGCGCGAGCTGCTGACCCGCTACCACGTCACCGACCCCGCGCAGTTCTACAGCGGTTCGGACGCCTGGCAGGTGCCGGACGACCCGACCAACAAGGAGGGCAACGCGGTCCCGCCGTACTACCTGAGCATGAAGATGCCCGGGGACACGGCGCAGCGCTTCTCGCTGACGACGACGTTCACGCCGAACGGGCGGCCCAACCTGGGCGGCTTCATGGCGGTCGACGCCGACGCCACCAGCAAGGAGTACGGCCGGATGAGACTCCTGCGGGTCACCGAGGACGTGCCGGGACCTGCCCAGGTGCAGAGCAAGCTGAACGGTCTGCCGTCCGTGGCCCAGTTCGTCCGGGACATGCGGGGCGCCGACTCCGACATCCAGTACGGCAACCTGCTCACCGTGCCGCTCGACGGCGGATTCCTGTACGTGGAGCCGGTGTACGCGCAGGGCCGCAACGCGCTCTACCCGCTGCTGAAGAAGGTCGCGGTGTCCTACGTGGACGCGGACCAGCCGGGCGGTGACACCACGAAGGACGTCACCGTCTTCGAGGACAACCTCACCGCGGCGCTCAACGCGGTCTTCGGGGTGGAGGGGCCGAGCACGCCGACGCCCCCGCCGCCGGGCACCACGCCCCCGCCGCCGGCCTCGGCCGACGCCGAGCTGAAGCAGGCCATCGCCGACGCGCAGAAGGCGTACGACGCCGGCGAGGCGGCCCTGCAGAAGCAGGACTGGTCCGCGTACGGCAAGGCGCAGGAGGAGCTCCAGACGGCGCTCCAGCGGGCGGCCGAGGCGGGGGCGAAGCTCAAGCCGAGCGCCCCGGCCACCCCGCCCGCCGAGGGCTCCGGCGGCTGACCTGCGCATCTGCCCCCCGCGTCGTGATACTGTGGTTTCACCGACGCGGGGTGGAGCAGCTCGGTAGCTCGCTGGGCTCATAACCCAGAGGTCGCAGGTTCAAATCCTGTCCCCGCTACTCAGGACGAGGGCTCGGATCCATAAGGATCCGGGCCCTCGTCGCGTGTCGGGGTGGCGGTGGGGACGCGAAGGGCGGTACGGAGGGGGCGAGTTGGCGTGAGTCGTGTTTGACTTGTCTCTCTGTGGGCATGTCGACAAAACGCTGAGGTGACCTCACTGGCTGCGGTATACCAGGTGTGCGCGGGTTGTGGGTGGTGCGACGATGGTATTTATGGGGGACAGGGCAACTCTGTTGGAGACAGGGCGGTTTGTGCAGCGGCACGCCAGAAATGCCGCGGACGAGATCATCGAGGCAGTGAGGGCCGTCGACGCGGTCCCCGACGCCACCGCCGAGCCCCGGACCCCCACCCCCGACGCCGACCCCGACACCGAGCACGAGACGGAAGCCGAGACCGAGGCACGCCACCGGCGTGCGGCCGAGCGCGGTGACACCGCCTCCATGAGCGCCCTCGGCGCCCTGCTGCTGCGCCGCGGCGACCTCGACGGCGCCGAGCCGTACCTGCGCGCCGCCACCGCCGAAGGGGACCGGGCCGCCGCCAACAACCTCGGCGTCCTGCTGCACCAGCGCGGCTACCCCGACGAGGCCGCCGGCTGGTGGCGGGTCGCCGCCGTCGCCGGTTCCGCGCCCGCCGCCCACGCGCTCGGCCGCCACCACCGCGAACGCGGCGACGAGCCCGCCGCCGAGTACTGGCTGCGCCAGGCCGCCGAACAGGGCCACGCCCTCGGCGCGTACGCCCTCGCCGACCTCCTGGAGCACCGCAGCGACGTCGGCGCCGAGCGCTGGCTGCGCGCCGCCGCCGAGCAGGGCCACCGCGAAGCCGCCTACCGGCTCGCCCTCGCCCTGGAGCGGCGCGCCACGGCCGCCTCCCGGGGCCCGCACGAGAGCGCCTCGAGCACCCGGCTGCCCGGCGCCGCCGCCGTGTCCTCCGCCGCCGGCGCGGGCCCGGGCGGGGTGACCGGTCTCGTCGAGCCCGGTGACGAACTCGCCGAGGCGGAGCAGTGGTTCCGCCAGGCCGCCGCCCGCGGACACCGCCGGGCGGCGCTGCATCTCGGCGCGCTCCTGGAGAAGCGCGGCGAGCTCAAGGAGGCCGGCCGCTGGTACCTCAGCTCCGCCAAGGAGGGCGAGTCCCGGGCCGCCTGTGCCCTGGGCTTCCTGCTCCGCGACGCCGGTGACGAGGAGAGCGCGGCCGTCTGGTGGCTGCGCGCCGCCCAGGACGGCGACGGCAACGCGGCCAACGCGCTGGGCGCCCTGCACGCGGCCCGGGGCGAGCAGCAGACGGCCGAGCGCTGGTACCGGGCGGCGATGGACGCGGGTGACGTCAACGGGGCCTACAACCTGGGTCTGCTGTGCGCCGCCCAGGACCGGATCGCGCAGGCCGAGCAGTGGTACCGCCGGGCCGCCTACGCGGGCCACCGCGAAGCCGCCAACGCGCTCGCGGTCCTGCTGCTGCAGGCGGGCGACGCCAACGGCGCCGAGCCGTGGTTCTCCAAGGCCGCCGAGGCCGGCAGCGTGGACGCCGCCTTCAACCTGGGCATCCTCTACGCGGGCCGGGACGACGACGCCGCGGCCCTCGTCTGGTACGAGCGGGCCGCGGCCGCCGGCCACACCGAGGCCGCGCTCCAGGTCGGCATCGCCGCGCTGCGGGACGGCGACGAGCAGACCGCCGAGCGGCACCTCAGGTGCGCGGCCGGCGGGGGCAGCGCCGAGGCCGCCTTCCGGCTGGCGACGGTGCTCGACGCCCGGCGCCCCGAGCCCGGCCCCGCCGTGCTCGGCGCTCCCCGGGACGAGAAGTCCGAGTGCGAGGAGTGGTACGAGCGGGCCGCCGAGCAGGGGCACCGGCGCGCGCAGGTCCGGGTGGGCATGCTCGCCGCCGCGCGGGGGGACCTGGCGGAGGCCGCCCGCTGGTACCGGGAGGCCGCGGACGCCGGCAGCCGCAACGGCGCCTTCAACCTCGGGCTGCTGCTCGCCCGGGAGGGGAACGAGCGGGAGGCGGCGCTCTGGTGGACCAGGGCCGCCCGGGCGGGTCACGGCCGGGCCGCGCTGCGGCTCGCCCTGCTCGCCGCGCGGCGCGGCGAGCTCACCGAGGGGCGCCGCTGGTGCGCCCGGGCGGTCGAGCTGGGCCCGGCCGAGGTGGCCGAGCGCGCGGCCCGGCTGAGCGAGGCGCTGCACGAGGAGCTCACCGCTTAACGGATTTGCGCTGGTCGAAGGGGTCCCGTAAGGTGGTGTTCACCGACGCGGGGTGGAGCAGCTCGGTAGCTCGCTGGGCTCATAACCCAGAGGTCGCAGGTTCAAATCCTGTCCCCGCTACTCAGTAGCGACGAAGGCCCGGATCCTCAGGATCCGGGCCTTCGTCGTGCGTCGGGGGTGCTGAGGACGGGCGGGACATGAAACGGGCGGGGCATGAAGGAAGCCCCCGCCGGAGCGGGGGCTTCCTCGGATCATCGCGGTGGGATCACCGACGGGTCACGCGGTCGACGCGCAGCCCGGGCAGATGCCCCGATAGGTGACCTCCACGTCGGAGATCGTGAAACCGAAGCGCTCGGAGGCCGGCAGGTCCGCCAGCGGGTCGCCCGCCGGGTGGACGTCACGGATCGCGCCGCAGCGGCCGCAGACCAGGTGCTGGTGCGGTCGGTGGGCGTTCGGGTCGTACCGCTTGGCGCGGCCGTCCGTCGCGACTTCCATAACTTCGCCGAGCGAGACCATCTCGCCCAGGGTGTTGTAGACGGTCGCCCGGGAGATCTCGGGCAGCCTCGTCACGGCACGTGCGTGGACCTCGTCGGCGGTCAGATGCACGTGATCACCGTCCAGGACCTCGGCCACGACGCGGCGCTGCGCTGTCATGCGCCAGCCGCGTCCGCGCAGTCGTTCCAACAGGTCACTCATGCGCACCAGCCTAACAGTCGGGGGACTCCGTCCCGAACGGGTGTGACTTTGGAAGTTCACTTGACTTAGACATTGTCTATCGTAGGATCGATCCTGGCATCGGCCAAGGGTTTCGTCCACGGCCCGGCCGACGACAGGACACGCAGGAATGACGCAGGAGGCGCACGTGACCCAGGGACCGCTCACCACCGAGGCAGGCGCGCCGGTCGCCGACAACCAGAACAGCGAGACGGCGGGCGTCGGCGGTCCGGTCCTCGTCCAGGACCAGCTGCTGCTCGAGAAGCTCGCCCACTTCAACCGCGAGCGCATCCCGGAGCGCGTGGTGCACGCCCGCGGCGCCGGTGCCTACGGCACCTTCACCGTGACCGCGGACGTCACGAAGTACACCCGGGCGAAGTTCCTCTCCGAGGTGGGCAAGCAGACGGAGACCTTCCTGCGCTTCTCCACCGTCGCCGGCAACCTGGGCGCGGCGGACGCCGTCCGTGACCCGCGCGGCTTCGCCCTGAAGTTCTACACCGAAGAGGGCAACTACGACCTCGTCGGCAACAACACCCCGGTGTTCTTCATCAGGGACGCCATCAAGTTCCCCGACTTCATCCACACCCAGAAGCGCGACCCGTACACCGGCTCGCAGGAGGCGGACAACGTCTGGGACTTCTGGGGCCTCTCGCCGGAGTCGACCCACCAGGTGACCTGGCTCTTCGGCGACCGCGGCATCCCCGCCTCCTACCGCCACATGGACGGCTTCGGTTCCCACACCTTCCAGTGGAACAACGAGGCCGGCGAGGTCTTCTGGGTCAAGTACCACTTCAAGACCGACCAGGGCATCAAGAACCTCACCCAGGAAGAGGCCAACAAGCTCGCGGGCGAGGACCCCGACAGCCACCAGCGCGACCTGCGCGAGGCCATCGAGCGCGGCGACTTCCCGAGCTGGACCGTGCAGGTCCAGATCATGCCGGCGGCCGAGGCGGCGAACTACCGCTTCAACCCGTTCGACCTCACCAAGGTGTGGCCGCACGCGGACTACCCGCCGATCGAGATCGGCAAGCTGGAGCTCAACCGCAACCCGGAGAACATCTTCGCCGAGGTCGAGCAGAGCATCTTCAGTCCGGCCCATTTCGTGCCCGGCATCGGCCCGTCCCCGGACAAGATGCTCCAGGGCCGCCTCTTCGCCTACGGCGACGCCCACCGCTACCGCGTCGGCATCAACGCCGACCACCTGCCGGTGAACCGCCCGCACGCCACCGAGGCGCGCACCCACTCCCGTGACGGCTTCCTCTACGACGGCCGCCACAAGGGCACGAAGAACTACGAGCCCAACAGCTTCGGCGGCCCGCACCAGATCGACCGCCCGCTGTGGCAGCCGGTCCCGGTCACGGGCGTCACCGGCGACCAGCCGGCGCCGATCCACTCCGAGGACAACGACTTCGTGCAGGCGGGCAACCTCTACCGCCTGATGTCGGAGGACGAGAAGGGCCGTCTCGTCGACAACCTGGCGGGCTTCATCGCCAAGGTCTCGCGGGACGACATCGCCGAGCGGGCCATCAACAACTTCCGCCAGGCGGACGGTGACTTCGGCAAGCGGCTGGAGGCCGCGGTCCAGGCCCTGCGTGGCTGAGGGCGCTTGCCGTAGATAAGAGAGCGGGCCGGACTTCCGTACGGGAGCCCGGCCCGTTCTCGTGTTCAGGACTCCCGGCACGGCCCGCGCGCCCGGCGAGCCGGGCTCATCCGGCGACGCTGTGCAGCGGGATCCAGCAGCGGATGATGTCGCGGACGGAGACGATCCCGACGGGCCCCTGGTGGTCGAGGACCACCAGATGACGGAAGCCGCCGCGGGTCATCGCCTCGGCCGCCTCCTCCAGGGTCCAGGTCGGCGCGGCGAAGACGACGTCGTGGGTGGTGTGGGATCCGGCGGTCTCGCGGTCGGGATCCTGGTCCCTGGCCAGCGAGTTGAGGATGTCGCGCTCGGTGAGGATGCCGAGCCCGTGGGCGTCGCCGTCCAGGACGACGGCCGCGCCGACGCGGCGGGCCGCCATCAGCCGGGCCGCCTGGCGGAGGGTGTGGGTGGGGCCGAGGGTGAGGACGATCGTGCTCATGGCGTCACGGACGAGCATGGATGGAACCACCTCCTTGGTGAACCGTTCAACGAGAACTCCGGCACCCGAGGCGCCTGATGAACAGCGCACAAGTTCACAAGTGGGGGAGTCCTCAGAGTCGCACCGGGGGAGGGACCCGACAAGAGGGCGTGCGAGGCGTCCCTGGGGAGCGCCGAGGGCGCTCGGCCCCCGGACGCCCCGCCGGGCGCCCATGGGTCGGCCCTGTCGACGGCCCGTCGACGCCCCGCCGGCGGTCGCGCCCGGCCCCCGGGCGTCCGCCGGCCGGGACGCTCAGTCCTGGACGTTCCGCTGGTTGAGGTAGCTCAGCAGCTCGCCGTGGAGCAGGCCGTTGGACGCCGCCGCGTTCCCGCTGTGCGGGCCGTGGCGCCCGTCGAGACCGGTGTACGTGCCGCCGGCCTCCTGCACCACGATCGCGACCGCCGCCATGTCCCACAGCGACAGCTCCGGCTCGGCGCAGATGTCCACGGAGCCCTCGGCGACCATCATGTACGGCCAGAAGTCGCCGTACGCCCGGGTCCGCCAGCACGCGCGCGTGAGGTCCAGGAAACCGTCCAGCCGGCCCCGCTCCTCCCAGCCGCTCAGCGAGGAGTACGCGAACGAGGCGTCCGCCAGGGACGACACCTTCGACACCTGGATCCGGCTCGCCGAGGCCAGGCTGCGGCCCGTGTAGGCGCCGAGCCCCTTCGCCGCCCACCAGCGGCGGCCCAGGGCCGGGGCGGAGACCACGCCCACGACCGGCTGGAAGCCGGTCTCCCCGGCCTCCATCAGCGCGATCAGGGTCGCCCAGACGGGGACCCCGCGCACGTAGTTCTTCGTGCCGTCGATCGGGTCGATCACCCAGCGGCGCGGGCCCGAGCCCTCCACGCCGTACTCCTCGCCCAGGATCGCGTCCCGTGGCCGGGCGCGCTGCAACTGGCCCCGGATCAGCTCCTCCGCGGCCTTGTCGGCCTCGCTCACCGGGGTCATGTCCGGCTTGGTGTCGACCTTCAGGTCGAGTGCCTGGAAGCGGTCCATGGTGGCCGCGTCGGCGGCGTCCGCCAGGACGTGGGCGAGGCGCAGGTCATCGTGGTAGTCGGCCATGGCGGCACTCTATCCCCGCCGGGGAACGACCCCCCGACGGCCCTTGACAGCGCGTGGCCGCCTGCCGACGCTGAGTACCGCACCGTACGACGGAGGCGCCCATGCCGACTGCCCGCGAGGCCCTGCTCGACGCCGCGCTCACCGCGCTCGCGCACCGGCCCTGGTCCGCCGTGCGCATGGTGGACCTCGCCACCGCGGCCCGGGTCTCCCGCCAGACCCTCTACAACGAGTTCGGCAGCAAGGAGGGGCTCGCCCGCGCCCTCGCCCGCCGGGAGGCCGACGCCTTCCTGAACGGCGCCCGCCGGCTCCTCGCCACCCCCGCCCCGCCCGAGCGCAACCTCGTCGCCCTCGCCGAGTGGACCGTCGCCCGGGCCGCCGACCGCCCGATACTGCGGGCGCTGCTCACCGGAGCCTGGCAGGACGGGCTGCCGCGGCCCCGCCCCGCGCGCCCGGGCGCCCGGCCCGCTCCCGTTCCCGCGCAGCGGCGCGCCGACGCCGGGCTGCCCGCGCCGGGCGAACTGGTCGCCGCCACCGCCGCCTGCGCGGGGGAGCGCTGGGCGGCGGGGTGCGAGATCGCCGTACGGCTCGCGCTCAGCCATGTCGTCGCGCCGGCCCTGCCGGGCGCGGGCGGTCAGTGCGTGGAGCCGGACAGCTGGAGGCCGATGACGCCCACGATCACCAGCGTGATCGAGACGATCTTGAGCGTGGAGACCAGATCGCCGAGGAAGACCATGCCGTAGATCGCCGTCCCGGCCGCCCCGATGCCCGTCCACACCGCGTAGGCGGGCCCCACGTCCAGCTTCCGCAGCGCCAGCGTCAACAGGCCGAAGCTGCCGAGGGCGAAGGCCGCGAAGGCGACCGTCGGCCAGAGCCGGGTGAATCCGTGCGAGAGCTTCAGGCACACCGCGAAGCCCGTCTCCAGCAGGCCGGCGACCACCACCAGCAGCCACGCCATCGTCAGTGCCTCCCACGCCGTCGGTGACCGCTTCGTCCGATTGGGCCCGCTCCGTGTGATTATGCACGTGCTCGTGGCGGCCGACCGCGCACGAGGACTCAGTCGCCCTCGCGTCGCTCCCGGGTGGAGAGCAGCCGCCGCAGCGAGTACAGCCGCGCCGGATCGGCGTGACCCTCCGCCACCCAGGCGTCCAGCGCGCAGTCGGGCTCGTCGTGGCTGCACGCCCGCGGGCAGTTCTCCGTGCCCGGCTCCAGGTCGGGGAAGGCGTGGATGACCCGGGACGGGTCGACGTGGTGCAGGCCGAAGGACCGCACGCCGGGCGTGTCGATGACCCAGCCGTCGACCACGTCCAGCGGCAGCGCCAGGGCCGAGGTCGTGGTGTGCCGGCCGCGGCCCGTCACCGCGTTCACATGGCCGGTGATCCGGCGCTTGTCCTCCGGCACCAGGGCGTTGACCAGGGTCGTCTTGCCGACACCCGAGTGCCCCACGAACGCCGTGACCCGGCCGTCCAGGTACGCGCGCACCCGGTCCGCCGCCCCGCCGTCGTACAGCTCCTCGCGGTTCACCACCACGTGCGGGATGTCCAGTGCCCCGTAGAGCTCCAGGAGCTTCTCCGGCGGCGCCAGATCCGACTTGGTGAGCACCAGGAAGGGTTCGAGCCCGCCGTCGAAGGCCGCCACCAGGCAGCGGTCGATCAGGCGGGGGCGCGGCTCGGGGTCGGCCAGCGCGGTCACGACCGCCAGCTGGTCGGCGTTGGCGACCACGACCCGCTCGTACGGGTCGTCGTCGTCGGCCGTGCGGCGGAGCACCGAACTGCGCTCCCCGATCCGCACGATCCGGGCCAGCGTGTCCTTCTCGCCCGACAGGTCCCCCACGAGGGACACCCGGTCACCGACCACGGCCGCCTTGCGGCCCAGCTCGCGCGCCTTCATCGCGAACACGACCCGGTCCTCGACCAGACAGGTCAGCCGGCCCCGGTCCACGGTGAGGACCATGCCCTCGACCGCGTCCTCGTGCTTCGGCCGGATCGTGGTCCGGGGGCGGGTCCCCTTGCGGTTGGGCCGCTGGCGGATGTCGTCCTCGTCGGTGTGCTTCCCGTAACGCCGCATGGTTCAGACTCCGAGCATTCCGGTCCACATCTCGGGGAAGTCCGGCAAGGTCTTGGCCGTGGTGGCGACGTCCTCGATGAGCACACCGTCGACCGCGAGGCCGATGATCGCCCCGGCCGTCGCCATGCGGTGGTCGTGGTACGTGTGGAACACGCCGCCGTGCAGCGGGCGCGGGCGGATGTGGAGGCCGTCCTCGGTCTCGGTGACGTCCCCGCCCAGCTCGTTGATCTCCTTGGTGAGGGCCGCCAGCCGGTCCGTCTCGTGCAGGCGCAGGTGGGCCACGCCGCGCAGGGTGGAGGGGGAGTCCGCGAGGGCCGCGACCGCCGCGATGCCCGGGGTCAGCTCGCCGACCTCGCCGAGGTCCACGTCGATGCCGTGGATCCGGCCCGTACCGGTGAAGGTGAGCCCCTCCTCGGTCAGCTCGCAGGAACCACCCATCTCGGTGAAGATCCGCCGCAGCTCGTCACCGGGCTGGGTGGTCCGCGCGGGCCAGTCCGGGATCGTCACCCGGCCACCGGTCACCAGGGCCGCCGCCAGGAACGGCTGCGCGTTCGACAGGTCCGGCTCGACCACCAGGTCCCGGCCGCGCAGCGCCGAGGAGGTGACCCGCCAGACGTTCGGGGCGCCGCCGTGCTCCGGCTCGTCGACCTGGGCGCCGACCGCGCGCAGCATGTCGACCGTCATCCGGATGTGCGGCAGCGAGGGCAGTGTGGCGCCCACGTGACGTACCTCCACGCCCTGGTTGAAGCGGGGCGCGGACAGCAGCAGGGCGCTGACGAACTGGGAGGACGAGGAGGCGTCGATCTCGACCGTGCCGCCGTCCAGACCGCCGGAGCCGTGCACGGTCATCGGCAGCGCGCCGCGGCCGTCGTCCTCGATCCGCGCGCCCAGCGCGCGCAGCCCGTCGATCACACCGTGCAGCGGACGCTCGTGGGAGCGGGGGTCGCCGTCGAAGCGCACCGGACCGTCGGCGAGCGCCGCGACCGGCGGCAGGAAGCGCATGACCGTGCCCGCGTTGCCGACGTCCACGGACGCGTGGCCGCGCAGCGGGGCCGGGATGATCCGCCAGGCCTCGCCGGCGGAGTCCGGGCCGCCCGCGGCGGAGGAGCTGGACGACACCGTCTCCTCGATCCCCACCCCGAGGGCACGCAGACCCTCGGCCATCAGCAGGGTGTCGCGCGAGCGCAGCGGGCGGCGGAGCCAGCCCGGCTCCGCGGCGAGCGCGGCCAGGATCAGGCCGCGGTTGGTGACCGACTTCGACCCGGGCACCGTGACGGTCGCGTCGACGGCACCGCGCGCGAAGGGGGCGGGCCAGAGGTCGTCGGACGGGCCGGGGAGGAGGGGATCGGGCTGCTGCGCGGGGGAAGCTGCGGTCATGCCCTCACTGTACGGGGGTGTCAGAACGGCAGGAGCCAGCGGCAGCCGCCGATCAGGCAGCAGATCGAGACCGTGTGGAAGAAGAGGAGCCACACCCCGGCCGGGACGTGGGTGAGCCGCGCGAGCTGGTCGGCGTCCGAGTCGGGGGCGCCGCCGCGCCGCCGCCTGACCTGGAGCTCGAAGGCCGGCCGGACCCCGCCGAGGAGGAGGAACCACACCACCGCGTAGGCGAAGAGGGCCTGGACCTCCGGCCCGGTCAGCCAGGACACCAGCAGGAAGGCGGCGCCCGTCACCAGGACGGTGAGCACCCCGTACGCGTTGCGGATCATCACCAGCATCGCCAGGAGCAGGGCGGTCGCCGCCCACAGCAGCAGGGTGACCAGGCCGGCCCCCAGCAGGGCGGCGCCGCCGAGGCCGAGCAGCGGCGCGGCGGTGTAGCCGGCGGTGAGGGTGAGGACGACGCCGAGACCCGTCGGCCGGCCCCGGGTCACCGTCAGACCGCTGGTGTCCGAGTGCAGCGTGATCGCCTGCAGACGGCGGCCGGTGGCGAGCGCCACCAGGGCGTGCCCGCCCTCGTGCGCGATGGTGATCGCGTTGCGGGCCAGGAGCCAGACGCGGCGGGGGACGGTGACGGCGAGGGCGGCGACGGCGGTGGCGGTCACCAGCCACTCGGCGGGCGCCGCCTGCGGGCGGAAGAGGTCCATCGTTCGGGCCGCTCCTCGGGAGGTCGGGGGTCGTGGCAGTGTGGCACGTATGTGCGGACGGTATGCAGCGAGTCGGCGCCCCGAGGACCTCGTCGGCCTCTTCGGGGTGGAGAAGTGGGAGCCGGAGGAAACCCTGGCCCCGGACTGGAACGTGGCCCCGACCAAAGAGGTCTGGGCGGTACTGGAGCGCCCTCTGAAGGACGCCGGATCGCCGCGGCCGGTTCGCCAGCTGCGGCGCCTGCGCTGGGGGCTCGTCCCGTCCTGGTCGAAGACCTCGGAGGGCGCGGCCCGGATGATCAACGCCCGGGCCGAGACCCTGCACGAGAAGCCGTCCTTCAAACGGGCCTTCGCCTCCCGGCGCTGCATCCTGCCCGCCGACGGTTACTACGAGTGGGTGACGGGCGCCGACGAGCGGGAGCTGGAGGTGGAGGGGAAGCGCAAGCGGCCGAGGAAGCAGCCGTACTTCGTGACCCCGGCGGACGGATCGGTCTTCGCGATGGCCGGGATCTACGAGTTCTGGCGCGACCCGGCCGCTCCCGGGGGCAGCCCCGCCGCCTGGTGGGTGACCTGCTCGGTGATCACCACCGAGGCCGAGACCGGCCCGCTCGGCGTCGCCCCGGCCGAGGGCCCGCGCTCGCTCGCCGACATCCACCCCCGGATGCCGCTGATGCTCACCGGGGACCGCTGGGACGCCTGGCTCGACCCGGCGCGCACCGGCGAGGACGAACTGCGCGATCTGCTCGCCCCGCCCCCCGGGGGTCTGATGCGGGCCTATCCGGTGGCCACCGCCGTCAGCAACGTCCGGAACAACGGACCCGAACTTCTCACGGAACTGGAGGGGCCCGAGGTGGGCACCCTCTTCTGAGACACGCCCCGGCCGGGCGCCCGCGCCGCCCGGGGACGGCAGGATGGGGGACGTGACTTCGTACGAGACCGAGACCGTCCCCACCGATGCCGGCGAGGCCCGCGTCACCTGGCGGACCGCCGCCGAGCCCCGGGCCGTCCTCGCCCTCGGCCACGGCGCCGGGGGCGGCGTCGAGGCCCGCGACCTCCAGGCCCTGGCCGGGGCGCTGCCCGCGCACGGTGTGACCGTCGCCCTGGTCGAACAGCCCTGGCGGGTCGCCGGCAAGAAGCTCGCCCCCGCCCCCGGGACCCTCGACACCGCCTGGCGCGGGCTCTGGCCCGCCCTCACCCGGCCCGGCCTCCCCCTCGTCGCCGGCGGGCGTAGCGCGGGTGCCCGCGTGGCCTGTCGCACCGGCCGTGACCTGGGCGCACACGCCGTCCTGGCGCTCAGCTTCCCGCTCCACCCGCCCGGCAGGCCGGAGCGGTCCCGCGCGGAGGAACTGCTGGGCACCGGCCTGCCCACCCTCGTCGTCCAGGGCGGCAACGACCCCTTCGGGCGGCCCGCCGAGTTCCCCGAGGGCCCGTACGGGCTGGTGGAGATCCCGTACGGCGACCACGGCTTCGCCCTTCCGAAGCGCGCGCCCCTCGCGCAGGAGGAGGGCCTCGCGCTCCTCGTCGACGGGGTCGCCGAATGGCTTGCCCGGACGCTCCCCGCGACGGGAATGCGCGGCGCCTGACCGCTGTTGTCCAGGGCGTCGGTGTGAGAGTGAGAAAGAGGGAGTCCGTCGCATGGGTTCGACCATCTGCCCGGAGCGGACGCAGGCCGCTGACCTCGACTGGACAGTGCTGCCCGCGCCCAAGGTCGCCCCTATTCGGGGGGCGGGCGGAGCGGTTCCTCGTCTATCCTCCGAAACGAGCGGGTCCGCGTTCGCGCCCGCCGCCACGCTGGAGGAGGTGGGTCCGGTCACTGGGACCGACACAGGGACCGACGAAGGCCCCGAGGAGACGACCGAGGAGCGCAACGCGCGCTTCGAGCGGGACGCCCTCGGCTACCTCGACCAGATGTACTCGGCCGCCCTGCGCATGACGCGCAACCCGGCGGACGCGGAGGACCTGGTGCAGGAGACCTACGCGAAGGCGTACGGCTCGTTCCACCAGTTCCGTGAGGGCACGAACCTCAAGGCGTGGCTCTACCGCATCCTCACGAACACCTTCATCAACTCGTACCGCAAGAAGCAGCGCGAACCCCAGCGGAGCGCTGCCGAGGAGATCGAGGACTGGCAGCTCGCCCGCGCCGAGTCGCACATGTCGACCGGTCTGCGCTCCGCCGAGTCCCAGGCGCTCGACCACCTCCCGGACTCCGACGTGAAGGAAGCGCTCCAGGCGATCCCCGAGGAGTTCCGCATCGCCGTCTATCTCGCCGATGTCGAGGGCTTTGCGTACAAGGAGATCGCGGACATCATGGGTACGCCCATCGGTACGGTGATGTCCCGGCTGCACCGGGGCCGCCGCCAGCTGCGCGGCATGCTCGAGGACTACGCCCGCGACCGCGGGCTGGTTCCCGCGGGCGCCGGAGAGTCGTCGAACGATCTGAAAGGCTCGGGCTCATGAGCTGCGGAGAGCCGCACGAGACGGATTGCTCAGAGGTCCTGGATCATCTCTACGAGTTCCTCGACCATGAGATGCCCGACAGCGACTGCACCAAGTTCGAGGTGCACTTCGAGGAGTGCTCCCCGTGCCTGGAGAAGTACGGCCTGGAGCAGGCGGTGAAGAAGCTCGTCAAGCGCTGCTGCGGCAGTGACGAGGTCCCCACCGACCTGCGCGCCAAGGTCATGGGGCGGATCGAGCTCATCCGCTCGGGGCACGCGGTGCCCGACCAGGACCTCACCGCCCCCGGGGCTCCCGCCCCCCAGGAGTAGCCGCCTCCGGGCGCCCCGCGCGCCCGGTCCGGACGAGCCGCCGCGATCCGTTCGCGGCGGCTTTTCGCGTCGCGGACGCATACATCAGCTTGTATCACCCGATGGTGCGAATCGACGGCGGCGGCCCGCCGCCGGCCGCCCCACTCGCTAGCGTGGCCGGGTGACGCTCGTGAGGGAGGTACCGCGCGCGGCCCGCCTGTCCGTCGGCTGCGCCCTGCTCGCCGCCGCGGCGTGCGCCCTGCCCGCCGTGCGCCCCGGCGCGCACACCCCCTGGGGGACGGTCGCGCTCCTCGCCGCCCTGTACGCCCTCTGCGAGGTGCCCGGCCGCTGCCCGCGTCTGGGCCGCGCGCTCGGCGGGCGCCTGCCCCTGGGCACCGGCTCCTTCTTCCCCGTCCTGCTCGCCGCCGCCCTGCTCCTGGACCCCGCGGCCGCCGCCCTCACCGCCCTGCCCGGCAGCCTCCTCGCCCGCGTCGACGAACCGCCCGCCGCCCTGCGCCGCCTCTGGCGGGCCGCGGCCACCGCGCTCGCCGTCTGGGCCGCCGCCCGCGCCGCCGCGCTCCTCGGCGGGCCCGCCGCCCTGGGCCACGGGCCGGACGCCCCCGACCTGCCGTACGCCCTCCTGCCCGCCGGCGCCGCCGCCCTCGCCTTCTGCCTCGCCCTCACCGCCCTCGACGGCGGCATCCGCGCCGCCGCCGACGGGCTGCCGCTCGGCACCGCCTGGCGCGGCCTCCTCGGCCGCTCCCTCGCCCCGCACACCGTCCACGGCCTCGCCGGACTGATGACGGCCGTGCTCTGGCGCAGCACGTACGGGCCCGTGGCGGCCCTCTTCGTCCTGCTGCCCATCGGCATCTCCTGCTGGGTCTTCGCCCAGTACCACCGCGAGCGCGCCGCCCACCAGGCCACCATCCGCGCCCTCGTTCAGGCCGTCGACATCAAGGACCGCTACACGCGCGGCCACAGCGAACGCGTCGGCCACGCCTCCGTCCTGATCGCCCGTGAGCTCGGCATGCCCGAGGACCGGCTCGACGTCGTGCGGTTCGCGGGCATCCTCCACGACGTCGGAAAACTCGGCGTGCCCACCCGGGTGCTCCGCAAGGACGGGCCCCTCACCCCGGAGGAGCGCCGGATCATCGAACTGCACCCCGAGTACGGGCACGAGATGGTGCGGGGCATCGGCTTCCTCGGGGAGGCGCGGTCCGCGATCCTCCACCACCACGAGCGCATGGACGGCACCGGCTACCCCTACGGGCTGCGGGGCGAGGAGATCCCCGAGTACGCCCGGATGGTTGCCGTCGCCGACGCCTTCGACGCCATGACCTCCACCCGCTGCTACAGCCGTGCCCGGCCCGTGCCGGCCGCCGTGGCCGAACTGGAACGGTGCGCCGGCACCCACTTCGACCCCCGGATGGTCGACGCGCTCGTCCGCGCTCTCGACCGGCACGGCTGGCGGCCCGCCGTCACCGCCGACGAAACCGCCCCGGCCGCCCCGCGCCCGCCCGGCGCCGCCCCGGCCACGCAGGTGCCCCCGCCACGCGAAACCGGCCCCGAGGAGCCCGGCCGGCCGGCCCGCGCCGAAGACCCCCCGGACCCCGGCGAAGCCACCAGCGCCCCGCAATCCGCCGACCCCCCGCACCCCGCCGGCCCCACCCGCCACCGGGAACGCGCGTGACGCCCGGCGCGGCCGTCCCCCGCGTGCTGCGCGCCGCCGCGCTCCTCCTCGGCCTCGCCGCCCTCGGCGCCACCTTCTGGCACGGCCTCGCCGAACCCGGCACCGCGCTCGCCTTCGGGACCCTCGTCGCCGCCGGCGAGCTGGCCCGCTGGGGCGGCGGTGCCCCCGACACGGGGGCACCGGCCGTCGACGAGGACCTCCGGGAGAGCGAACCCGCCCCGCTCGGCGCCGCCGGGGCCCTCGCCTACGCGCTGCTGGGCGCCAGCGCCGGCACCCCCACCACCCACGGCGTCCTCCAGACGGTCGCCGTCGTCCTCGCCGGCGCCCTGGCCGGGATCGTCCCGCACATCGCCCGCGGCCGGGGCCCCGGCCGCGACCACCTGGCCCGCCGGGTCCTCACCGCCGGCTTCGCCGCCCTCTGCTTCCAGCCCCTCTACAACTCCGGCGTCCTCACCGAACACCTCGGCCAGGGACCCGCCTACGTCCTCTTCCTCCTGCTCCTGCTCGTCCTCACCGCCCTGTGCGACGCCGTCCTGGCCGCGCTCGTCCTGCGGGCCCGTACGGGACACCCGTACGGCTCCGTCCTGCGCGACGAACTGCACGGCCTGCTCGGCATCCGCTCCGCCGTCTGCGCCACCGGCGCCGTCATGGCGCTCGCCGTGGCCGCCGCCGGGCTGTGGGCCCTGCCCGTCCTCGCCGTCCCGCTCCTGCTCACCCAGGTCTCCCACCGGCGGTACGCCGCCGTGCGCACCGTCAACCGGCAGACCATCGCCTCCCTCGCCCGCGCCACCGAGATCGCCGGCTGCACCGCCCCCGGCCACGCCCACCGGGTCGCCGCCCTCAGCACCGCCGTCGGCCGCGAACTGGGCCTCACCGGCCCCGAGCTGACCGTCCTCGAACACGCCGCGCTCATGCACGACATCGGACAGCTCTCCCTCGTCGACCCCGTGCCCGGCGGGGCCACCGCCCAGCTGCCCGCCGAGGAGCAGCGCAGGATCGCCCTCCTCGGCGGCGAGGTCGTCCGCAGGACCGGCGTCCCCGCCGCCGTCGCCCTCGTGGTGGAACGCCAGGCCGACCCGTACCGCGAGCAGCCCCGGGCCGCCCGCATCGTCCGGGTCGTCAACGCCTACGACGACCTGGTGGGAGCCGGTGCCGACGCGGGCGCGGGCGCCGCGCTCGGCGCCCTGGAGCGGCTGCGCCTGGGGACCGCGCGCGACTATCACCCGGATGTCGTCGAGTGCCTGGCCAGGGTTCTGGCGCGGGGCGGCGCGCCTGGGGTGACCTCGGCCGCCCCTGGGTAACCCATGGGTAATGAGCGCGCGTCCGACCGGGCATGGTTGGATGCGAACAAGAGGGTGAAGCGACCGGCAGGCGGGAATCGTGAGGATCTTCGGGAAGGTACGGCATCGGCCCTCCGCCTCGTGGCGGCAGGCCACCGACCGCGCGTTCACGCTGATCGGCGACGGCCGGTACGAGGACGCGGGCGCGCTGTTGACGCGAGCGGCGGATCTGGAGCCCTGGCTCTCGGAGTCCTGGTTCAATCTGGCGCTGCTGCACAAGTTCCGGCACGACTGGGAGCAGGCCCGGGCCGCCGGGCTCCGCGCGGTCGCCCTGCTCGACAAGGAGACCGGCGCCCCCGACTGGTGGAACGTCGGCATCGCCGCCACCGCGCTCCAGGACTGGCCGCTGGCCCGCCGCGCCTGGCAGGCGTACGGCCTCAAGGTGCCCGGAGCCGCCTCCGGCACCGGCGAGCCCGCCGGCATGGAGCTGGGCAGCGCCGCCGTCCGGCTCTCGCCCGAGGGCGAGGCCGAGGTCGTGTGGGGCCGCAGGCTGGACCCCGCGCGCATCGAGGTCCTCTCCATCCCGCTGCCCTCCTCGGGGCGCCGCTGGGGCGAGGTCGTCCTGCACGACGGCGTGCCGAACGGCGAGCGGACCACCACCGCCGGCCCGTCCTACCCGGTCTTCGACGAGATCGAACTCTGGGCGCCCTCGCCCGTGCCCACCTGGGTGGTCCTCCTGGAGGCCGCCACCGAGGCCGACCGGGACGCCCTGGAGCAGCTCGCCGCCGACGCCGGATTCGCCGCCGAGGACTGGTCCTCCTCCGTGCGGCTGCTCTGCCGTGCCTGCTCGGAGTCGACCATGCCGAGCGCCGAGGGCGAGGGCGAGCACTCCGATCCGCACGACCACAGCGAACCCGGCCATCCCGGGCCGCTCGGCCACCGCTCGCCCGGCGAGCTGTGGGTGCCCGAGCGCGAGTGCGGCATCGCCGCCCCGGCGGGTCTGGTGCGCGGGCTCCTCGACGGCTGGGTGGCCGACAGCCCCGACAGCCGCGAGTGGCGCGATCTCGAAGAGGTCTGCTGAGCCTCCCGCGCAGGGCCCGTAGGCTGTCCTCCGACGGAATCGGGTTTTCAGGAAGGCGCGGCAGCACATGGCGCAGCAGGAGACGGACGAGCAGATCAACGACGGCTTCGTCGTGGACACGGAGGACTGCGAGGCGCGTGAGCTCGCCCACCGCGAGCGCGGCACCGCGCGGCCGATCACGGTGGTCGGCAACCCGGTCCTCCACAAGGAGTGCCGTGACGTCACCGAGTTCGACGACAAGCTGGCGGCACTGATCGACGACATGTTCGCCAGCCAGAAGGCCGCCGAGGGCGTGGGCCTGGCCGCGAACCAGATCGGCGTCGACCTGAAGGTCTTCGTCTACGACTGCCCGGACGACGAGGGCGTCCGCCACACCGGCGTCGTCGTCAACCCGGTCCTGCAGGAGCTGCCGGCGGAGCGCCGCTTCCTCGACGACTCCAACGAGGGCTGCCTTTCGGTCCCCACCGCGTACGCCTCGCTGGCCCGCCCCGACTACGCCGAGGTGCACGGCCAGGACGCCCAGGGCAACCCGATCAAGGTGCGCGGCACGGGCTACTTCGCCCGCTGCCTCCAGCACGAGACGGACCACCTGTACGGCACGCTGTACATCGACAAGCTCTCCAAGCGCGAGCGCAAGGACGCCCTGCGCCAGATGGCGGAGGGCACCCCCCGCTACGAGACGGTCCCCAACGACTGACCGCGCCACCCGTACGGGGAAGGGCCCCGCGCCGTCACCGGCGCGGGGCCCTTCCCCGTACGGAGGTGCTAGAAGTCCTCGTCGAGGTCGACCGACCCCTCCACCGCCACCTGGTAGGCGGACGGACGGCGCTCGAAGAAGTTGGTCAGCTCCTGCACGCCCTGCAGCTCCATGAACGCGAACGGGTTCTCCGAGCCGTACACCGGCGCGAAGCCCAGCCGCACCAGGCGCTGGTCGGCCACGCACTCGAGGTACGCGCGCATGGACTCGGTGTTCATGCCCGGCAGGCCCTCGCCGCACAGGTCACGGCCGAACTGGAGCTCCGCCTCCACGGCTTCCCGCAGCATCGCGGTCACCTGCTCCTGGAGCTCCGCGTCGAACAGCTCCGGCTCCTCCTTGCGGACGGTGTCGACGACCTCGAAGGCGAAGTTCATGTGCATCGTCTCGTCGCGGAACACCCAGTTGGTGCCGGTCGCCAGGCCGTGCAGCAGGCCGCGGGACCGGAACCAGTACACGTACGCGAAGGCGCCGTAGAAGAACAGCCCTTCGATGCAGGCGGCGAAGCAGATGAGGTTGAGCAGGAAGCGGCGGCGGTCGGCCCGGGTCTCCAGGCGGTCGATCTTCTCCACCGAGTCCATCCAGCGGAAGCAGAACCGCGCCTTCTCCCGGATGGAAGGGATGTTCTCGACGGCGGCGAACGCGGCGGCGCGGTCGTCCGGGTCGGGCAGGTAGGTGTCGAGCAGCGTCAGATAGAACTGGACATGCACGGCCTCCTCGAACAGCTGGCGGCTCAGGTAGAGGCGCGCCTCGGGGGAGTTGATGTGCTTGTAGAGCGTCAGGACCAGGTTGTTCGCCACGATCGAGTCGCCGGTCGCGAAGAACGCGACCAGACGGCCGATCATGTGCTGCTCGCCCGGCGTCAGCTTGGCGAGGTCGGCGACGTCGGAGTGGAGGTCGACCTCCTCCACGGTCCAGGTGTTCTTGATGGCGTCGCGGTAACGCTCGTAGAAGTCCGGGTAGCGCATCGGACGCAGGGTCAGCTCGAAGCCCGGGTCCAGCAGGTTCTTCTCGGTGTTCGTGGTGCTCGTCACTGGCAGGCCTCGCAGGACTCGGGGTTCTCAAGGGAGCAGGCGAGGGCGTCGGCGTCGGGCGTCGCCTGCTGGACGGGGAGGGTGGTGACCTGGGCGGCGCGGGCGATCCGGGTCGCCGGGCGCGAGCGCAGGTAGTAGGTGGTCTTCAGGCCCTGCTTCCAGGCGTACGCGTACATCGAGCTGAGCTTGCCGATGGTCGGCGTCTCCAGGAACAGGTTGAGCGACTGCGACTGGTCCAGGAACGGGGTCCGCGCCGCCGCCATGTCGATCAGGCCGCGCTGCGGGATCTCCCAGGCCGTGCGGTACAGCTCCCGGACCTCGGCCGGCACCCAGCTGAAGCCCTGCACCGAGCCGCTGGCCTCGCGCAGCGCCTCGCGGGTCTGCGCGTCCCAGACGCCCAGCCGCTTCAGCTCGTCCACCAGGTACGTGTTGACCTGGAGGAACTCACCGGAGAGCGTCTCGCGCTTGAAGAGGTTGGACACCTGCGGCTCGATGCACTCGTACACGCCGGCGATCGAGGCGATCGTCGCCGTCGGGGCGATGGCGAGCAGCAGGCTGTTGCGCATGCCGACGGCGGCGATCCGCTCGCGCAGCGCGGCCCAGCGCTCGGGCCAGTTCAGTTCCACGTCGTAGTGGTCGGGGTGCAGCACGCCCCGCGCCGTACGGGTCTTCTCCCAGGCGGGCAGCGGGCCGTGACGCTCGGCGAGGTCGGCGGAGGCCTCGTACGCGGCGAGCATGATCCGTTCGGCGATCCGGGTCGACAGGGCCCGCGCGGGGGCCGAGTCGAAGGGCAGCTTCAGCTGGAAGAAGACGTCCTGGAGGCCCATGGCGCCCAGGCCCACCGGGCGCCAGCGGGCGTTGGACCGGCCTGCCTGCTCGGTCGGGTAGAAGTTGATGTCGACGACCCGGTCGAGGAAGGTGACGGCGGTCCGGACGGTCGCGTCGAGCCGCTCCCAGTCGAGGTCGCCGGTGGCCGTGTCCACGAAGGCGCCCAGGTTCACCGAGCCCAGGTTGCAGACGGCGGTCTCGCCGTCGTCCGTGACCTCCAGGATCTCGGTGCACAGGTTGGAGGAGTGGACGGTGTGGCCCGGCTCGGCGGTCTGGTTGGCCGTACGGTTCGAGGCGTCCTTGAAGGTCATCCAGCCGTTGCCGGTCTGCGCCAGGGTCCGCATCATCCGGCCGTACAGGTCGCGGGCCGGCAGCGTCCGGCGGGCCAGGCCCGCGGCCTCCGCCTTCCGGTACGCGGCGTCGAACTCCTCGCCCCACAGGTCCACCAGCTCGGGCACGTCGGCGGGGGAGAACAGCGACCACTCGGCGTCGGCGTTCACCCGGCGCATGAACTCGTCCGGGACCCAGTGCGCCAGGTTCAGGTTGTGCGTCCGGCGGGCGTCCTCGCCCGTGTTGTCGCGGAGTTCCAGGAACTCCTCGATGTCCGCGTGCCAGGTCTCCAGGTAGACGGCGGCGGCGCCCTTGCGGCGCCCGCCCTGGTTGACGGCGGCGACGGAGGCGTCGAGCGTCTTCAGGAAGGGGACGATGCCGTTGGAGTGGCCGTTGGTGCCGCGGATCAGCGAACCGCGGGCGCGCACCCGGGAGTACGAGAGACCGATGCCGCCCGCGTGCTTGGAGAGGCGCGCGACCTGGTGGTAGCGGTCGTAGATGGAGTCCAGTTCGTCCTGCGGGGAGTCGAGCAGGTAGCAGGAGGACATCTGGGGGTGGCGGGTGCCGGAGTTGAACAGGGTGGGGGAGGAGGGCAGGTAGTCGAGCCGGCTCATCAGCCCGTACAGCGCCGCCACCTCGTCCACGGCCCGGGTGCTGTCGTCCTCGGCGAGGCCGGAGGCGACGCGCAGCATGAAGTGCTGCGGGGTCTCGATCACCTTGCGGGTGATCGGGTGGCGCAGCAGGTAGCGCGAGTAGAGGGTCCGCAGGCCGAAGTAGCCGAAGCGGTCGTCGGCCGCGGGGTCGATCAGCGCGTCCAGGCGCGCGGCGTGCAGGGTGGCGAAGGCGGCGGTGCGGTCGGCGATCAGGCCCTCGCGGTGACCGACCGCGACGGAGGACGAGAAGGAGACGGCGCCCTGGGAGGCGGCCTCGTCCGCGATCGTGACGGTGAGCAGGCGGGCGGCGAGCCGGGAGTACGCCGGGTCCTCGGCGATCAGGCCGGCGGCGGCCTCGGTGGCCAGCTCGCGCAACTCCGCCTCGTCCGAGGCGGCGCTGCGGCCGCGCAGCGCGGCGGCGGCGACCTTGCCGGGGTCGGTGTCGGGGAGGTCGGCGGTCAGCTCGGTCAGGGTCCGCAGCAGTACGGTCCCGGGTCCGTCGCTCTCGTTACCGTCGCTCTCGATCGCGGTGGCCGGATCGGCGGGCGCGATGGTCACGTGGGGCTCTCCCTCGCTCGGCTCGGGGCCAGGGGGAGGGAAGGCGGGCAGGCGGGCGGCCGTGGGCATGGCCGCTCCGCGTCCACCGGCCCACTCCACGAGGCCCGGACGTCTGTGGCACCCGGAACGGACGGACCGGGCGCACCGTCGGCAGGTCCTCGGACTCACCTCGTACGAACAGGTACAAGACACACCGTTGCGGGACAGTTCCGGATTCGCGCCGGATTCCCCTGCGTCGACAGCGAGCATGAGCATACATGTGGGGGGCGTCGCTCGCGGCACCCCCCACATGTAGTGGCGTCGGGTGTCGGAGCTGCTTGCCGACGTGGGGGTCTCGGTCGTCGCGGAAGGCGCACGCGGTGAGTTGGCCGGGGGCCCCACGCAGCGGGCCGCCGCCTTCCCCGGAGGGGGAGGGCGGCGGCCCGTCGGACGGCCGGTGAGGGCTCAGCAGCAGCGGAACCCCTCGCGCGGATCGGCCTCCCGCGCGTCGGTGCGGCTGCGCTCGAACTCCCGCCGGGTCATCACCTCGGCGTCCGGGTCGCAGCTTCTGGCGTGGGCGACGTACCGGTCGTAGACCGCCTCGCCGGACAGCTCCCGTACGTACCAGCGGATCGCGTGCACCGCGCGCCTCAGATGGCGGACCGTGTGCGCCGTGCTCATGCCGAGCCGGTCCCGGTCGGCGCGTCACCTCGCGACTCGCCCGGTGCGGTCTCCCCGCGCATGCCGCCTCCGGCGCCGAGTCCGGCGGCCACCAGCTCCGCCTTCTCCTCCTTCGTGGGGAACATGCCGGCGGGAGCGACGAGCTTGGACTCGACGTGCGGCGTCTCGGAGAGCCGGACGCCCTCCGGGTTCCTGATCGCCTTGACGCAGACCCGGCCCGCGTCGGCGATCACCACGATGATGAGGATCGCGAACAGCGCGGACAGCACGCCGTCCACGGTGGAGTTGGTGACGACGGTGTGCATGTCGTCGATCGACTTGGCGGGCGGGAGCACCTTGTCGGCGTCGATGCCCGCCTGGTACTTGTCCCGCTGGGCGAAGAAGCCGACCCGCGGGTCCTCGGAGAAGATCTTCTGCCAGCTCGCCGTCAGGGTGACGGCGACGTCCCAGGCGAGCGGGACGCCGGTGACCCAGGCCCACTTCAGGCGGCCCGACTTGATGAGCAGCGTGGTGCAGACGGCCAGCGCCACGGCGGCGAGCAGCTGGTTGGCGATGCCGAACAGCGGGAACAGCTGGTTGATGCCGCCCAGCGGGTCGTGCACGCCGACCCAGAGGAAGTAGCCCCAGCCGCCGACGACGACCGCGCTGGCGAACCAGACGCCCGGCTTCCAGCTGACCTGGCGGAACGGCTTGTAGACGTTGCCCAGCATGTCCTGGAGCATGAACCGGCCGACGCGGGTTCCCGCGTCCACGGTCGTGAGGATGAACAGCGCCTCGAACATGATCGCGAAGTGGTACCAGAAGGCCTTCATCGCGGTACCGCCGACGACCGCGGAGAAGATCTCCGACATGCCGAGCGCGAAGGTCGGCGCGCCGCCGGTACGCGAGAGCAGGCTCGCCTCCTCGACGTCCTTGGCCGCCTGGGCCAGCGCCTCCGGGGTGATCGTGAAGCCCAGGTTGGCGACGGCCTCGGAGGCGGACTGCACCGTGGTGCCGACGACTCCGGCGGGGGAGTTGATGGCGAAGTACAGACCCGGGTCGATGATGCACGCGGTGATCATCGCCATGATGGCGACGAACGACTCGGTGAGCATGGCCCCGTAGCCGATCATCCGGACCTGGGTCTCCTTCTGGATCATCTTCGGGGTGGTGCCCGAGGAGACCAGGGAGTGGAAGCCGGAGAGCGCGCCGCAGGCGATGGTGATGAAGACGAACGGGAACATCGAGCCGGCGAAGACGGGACCGTCGCCGCGCGTCGCGAAGTCCGTGACGGCGTCCATCTTCATGGTCGGCAGGGCGATGACCACGCCGAGCGCGAGGAAGACGATGGTGCCGACCTTCATGAAGGTCGACAGGTAGTCGCGCGGGGCGAGCAGCATCCAGACCGGGAGCACGGAGGCCAGGAAGCCGTACACGATCATCCAGATGACCAGGGTGCCCGGTTCGAGCGTGAAGGTGTCGGCCCAGGACGACTCGGCGACCCAGCCGCCCGCGACGATGGCGAGCAGCAGCAGGGCCACGCCGATGACCGAGACCTCGGTGACCCGGCCCGGGCGCAGGACGCGCAGATAGACGCCCATCAGCAGGGCGATCGGGATCGTCATGCCGATGGAGAAGACGCCCCACGGGGAGTGGGCGAGGGCGTTGACGATGACCAGGGCCAGCACCGCGAGCAGGATGATCATGATGGCGAAGACCGCGATCAGCGCGGCGGCGCCACCGAACGGGCCGATCTCGTCACGGGCCATCTGGCCCAGCGACCGGCCGTTGCGCCGGGTGGAGAAGAACAGCGTCACCATGTCCTGGACGGCGCCGGCGAAGATGACGCCGACGATGATCCAGATCGTGCCCGGCAGATAGCCCATCTGCGCGGCGAGCACCGGACCGACCAGCGGGCCCGCGCCGGCGACCGCCGCGAAGTGGTGTCCGAAGAGCACCCTGCGGTCGGTCGGATGGAAGTCGACACCGTTGTCGAGCCGCTCGGCGGGAGTTGCCCGCGTCTTGTCGACCTTCAGTACGCGCCGTGCGATGAACCGGGCGTAGAAGCGGTAGGCGATCGCGTACGAGCCGAGCGCGGCCGCGAGCATCCAGGCGGCGGAGACGTCCTCACCGCGGGAGAGCGCGAGCACGGCCCAGCCCGCCGCGCCCACCAGGGCGACGAGCGTCCAGATGGCGATGGACTTGGGCGTGAGGCCTTTTCGCTCCGTAACGGGTGTTGCTTCCGGCTCTGGCATTGCTGCAACCGTCCCCTCGCTGATCACCGTGTGATGCGCAGGAAATCTAGGCGCTCGCTTCGCGCAGCGTCACCCCCCGTCCGCATATCGGTACGGCAACGCTTTTCCGCTCAACTGCCCGCCGGGGAACGCCGAAGGCCCCGCGGAGGGTGCTCGGCGGGGCCTTTCGGGGGCGTTCGGCAGGCGGGTCTCAGCCGTTGGGGCGCTGGAGGCGCGCCACGAACTTGTACCGGTCGCCGCGGTAGACCGAGCGCACCCATTCCACCGGCTCGCCCTGCGCGTCGCGCGAGTGGCGGGACAGCATCAGCATCGGCAGGCCCACGTCCGTACCGAGCAGTCCCGCCTCGCGCGGGGTGGCGAGGGAGGTCTCGATGGTCTCCTCGGCCTCGGCGAGGTGGACGTCGTAGACCTCGGCCAGGGCCGTGTAGAGCGAGGTGTACTTCACCAGGGAGCGGCGCAGCGCGGGGAAGCGCTTGGCCGAGAGGTGGGTGGTCTCGATGGCCATCGGCTCGCCGCTCGCCAGGCGCAGCCGCTCGATCCGCAGCACCCGGCCGCCGGCGGAAATGTCGAGCAGGCCGGCGAGGGTGTCGTCGGCGGTGACGTAGCCGATGTCGAGGAGCTGGGAGGTGGGCTCGAGCCCCTGGGCCCTCATGTCCTCGGTGTACGAGGTGAGTTGGAGGGCCTGGGAGACCTTGGGCTTCGCGACGAAGGTGCCCTTGCCCTGGATGCGCTCCAGGCGCCCTTCGACGACCAGCTCCTGGAGGGCCTGGCGGACGGTGGTGCGCGAGGTGTCGAACTCGGCGGCCAGCGTGCGCTCCGGGGGGACCGGGGTGCCGGGCGGGAGGGTCTCCGTCATGTCGAGGAGATGGCGCTTGAGCCGGTAGTACTTGGGCACGCGCGCGGTGCGGGTGACCGCCCCGGTCTCTGTCTCGGTGCTGCCCGCCTCCGTGGCCATGGCCTGCCTTCCCGACTCCTGTGCTGCTGCCGTCACCGGCTCCTCCGTCTGTCGCGGCTCACATGGTGGCACGGTTCGCCCGCCACCACGGTTTCTCCCGCCGACACATGCCGGTGCGGCCGGAGGAGTCGTGCCCTGCCTTCTTATACACCGAGGAACGCCCTCTTGGTCTAGGCCATTGCGAGCCCGGCCGTTCCCGCGTCCGCATTCTCCCTTCCGCCCGGCCGGGCGGCGCGTGTGGAGGGTGAGATGTCGGTCCGATAACGGACGCCGATACCCCTCCTGCGCACCCTTGACACCCAAAAAGGTCTAGGCCAAGCTCCGGGTACTGGTCTAAACCATTAATGACCAGGTCCCGGCCCCACAGCATTACTCGACGTATGTCTTCGCGCGGTGGGCAGGGGGGTTGCAGGCATCCCTGAGGAGGGTGGCGTGAAGCGCAAGCTCATCGTGGCGATCGGCGTCGCGGGCATGATGGCCGGTATCGCGGCGTGCGGTGGCTCGGAGTCCGGCGACAAGGCCGGCGAGGCCAAGGAGCTCACCGTCTGGCTGACGGTCGACGCCCAGAACAACTGGCCGGAGCTGGTCAAGGCCGCCGACGACGCGGTCGCCAAGAAGCACCCGGGCATCAAGATCAAGCACGAGTACTACGGCTGGCCGGACAAGAACACCAAGCTGGACGCGGTGCTCGCCACCGACAAGGCCCCGGATGTTGTCGAAATGGGCAACACCGAGATGATCAGCTACATGGCCAAGGGTGCCTTCGCCGAGGTCGACCCGTCGAAGTTCGAGAACTCCGACAAGTGGCTCGACGCCCTCAAGGACTCGGTCACCTACAACGGCAAGACCTACGGCGTCCCCTACTACGCCGGTGGCCGCGTGGGCACCTGGCGCAAGGACATCGCCGCCGAGGCCGGTGTCAAGGTCGCCCCGAAGACCTGGGCCGAGCTGACCGCCGCCCTCGACGCCATCCAGAAGAAGAAGGGCGACAAGTTCAGCGCCTGGTACCAGCCGTCGCCCGACTGGTACGCCGCGATGTCCTTCGTCTACGACGCCGGCGGCTCCATCGCCAAGCAGGACGGCGAGACCTGGAAGGCGAACCTCTCCTCGCCCGAGTCCGTCAAGGGCCTCACCGAGTACAAGAACATCCTCGACAAGTACATGCACGGCGACAAGACGAAGGACGAGTCCGACCGTCCCGTCGTCTTCGGCCAGGGCAAGTCCGCCACCATCTTCGCGGCCGGCTGGGAGGGCGCCACCGCCGCCGACCCGAAGTCCGACAAGGTCGGCGGGCTCAAGGACAAGCTCGAGAACTTCGTGATGCCTGGCCCGAACGGCAAGAACCTTCCGGTCTTCCTCGGCGGTTCCGACCTGGCCGTCCCGGTCAAGTCCAAGGCGCAGGGCGTCGCCGCCGAGTGGATCGCCGCCTTCACCGGCGCCGAGGGCCAGAAGGGCCTCGTCGCCAAGGGCAACCTGCCCAACAACAAGGCCGACCTCGCCCCGCTCAAGAGCGACCCGGCCACCGCCGTCCCGGCCACCGCGGCCGAGTCGAGCTGGTTCGTCCCGACCGCCCCCGGCTGGGGCCAGGTCGAGAAGGCCCAGACCCTCAAGACGATGCTCATCGACATCGCCAAGGGCAAGCCGGTGGACCAGGCCGCCAAGGAGGCGGACGCCGCGATCGACAAGGTCATCAACACCAAGTGACCTTCGGGCAGGGTCCCGTCCGACGGCGGGGCCCTGCCGCCCGTATCACGAGAGGGACCGCTGAGGAGCACGGGATGAGTGCCGCAGACACAACCACCGCGAAGGTGCCGCCGGCGCGGCAATCGCCACCCCCCGGCCCCGCGGCCGGTACCCCGGGCAAGCCCGGCAAGAAGTCGAACGGCGGAGCCGGCATCCCATGGCTGCTGCTCGCGCCCTGCCTGATCGTCCTGCTCCTGGTGCTCGGCTACCCGCTCGTGCGGCTCGTCACCCTGTCCTTCCAGAAGTTCGGACAGCCCCAGCTGTGGGGCTTCCAGGAGGCGGAGTCGGCCGGGCTCGACAACTTCACCAAGATCCTCGGTGACACCGAGTTCTGGGCCGTCGTCCTGCGCACGGTCCTCTTCGCGGCCGGCGCCGTCGTCGTCACGATGGTCCTCGGCATGCTGATCGCCCTGCTCCTCCAGCGGGTCTCCGGCTGGGTCAAGGCGCTCATCAACATCGTGCTCGTGGCCAGCTGGGGCATGCCCATCATCGTCGCCACCGCCATCTTCAAGTGGCTGTTCGACGCGGACTACGGCGTTCTCAACTGGCTCCTCAGCAAGCTCCCCGGCGTCGACATGATCGGCCACAACTGGTTCGCCAGCGGCCCCCAGGGCCTCGCCGTCATCATGCTCCTCGTCGTCTGGGGCGCCGTCCCCTTCGTCGTCATCACCCTCAGTGCCGGCCTCACCCAGGTGCCGAAGGAACTCGAAGAGGCGGCCCGGCTCGACGGCGCCGGCGCCTGGGGCGTCTTCCGCTTCGTCACCCTGCCCGTCCTCAAGCCGATCATCGTGATGCTGACGACCCTCTCGGTGATCTGGGACATGGGCGTCTTCCCGCAGGTCTACGTGATGCGCAACGGCCACCCCGAGCCGGAGTTCCAGCTCCTCACCACGTACTCCTTCGACCGGGCGTTCGTCGTGAACGACTACGGCACCGGCTCCGCGATCGCGCTCGTCACGGTCGTCCTGCTGCTCGGCGTCGTCGCCGTCTACATGCGCCAGATGCTCAAGATCGGAGATGTGGAGTGAGCGCCGCCAACACCTCCGCGGGCACCGCCGTCAAGGCCCCCGCCGCCCCCGGCCCGGCCTCCGCGCAGGCCCCGGCACCGGCCCCCGCCCGGCGCCCCGGCCGGTCCAAGCTCGGCTGGAACCTGCTCGGCCTGCTCGTCGTCCTCACCGCCGGCTTCCCGGTCTACTGGATGGTCAACACGGCCTTCAAGCCGGCCAAGGACGCCATCGACCCCGACCCGCACTTCTTCCCCTCGACCTTCACGCTCGAGAACTTCCAGCGCGCCCTCGACATCGCGGACTTCTGGGGACCGGTCCTCCGCAGCCTCGTCGTCTCGCTCGTCGTGGTCGTCATCGGCATCGCGGTCGGCCTGCTCGCCGCCCTCGCGATCTCCCGCTTCGCCTTCCGCGGCCGCAAGATCGTGATCGTCGGCATCCTCGCGGTGCAGATGGTCCCGCTGGTCGCCATGATCATCCCGGTCTTCCTGCTCCTCAACGACCTGGGCCAGTACGACAAGCTCAGCGGCCTGATCATCACCTACCTGACCTTCATCCTCCCCTTCACGGTGTGGACCCTGCGCGGCTTCATCGTGAACATCCCGAAGGAGCTGGAGGAGGCCGCCCAGGTCGACGGTTGCACCCGCACCGGCGCGTTCATCCGGGTCGTTTTCCCGCTGCTCGCCCCCGGCATGGTCGCCACCTCGGTCTACGGCTTCATCCAGGCCTGGAACGAGTACCTGTACGCCCTGATGCTGATGAGCCAGCAGAACCAGACGGCCACCGTGTGGCTCGGCAACTTCATCACCAAGAACGGCACCGAGTACGCCCCCATGATGGCCGGCTCGACCATGATGGCCGTGCCCATCGTGACCCTCTTCCTCCTTGTCCAGCGCAAGATGGCCGCGGGCCTCACGGCCGGTGCGGTGAAGGGATAACGGCGCCCCATGACCACTCTCGTAACCGGCACCGACACGCTGACGCGGGACGCCCTCACGGTGCTCCAGCCGGGCTTCGTCGGCACCACCGCCCCCGACTGGATCCTCCGCCGCATCGGCGAGGGCCTCTCCTCCGTCGGCCTCTTCGGACGGAACATCGTCGACCCCGAGCAGCTCGCCGCGCTGACCGCGCGCCTGCGGGCCGAACGGGACGACGTCCTCGTCGCCATCGACGAGGAGGGCGGCGACGTCACCCGCCTGGAGGTCAACCAGGGTTCCTCCTTCCCCGGGAACTACGCCCTCGGCAGCGTCGACGACGTCGAACTGACCCGGGCCGTCGCCCGTGAACTGGGCCGCCGGCTCGCCGCCTGCGGCGTCGACCTCAACTGGGCCCCCTCGGCGGACGTGAACTCCAACGCCGCCAACCCGGTCATCGGCGTCCGTTCCTTCGGCGCCGACCCCGACCTGGTCGCCCGCCACACCGTGGCCTACGTCGACGGCCTCCAGGGCGTCGGTGTCGCCGCCTGCACCAAGCACTTCCCCGGGCACGGCGACACGAGCGTGGACTCGCACCACGCCCTGCCCCGGATCGATGTGGACCTCGACACACTGCACGCCCGTGAGCTGGTACCTTTCCGCGCCGCCATCGCCGCCGGTACCAAGGCGGTCATGAGCGCGCATATCCTGCTCTCCGCGCTCGACCCCGAGCGGCCGGCCACCCTGAGCCCGCAGATCCTCACCGGTCTGCTCCGCCGGGAACTGGGCTTCGAGGGGCTCATCGTCACCGACGGCATGGAGATGCGGGCCGTCGCGGCGACGTACGGCATCGAGCGCGGATCCGTCCTCGCGATCGCCGCGGGCGCCGACGCCATCTGCGTCGGCGGCGGGCTGGCCGACGAGGACACCGTACTGCGGCTGCGGGACGCCCTCGTCGACGCCGTACGGACCGGTGAACTGCCCGAGGAGCGACTGGCGGACGCCGCGGCGCGCGTGCGCGCCCTGGCGTCCTGGACCCAGGCGCACCGGGCCAGGGGGGCTGCATCGGTGCCGGGCGCGGCGTCACAGGAGGGGACCGCGCCCGGCGTCGACATCGGACTCGTCGCCGCCCGCCGGGCCCTGACGGTGACCCCGGGGGAGCGGCCGTACACGCCGATGACCAGCGCTCCCTACGTGGCCGCCTTCACCCCCGTCGCCAACTTCGCCGTGGGTGACGAGACCCCGTGGGGCATCGCCGCCGAGCTGGAGCGCCTGCTGCCCGGCACGGAGACCGGTTCGTACGCCGACGGCTCGGTCGACGCGGTGCTCGCGGCCGCGGGGGAGCGGCGGATTGTGGCGGTCGTACGGGACGCCCACCGGCACCCGTGGATGACGGCGGCCCTGGACGCCCTGCTCGCCGCCCGCCCCGACACCGTGGTGGTCGAGATGGGCCTCGACGAGGCGGAGCCCCGGGGGGCCCTGCACCTCGCCACCCACGGCGCGGCCCGGGTCTGCGGCCGCGCCGCCGCCGAGGCCCTGGCCGGCGCCACTTCCTGACCGCTCCCGCCCCCCTGTACGGCACGGGGCCCGGCACCTGAACCAGGTGCCGGGCCCCTTCGCCGTTCGCCGGAGGGCCCGGGTGGGTTAGATGCCCTGCCAGGAGGGCTTGTTCGCATAGGTGTGACGGAAGTAGTCGGCCAGCTTCAGCTTGGACGCGGCGGCCTCGTCCACCACCACGGTGGCGTGCGGGTGCAGCTGGAGCGCGGAGGCCGGCACGAGCGCGGCGACCGGGCCCTCGACGGTCTGCGCGACCGCCTCGGCCTTGCCCTCCCCGGTGGCGAGGAGCACCAGGTGGCGGGCCTCCAGGATGGTGCCGATGCCCTGGGTGATGACGTGGTGCGGCACCTGCTCGATGTCATCGTCGAAGAAGCGGGCGTTGTCCACGCGGGTCTGCTCGGTGAGCGTCTTGATGCGGGTGCGGGAGGCGAGCGAGGAGCACGGCTCGTTGAAGCCGATGTGGCCGTCGGTGCCGATGCCCAGGATCTGGAGGTCCACGCCGCCGGCCTCGGCCAGCGCCTTGTCGTACGCCTCGCAGGCGGCCTGGACGTCCTCGGCCGATCCGTCCGGGCCCATGAAGGCGTCCTGGGAGAGCCCCAGCGGCTCCACGACCTGCCGCAGCACGGTGGAGCGGTAGGACTCCGGGTGCCCGGCGGGGAGGCCGACGTACTCGTCCAGCTGGGCGATGCGGGCGCGTGAGGCGTCCACGGACCCGGCCCGGACCCGGGCGATCAGGGCGTCGTAGATGGGGATCGGGGTCGAGCCCGTGGCCACGCCGAGCAGCGCGTCGGGCTTGCGGCGCAGGAGGTCGGCGATGCCGTCCGCGATGAGCTCGCCGCCCGCCTCGGCGTCCTTGACGATGACAACTTCCACGCTGTGCCTGCCGATCTGGTGAGGGGCTGCTGGGACCGTGGTATAGACCAATCTGGGTCCAAATCTAGCAGAGGAGGGCGCCTCTCCTCATGCCGTTCCGCACCCCGGACGAGCGCCCTCTCCATCGTCGGCCGCCCCCGTCCCACCAGCCACTCGAAGCGCGCGTGCCCCTTCCGCCCGCGCTCCCCCGTCCCCGGCCCCGTCCCCCGCACGGGGCCAGAGCCGGTCAGGCCAGCGAACCTCCCGTCGCGTCGATCCAGTGGCCCGTGATCCAGCGCGCGTCGTCGGAGGCCAGGAAGGCCACCACGTCGGCTATCTCCGCCGGGGTCCCGACCTCGCCGAGGGCGGCCATCGCCGCCGCCCCGGCCCAGGCCTGCTCGTCACCGCGCAGCCAGTGCGCGTTGATGTCCGTGTCCACGATGCCCGGGGCCACCGCGTTGACCGTGATCCGCCGGGGCCCGAGGACCTTCGACAGATAGCGGGTGAAGGTGTCGAGCGCGCTCTTGGACATCGCGTACGCGATGAGGTCCGGCATCGCCGCAGCCCGGCTCAGCCCCGTCGACACATTGATGACCCGGCCGCCGTCCCGCAGGCGCTCCGCGCCCAGCTGTGCCAGGAAGAACGGCGCCTTCGTGTTCACCGCGAAGACCCGGTCGTACTCCTCCTCGCCGATCGAGGCGAAGGGCTGCGAGGCCGCGATCCCAGCGTTGTTCACCAGGATGTCGAGCCCGCGCTCCTCGCCCGCCCGCTCGTCGAAGGCCCGCCACAGCGCCGCCGCGTCCCCCGGCACTCCGAGCTCCTGTCCGAGCGCGAAGGCCGTGCCGCCGGCGGCCTCGATCGCCGCCACGGTCTCCTTCGCCGCCGTCTCGTTGGTGCCGTAGTGCACCACCACCCGGGCGCCCTCGCGGCCGAGCCGCTCGGCGATCCCGCGTCCGATGCCCCGGCTCCCGCCCGTGACCAGTGCCGTCCTCCCCGACAGCCTCCCCGTGAGGCCGTCCGTCGGCTCTCCCGCCGCCCGTCCGTCCCGCTTCCCCGCCGACTGCTCCGCGCGCACGCTCATGGCGCCGCCCCCCTCAATTACGTAGTGGTCGCTATGGAAAGACCGTACCCCACTTTTCTAGCGCGCGCTATAGAATTCCTCCATGGCGACGAGACAGCGCGGCAGACCCCGCTCCTTCGACCGGCTCACCGCCCTGGAGCAGGCGACGATGGCCTTCTGGGAGCACGGCTACGAGACGACGTCGGTCTCCGACCTCACCCGGGCCATGGGCATCAGCGCCCCCAGCCTCTACGCGGCCTTCGGCGACAAGAGGACCCTCTTCGAGGAGGTCGTCGAGGCCTACGCCGTCTCCTACGGCGCCTACGGGGGCCGCGCCCTCGCGGAGGAGGAGACGGCGCGGGCGGGGATCGGGCGCCTGCTGGCGGAGGCGGCGGAGCTGTTCACCGAGCCCGGCCACCCGCGCGGCTGCCTGATGATCTCCGCGGCGGTCAACTGCTCGACCCCCGAGGTCGAGGAGTCCCTGCGCGCCCGCCGCAACGCCAATCTGGCCTCGTTCGAGGCGCGGATACGGCGGGACGTGGAACGCGGCGCGCTGCCCGCCGACACCGACGCCGCCGCTCTCGCGCGGCTCAGCGGAGCCGTCCTCCAGGGCATGTCCCAGCAGGCCCGGGACGGGGCGGAGAAGGAGGAGCTGGCGGCCGTCGCGCGGCTGGCGATGCGGGCCTGGCCCGCCGACGCGGCCCCGGCGGCCGGGGAGACGAAGGTCACGGGCCGCACGGCCCCCGCTCGGCCGGCTCCGGACGCGCGGAACCCCGACGTGCAGGCCCCGGACGCGGACGCCCTCCACGTACCGGCCCCGGAAACACCCGCGGGCCGCGGCGCCTGACGGGACCCTCAACCCGTCCGGCACCGCAGCCCGGAGTTTGCCCGGCCGGGGGTGTGCGGTCCCTCGGCCGTGTGGGAGGTCTCGGCGCAGTCAGGGCAGAGAGCGCCGGGTACCTCGTTCCATCCTCCTGTGCGGGGAGGACGGAAGACCTGATCCTCGCATGACCGTGCGCTCATTGTGGACTAGACCATTCTTCCCTGTCCATCCACAGGGCTACCGCGCGGTACCGGCCCATCCTCCACCACCACGGCCCGGAGATCCAGGTTCACCGCCCGTTAATTCCGCGGGTACGCTCGCACCGTGCCCTCCATGAACGACCTCGTGCGCCAGCACACCGCCCTGAGCGACTCGGATCTCGAGTGGCTCCACCTGCTGGTGTCGGAGTGGCAGCTGCTCTCCGATCTCTCCTTCGCCGACCTCGTCCTGTGGGTCCCCACCCTGGACGGCACGCGGTACGTCTCCGTGGCCCAGATGCGGCCGAACACCGGCCCGACCTCCTACCAGGACGACATGGTCGGCCACCTGGTCCCGCGCGGCCGCCGCCCCCTTCTCGACGCCGCCCTGGACGAGGGCCGGATCGTGCGCGAGGGTGACCCGGAGTGGCGCGAGGAGGTCCCCGTCCGGGTCGAGTCCATCCCCGTACGGCGCGAGGGCCGGGTGCTCGGCGTGATCGCACGCAACACCAACCTGCTCACCGTCCGCACCCCCTCGCGCCTGGAGCTCACCTATCTCCAGTCGGCCTCCGACCTGGCCCAGATGATCGCGGCCGGTGCCTTCCCCTTCCCCGGCGAGCAGGTGGACATGGACTCCTCGCCGCGCGCCGGCGACGGCCTCGTCCGCCTGGACGCCGACGGCTTCGTCCAGTACGCCTCGCCCAACGCCCTTTCCGCCTACCACCGGCTCGGCCTCGCCGCCGACCTCGTCGGCCAGCACCTCGGTCAGATCACCGCCGAACTCGCCCCCTCCCGGGGCCCGGTGGACGAGGCCCTGGTCAAGCTGGCCTCCGGCTACGCGCCGCGCGAGTTCGAGGTCGAGGGCAACGGCGGGGTGATCCAGCTGCGGGCGATCCCGCTCAAGCCCAAGGGGACCCGCATCGGTTCCCTGGTCCTCCTCCGGGACGTCACAGAACTGCGCCGCCGTGAACGCGAGTTGATCACCAAGGACGCCACCATCCGGGAGATCCACCACCGGGTGAAGAACAACCTCCAGACCGTGGCCGCCCTGTTGCGCCTCCAGGCCCGCCGGATGGACTCCGACCGGGGCCGTGAAGCCCTCAACGAGGCCGTGCGGCGCGTGGGTTCGATCGCCATCGTCCATGAGACGCTGTCCCAGAACCTGGACGAGCGCGTGGAGTTCGACGAGATCGCCGACCGGGTGATCGCCATGGTGGCCGAGATCTCCCCGGGCAAGGTCAGCTGCCGGCGCAACGGCCGCTTCGGCATCCTCGACGCCGAGGTCGCCACTCCGCTCTCGATGGTGCTGACCGAGGTTCTGCAGAACGCCCTCGAGCACGCCTTCGCCCCGGGGGAGCAGGGCACCGTCGAGGTGACCGCCGTCCGCGGCGAATCCCGCGCCGACGCCCGACTGCTCATCACGGTGCGGGACGACGGCCGCGGTCTGCCCGAGGGGTTCGACCCGCAGCGGGCCGGCAACCTCGGCCTGCAGATCGTACGCACGCTCGTGGAAGGGGAGTTGGGCGGAACGTTCGACATGCTCCCCGGCGCCGAGCGCGGCACGAAGGTCGTCCTCGACATCCCGGTGCAGCCGCAGAAGTGACCCGGCCGCCCGCCGCCGCGAGGTGACGGCGGGGGCCCGACAGCAGCGAGCCCCGGACCGAAGGGAATCGGTCCGGGGCTCGAATGCTGTGGGGTACTGCTGCGCGCTGCGGCTCGGGGGGCGGTGAGTGCGTACGCTGTGTACGCGCCGCGTGCCTCGGGCTCTCGCTGGTGGACTCAGGCGCTGGCGTTGCGCGCCCGGTTGCGAGCGGCGCGGCGCTTCATCGCGCGGCGCTCGTCCTCGCTGAGGCCACCCCAGACGCCGGAGTCCTGGCCGGACTCGAGCGCCCACTGCAGGCACTGCTCCATGACGGGGCAGCGGCGGCAGACGGCCTTGGCTTCCTCGATCTGCAGCAGCGCAGGACCGGTGTTGCCGATGGGGAAGAACAGCTCGGGGTCTTCCTCACGACAAACGGCGTTGTGACGCCAGTCCATGGCTGCTACCTCTCTTGGTATTACGTGCAGGTTGCTTGTGAATGTGAACGCTTTCACGAATCCCCCCGCAAGGGAAGGGCCGACTGCCAGGTGAACCGGCGTGGTCCTTGGATTGAGGAGGGGTTCTGGCTCTCAGTGGAGGCCGGTCTTGCGGGCCGTCCCGATCGCCAAGAAGAGACTCGCAAACCTCGGCACCGGATACAACCCCTTCCGGAAAGTTTTTTTTGATTCCTCGGTGTCGGCTAGGTCACAGCCGTACTTCTAAGGGGTGGATGCCAGGCTAAACGTTCGAGTGAAAGGACTTTGGGCCCTTCCACTCACACAATCACACGCAGTGCACGGCGTACGCCTGTGAACTTCACGCTGGTGCGCAGTCCGAGGTGGTCTCCGTCCATCTGCAGTGGGAGGGGAACCTTCGAATGCAAGGTGAAGTCGGTCAGATCGTGCAGAGGGACGGCATGCTTGCCCCGGGGCCCGCGTTCGGGCGTGGAAGTGAGCAGCTGGGTGGCGTAGCGGGCCACCGCCGGGGTCGACAGGCGCCGCAGTCCGAGCACGTCCAGCGCCGTGTCGAAGGACGCCTCCGGGGACGCGTACACCGGGCGATTGCCCAGGTAGGTCCAGGGGGAGGTGTTGCAGATTATGGAGAGGACCAGGTCCTCCACCGGCTCCGCGCCGGGGCGTTCCAGGGTGATCGTGCCGTGCCGGCGGTTCGGTTCCCCGAGGAACTGGCGCACCACCTGGCGGAGGTACAGCGCGTGCGTCGATCTCTTCCCGCGTTCCCTCTGCTGTTCGACCCGGCCGATCACGCTCGCGTCGAAACCGAGCCCGGCGCAGAAGGTGAACCAGCGCGCCGGAACCGCCTCGTCCTCCGTGCCCGGCGCCCCCGAGGCAAGGCCGAGGCTCACCGTCCGTGCCCGCCGCTCACGCAACGCGTCGAGCAGGGCGCCGGTCGCCTCCACCGCGTCGTTCGGCAGCCCCAGCGCGCGGGCGAAGACATTGGTCGATCCGCCGGGGACGACCGCGAGGCCCGGCAGCCGCTCCGGATCGGGTCCGTCGTGCAGCAGCCCGTTGACGACCTCGTTCACCGTGCCGTCGCCGCCGAGGGACACGACCAGGTCGACGTTCCCCGACTCGGCGGCCCGCCGGCCGAGGTCCCGCGCGTGCCCGCGGTACTCGGTGGTGACCGCCTCCAGCTTCATCTCGCTCGCCAGGGCGTGGATCAGTACGTCACGCGTGCGGGCACTGGTGGTGGTGGCTGCCGGGTTGACCACGAGAAGTGCGCGCATGAGCGCCAGCGTACCTACCCGGCGGTACCGTTCCCAGCCCCGGCCCGGCCCCCGCCCCGTCCCGGCGATCACCTCCCTGCCCGGAACCGGACCCGCCGTTCCCGGTCCGGGGACCGCGCCTCACGGTGACGTCCCTGCCCGGAACCGGGCCCACCGCTCCGGGTCCCGGCCGTCCCCGCGCGGCACCCCGGATACCCTTCCTCCATGAGCAGTACGGAGCTGAGCAGTACGGAGCAGAGCCCCCGCCCCGCCCGCCTCACCGCCGCGGCGGCCGTCACCGGCGCCGAGGCCCTGGGGCTCCTGGCCGGAGGCGTGGCCATGCTGGTGAGCTCCCTCACCGGGAAGTCCGGCGACCTCACCGGGGCGCTGACGGGCGCGGTGACGCTCGTGGTCCTCGGCCTGATCCCGCTGGCCGCCGCCCGGGGCCTGTGGCAGCGCCGCTCCTGGAGCCGCGGCCCCGCCGTCATCACGCACATCCTGGCCCTGCCGGTCGCCTGGCAGATGCTCCAGGCGAACAGCGTGATGATCCCTGCCGGGATCGTCCTGGCCGTCCTCGCCGTCAGCGGGCTCGTCCTGCTGGTGAACCCGGCCACGACCGAGGCGCTCGGCATCCGGCGCCCCGGCCAGGACACTCCGTAACCGCTCCTACTCCTCCACGAGCAGCTTCTCCCGCAGCTGCGCCAGGGTCCTGGCGAGCAGCCGGGAGACGTGCATCTGCGAGATGCCGACCTCCTGCGCGATCTGCGACTGGGTCATGTTCCCGAAGAACCGCAGCAGCAGGATCCGCTTCTCCCGGGGCGGCAGGTCCTCCAGGAGCGGCTTGAGCGACTCCCGGTACTCGACCCCCTCCAGGGCCTCGTCCTCCGCGCCCAGCGTGTCCGCCACCGCCGGCGACTCGTCGTCCGTGTCGGGGACGTCCAGGGAGAGCGTCGAGTAGGCGTTCGCCGACTCCAGGCCCTCCAGCACCTCCTCCTCGGAGATCCCGAGGCGCTCGGCCAGCTCGTGCACGGTCGGCGAGCGGCCGTGCTGCTGTGACAGCTCCGCCGTCGCCGTCGTCAGCGACAGCCGCAGCTCCTGGAGCCGGCGCGGCACCCGGACCGCCCAGCCCTTGTCGCGGAAGTGGCGCTTGATCTCGCCGACCACCGTCGGGGTCGCGTACGTCGAGAACTCGACGCCCCGCTCCGGGTCGAACCGGTCCACCGACTTGATCAGGCCGATCGTCGCCACCTGGGTCAGGTCGTCCAGCGGCTCGCCCCGGTTGCGGAAGCGCCGGGCCAGGTGCTCCACCAGCGGCAGGTGCATCCGCACCAGCCGGTTCCGCAGCTCCGCCTTCTCCGGCGAGCCCTCCGGCAGCGCGCGCAGCTCCACGAAGAGGGCGCGGGCCCCGCTCCGGTCGTGCGGGTCCGGCGGCGGCACGACGCCCGCCCCGGAGCTCTCCGCCGCGTCCACGGCCCCGGCGCCCGTGCCGTCCACCGCCGTGGCCCCCGCCACCGGAACCCGGGCCGCCGCCGGGTCCCCGGCCGGCGTCCCGGAGGCAGCGGCCGTCCCGGAGACGCCCGGCGCGCCGGGAACCTCGTGCTGCTGCTCGTGCTCGCTCATCTGGACCGCCTGCTGCTCCGTAGCGACCTCATGCGGCCGGGCCTGCTGCTCAGGGATGCCGGCCGTCGCGTCCCCGCTCCTCACGCCGGGCCTGGCCCCGCGCCGCGCTGTTTGTACAGGCTGATCGAGACCGTGCGGTCGTCCGCCACGGACGACTCCACCTTCCCGGCCAGCGCCGACAGCACCGTCCAGGCGAAGGTGTCCCGCTCGGGCGCCCGCCCGTCCGTGGTCGGGGCGGAGACGGTCACGTCGAGCGAGTCGTCCACGAGCCGGAACACACAGCTGAGGACGGACCCCGGCACGGCCTGCTGGAGCAGGATGGCGCAGGCCTCGTCGACCGCGATCCGCAAGTCCTCGATCTCGTCGAGGGTGAAGTCCAAGCGCGCCGCGAGGCCGGCCGTGGCCGTTCGCAGCACGGACAGGTAGGCACCCGCAGCGGGCAGCCGGACTTCCACGAAGTCCTGGGTCCCGGGCTCGCCTGCGATCTGGGACACCCTCACCTCCAAGGTGGCACAAGCTCAATCGGGGCCCGGGGGAAGGAGCCCCCGAACCGGGCGGTACGCAGGGGGCTGCGCAGTCCGCCGTGACGCTATCGCGATCCATCCTGCCGTGTCGCCGCGAGTCCCCGGCCCCCCGGACCCCGGTCCCTCACCCATGGTAGGACGCTGGGTACGGACAGTGGCCAGAGGTGTGCGGGGGGCAAAACCGAGCGCCCGGCGGAGGGGTGACGTACCCAGTCGCCCCACCCTTGAACCGCCCGGGCGGGAACGCGCGTCCGCCACCGCCGCCCGGACGGCGGGGCTCCGGCCGGTGCCCGGCCCCCCCGCGGCACTCCGGGGCGGTCAGACGATCACACCGTCCACGAAGCACCAGCGCCACGCCTCGCCCGGCTCGAAGGTCCGCATCACCGGGTGCCCCGTCGCGTCGAAATGGGCGGTCGCGTGCCGCCCCACCGAGGAGTCGCAGCAGCCCACGTGCCCGCAGCTCAGACAGAGCCGCAGCTGGACCGGGTGCGTCCCGTCCGCCAGGCACTCCGGGCAGGTGTCGGCCCGCGGCGCCGGTTCGGGGCGCGGCATTTCGGCAAGGTGGGGGCACTCGCTCATGATGGCCAGGTTACGTTGCGGCACGAGACGGGGACGGGCATGGACGCACTGCAGCTGGTGGCACTGGTGGCGGCGAGCGCCGCCGTGGCGGGCCTCGCCCGCCGGACGCCGGTCCCGGCGCCGCTGCTCCTGGTCGCCGCGGGCCTCGTCGCCTCAGCCGTCCCCGGCGTCCCCGACTACACGCTCGACCCGCACATCGTCCTGCCGCTGATCCTTCCGCCGCTCCTCTACACGGCCGCGGTCGACTCCTCGTACCTCGACCTCAAGGCCAACATCCGGCCCGTCGCCCTGCTCTCCGTCGGCTACGTCCTCTTCGCTACGGTCGCCGTCGGCTGGCTCGCGTACGTCCTCGTGCCCGACCTCCCGCTCACCGCCGCCCTGGTGCTCGGCGCGGTCGTCGCCCCGCCGGACGCGGTCGCCGCGACCGCCATCGCCCGCAAGCTCGGCCTGCCGCACCGGATCACCACGATCCTCCAGGGCGAGTCCCTGGTGAACGACGCCACCGCCATCACCGCCTACAAGGTCGCCCTCGCCGCCGCCGTGGGCGAGGCGGTCAGCTGGGCGGGGGGCATCCAGGAGTTCGCGCTCGCCGCGGTCGGCGGCATCGGCGTCGGCCTGGTCCTCATGGTGCCGATCCACTGGCTGCGCTGCCGGATCCACGACTCCCTGCTCCAGAACACCCTCTCCCTCCTCATCCCCTTCGTCGCCTACGCGGCCGCCGAGGAGGTCCACGCCTCCGGTGTCCTCGCCGTCGTGGTGGTCGGCCTCTTCCTCGGCCACCGCGCCTGGCAGGTCGACTTCGCGACCCGGCTCCAGGAGGAGGCCGTCTGGAAGATGGTCGCCTTCGTGCTGGAGTCCTCCGTCTTCGCCCTCATCGGCCTCCAGCTGCCGTACGTCGTCCAGGGGCTCGGCCGGTACGGCGTCGCCGAGGCCGCCTGGTACGCGGCCGGGGTGTTCGCCGCCGTGGTCGTCGTCCGCTTCGTCTGGGTCTACCCGGCGACCTTCCTGCCCCGCCGGTTCTCGGCGCGCATCCGCGAACGGGAGCCGGGCGTCGACTGGCGGGCCCCGCTCGTCGTCGGCTGGGCCGGCATGCGCGGCGTGGTCTCCCTCGCCATCGCGTTCTCCATCCCGGCCGTCACCGGCGGCGAGGAGTTCCCGGCCCGCAACCTTGTCCTCTTCCTCACCTTCACCACCGTCATCGGCACCCTGGTGGTGCAGGGCCTCACGCTGCCCCCGCTGATCCGCTCCCTGAAGCTCCCGGGCCGCGACCGGCACGCCGAGACCCTGGCCGAGGCGCAGGCGCAGAGCGAGGCCTCCCGGGCCGCCGAGGAACGCCTCGACGCCCTCCTCGCCGACGGGCGCAACACGCTGCCCGGCCCGCTCGAACAGCGGCTGCGCACCGTCCTGGAGCGGCGCCGCAACGCCGTATGGGAACGGCTCGGCGCCGTGAACGAGACCACCGGCGAGACCGCCGACGACACCTACCGGCGCCTCTCGCGGGAGATGATCGACGCCGAGCGCGAGGTCTTCGTGAAGCTGCGCGACGAGCGGCGGATCGACGACGAGATGCTGCGGACCCTGCTGCGCCGCCTCGATCTGGAGGAGGCCGCCGCCTACCGCGAGACGGAGGGCTGAGGAAGGCCGTCCGGACCGCCGGTGACGACCGCCGCGACGCGGGTGCCGGGCAGGAAGGCGCCCTCCTCCGCGAGGGCCAGGACACCGAAAAGCATTTTGGCGACATAGAGACGCTCGATGGCGAGTTCATGCCGCGCCTCGAAGTCCTGTGCGAAGGCCTCCAGGGCGGGGTCGGTACGGGCGTAACCGCCGCGGTGGAAGCGCTCGTCGAGCGTCCAGTCCCCGCGCGGCCCGCCGAACGCCGCCTCCTGCAGCGCCCGGATCTGCCCGCCGAGGAAACCGCCCTTGAGGACCGGGACGCCCAGGACCCGCTGCCCCGGCGCGAGCCCGGCGGCGAGGCCGGCGAGGGTGCCTCCGGTGCCGACCGCGACGGCCACCACGTCCGCCGCCCCCACGAGTTCGCGGCCGAGCTCCCGGCAGCCCTCGACGGCGAGGGCGTTGCTGCCGCCCTCCGGGACGACGTACGTGTCCTCGGGCGCCCGGACCCGGGCCAGCAGCGCGGCCAGCGTCTCCGGGTCGGCCTTGGCGCGATAGGTGGCCCGGTCGGTGAACTCCAGGCGCATCCCGTCCGCCGCGCAGCGCGCCAGGGAGGGGTTGAGCGGCCGTCCGGCGAGTTCGTCGCCGCGGACGATCCCGAGGGTGGGGAAGCCGAGCAGCCGGCCGGCGGCCGCGGTCGCCCGCAGATGGTTGGAGTAGGCGCCGCCGAAGGTGAGCACGGGGCGGCCCGCGGCGGCGCGGAGGTTGGGCGCGAGCTTGCGCCACTTGTTGCCCGGCAGGTCCGGGTGGATGAGGTCCTCCCGCTTGAGCAGCAGCGTCAGACCCCGCCGGGCGAAGCGCTCGTCCGCCACCGGCACCAGGGGGGAGGGGAGCCGGGGGCGCAGCCGGGACGGGTCACTCGCGTTCACCCGGCCATTGTCGCGGGCGGGCCGGCGGTACGGCGGCCCGGGCCCGGCCCTCGGAAGGACGGCCCGGCGCCGGCCCGGGGTCCGCCCGTCACGCCGGCCCGGGGTCCGCCCGTCACGCCGGCCCGGGGTGCGCGCCCGCTCCGGCCCGGTTCCCCGCCGCCGGCCGTGCCCGCGCCTTCCGGCCCGCGCCGTGCCTCCCGCCCGCCTCACCGCAGCCGGTCGGCGATCCGTTCCCGCAGGGAGCCCATGGTGAAACCGCGCGGGTCCACCTTTCCGGGCTGCCACTCCAGGTGGCCGATCACCGAGCGCTGCGTCCAGCCGTGGACGCGGCACACGGCGGCCGCGGCCCTGGCGATGGCGTCGGTCTGGACCTTGGGCCACGGGTCCTCGCCGTCGCCGAGGTTCTCGCACTCGAAGCCGTAGAAGTGCCGGTTGCCGTCCGTCGTCGCCTCGTTGTCCGGCGGCAGGCCGCGCTCGGCGATGACCGCGCGCAGGACCTCGTCGTCACCGAGTCCGGCGTGGTTGGCGCGGCCGTATCCGACGAGGTGGACCGTACCGTCCTTGGCGATCACGCCGTGGCAGAGCGGCCCCGGCAGCCCGGAGTACCCGTCGCGGCAGATCCGGACGGTGTGCGCGGTGCCGCGGGTGACGGTGTGGTGGATCATCACGCCGTGGACCGGCCCCCAGGGGCCCTTGTGGTTGCGGTTGTGGGTGGACCAGTCGCCGACCTCGACGACCGAGAGGCCTTCGTCGCGCAGCGCTTCGAGGAACCTTCTCGCCGACATGGGCTTGGCCATGACCGACTCCCTTCGGAAGGGGGGCGAACCTCCGGAGCGCGGACCGCGGCCGGAGTCCCTGCCTCCGGAGTACCGGAGGCGTCGGCTCCGCTGCTAGGCGTTCGAGCGGCGTGCGAGCCGATCCGGACATCCGGCCGGGAAACGTCTGGGACTCCTCTGTTCGGGGGTGAAAAGCGTGACATGCCCCGAAGATCGCCGAACAGTCCCACCCGATCGTGTAATGGCGCGCCTACTCTCCGTACTGAAAGGGTTCTCTCGTAACTCAGTCATACGAGAGGGAGTTCCATGTCCGTTGGTTCGGTTGGCGACGAGGTCCGCGCGGAGCGGCAGGCCCCGCAGCAGAGTCTCGGTACCGCCGCCGCGCGGAACCTCGCCACGACCACCAAGTCGGCCCCGCAGATGCAGGAGATCAGCTCCAGGTGGCTGCTCCGGATGCTGCCGTGGGTCGAGGTGCAGGGCGGTACGTACCGGGTGAACCGCAGGCTCAGCTACTCCGTGGGGGACGGCCGGGTCACCTTCGTGCAGACCGGTGGCAGCGTCGCCGTGATCCCGGCGGAACTCGGCGAACTCCCCGCCCTGCGCGGTTACGAGGACGTGGACGCCCTCACGGAGCTGGCGGCCCGCTGCCGGCAGCGGGAGTACGCGGCGGGCGAGATCATCGCCGTCGCCGGCGAGCCCACCGACCGCGTCCACCTCCTCGCGCACGGCCGCATCGAGAAGGTCGGCGAGGGACCGTACGGGGACGAGACCGTCCTCGGCGTCCTCGCGGACGGCGCCTACTTCGGTGACTCCTCCCTCGTCCGGGAGGGCCTCACCTGGGAGTGGACCGCCCGCGCGGCCACCGCCTGCACCGTCCTGGAGCTCACCCGCGACGACGTGCGGAACCTCGCCGACCGCGCGGAGTCGCTCGCCACCCACCTGGCCGCCGCTGCCGCCCGGCCCGCGCACCGCACGAACAAGTACGGCGAGGCCGCCATCGACGTCTCCGCCGGCCACGTCGGCGAGGCGGTCGTCCCGCACACCTACGTCGACTACGAGGCCGCGCCCCGCGAGTACGAGCTGAGCGTCGCCCAGACCGTCCTGAAGGTCCACAGCCGCGTCGCCGACCTGTACAACCAGCCGATGAACCAGACCGAGCAGCAGCTGCGGCTGACGGTCGAGGCGCTCCGCGAGCGCCAGGAGCACGAGCTCGTCAACAACAAGGAGTTCGGCCTCCTCGCCAACTGCGACTACGGTCAGCGGATCCAGCCGCACGACGGCGTCCCGAGCCCCGACGACATGGACGAGCTGCTCACCCGCCGCCGCGGCTCCAAGCTGTTCCTCGCCCACCCGCGGGCCATCGCCGCCTTCGGCCGCGAGCTCAACAAGCGTGGTCTGGTGCCCGAGACCATCGACGTCAACGGCAACCGCATCCCGACCTGGCGCGGAGTCCCGATCTTCCCGTGCAACAAGATCCCGATCTCGGACGCCCGCACCACCTCGATCATCTGCATGCGTACCGGTGAGGCCGACCAGGGCGTGATCGGTCTGCACCAGACCGGGCTGCCCGACGAGATCGAGCCCAGTCTCTCCGTCCGCTTCATGGGCATCGACGAGCAGGCGATCATCTCCTACCTGGTGACGGCGTACTACTCGGCCGCCGTCCTCGTCCCGGACGCCCTCGGTGTCCTGGAGAACGTCGAGGTCAGCCGCTGGCGCTGAGCCGGTGACGCCGGGGGCGGGAACCGATCCCTCCCGCCCCCGGCGTCAGCCGTCCCGGCCCGTCCGGGCGGCCGCGCCCCCTCCGGGCCGTCCCGGAGTCGGCCCCGCCACCGCCGCCGTACCCCGCGCTCCATGCGCTGAAGGAAGACAACGTGACCGTGACCAGCGCGGATGCCGTCACCGACGGTCAGGGGGCCGTACTCCTCCTCGACCAGACGCGCGCCGCCGTCCACCCCGAACTCCGCTCGACCGTCGAGTCCCTGCCCGGCTCCATACGGCGGGTGGCCATGTACCACTTCGGCTGGGAACAGGCGGATGGGACACCGGCCGCCGGTCAGGCCGGCAAGGCCATCCGGCCGGCCCTCGTCCTCGCGGCCGCCCGGGCGCTCGGCGCCGACGCCGCCCACGCCGTCAAGGCCGCCGCGGCCGTCGAACTCGCCCACAACTTCACCCTGCTCCACGACGACATCGTCGACGAGGACCACACGCGCCGGCACCGGCCCACCGCCTGGACGGTCTTCGGCATCCCGGACGCCCTCATGGCCGGTGACGCGATGAGCGCCCTCGCCCTCCGGCTGCTCGCCGAGGACCCGCACCCCGCCTCCGGGGCCGCCGCCGCGCGGCTCGCCGCCTGCGTCATCGAACTCTGCGCGGGGCAGCAGGCGGACTGCGCCTTCGAACGGCGCGGCCCCGCCGAGGTGTCCCTCGACGAATGCCTCGCCATGGCCACCGCGAAGACCGGCGCCCTGCTCGGCTGCGCCTGCGCGCTCGGGGCGCTCTACGCGGGTGCGGGCGAGGAGGAGGTCGCGGCGCTGGACGCCTTCGGCCGGGAGGCCGGGCTCGCCTTCCAGCTGATCGACGACCTCATCGGCATCTGGGGCGACCCGGACCGGACCGGCAAGCCCGCCGGCGCGGACCTCGCCGCCCGCAAGAAGTCCCTGCCCGTGGTGGCCGCCCTCACCTCCGGCACCCCCGCCGGCGAGGAACTGGCCGCGCTCTACTCCCGTACGGCCCTCGACGCGGCCGCGGTACGGGCCGCGGCGGACGCCGTCGAACGGGCCGGGGGCCGCGACTGGGCACAGGCGCGGGCGGCCGACTCCATGGGCCGCGCGGTCGAGCACCTGGCGCGCGCGGTGCCCGACCTCGACGCGGCGGGTGACCTCCTCGCCCTCGCGGAGTTCGTCACGCGCCGCACGCGCTGACTCCCGGGGCGGGGCCGCGCCGCCGTGGTCAGGACGCGGGGACGATCCGGGTGACCACGGTCTCGATGAGCTCGTCCAGGTCCCGTTCGCCGTGCAGGCCGGGCACGGTGAAGTGGTCGAACAGCAGTCCCGTCAGGGCGAAGTAGAGCAGCCGCACGGTGTCCGCGTCCCCGGGCATGCCGGAGTCGAGGTGCAGCCGGATGTTCAGGTCCAGATCGGACCGGAGCACCTCGGTGAACCGCTTCTGGAGTTCCGGGCGCCGTGCCGCCTCCAGGCGCAGCTCGAACAGGCCCAGGTAGCAGCTGCGTTCGGCGGCCATGCGGCGGGCGAGCCAGCGCATCAGCTCCACGACGAGTTCCCGGCTCGGGGCCGGCAGCAGAGCCGCGTCGATGGCACCGGGCTCCGGCGTCAGCCGTACGAAGATGCGGTCCGCGACCTGGGAGAGCATCTGGTCCCGGTCGGTGAAGTAGTTGGACGAGGTGCCCGTGGGCACACCGGCCCGGGCGTCGACCGCCCGGAAGGTGAGCCCACGGGCACCCTCGCCCGCCAGCACCTCGATCGCCGCGTCCAGCAGTGCCGTGCGGCGTTCCGGGTTCCTCGCCATGCCGGGCTCCCTCCATGTCGTTCGTTTCCTCGGGAAAAAGGCCTTGCGCAACCACTACAGGTGAAGCACTATAAGCGTCGTGGTTGCGGACGCGGCCATACTCCCACAGAAAAAAGAGGACCGGTTTGCGCAAGCTCACCTACTTCGTCGCCTGCTCCATCGACGGTTTCATCGGTGACCCGAAGGGCGACGCCAGCTCCGCGTACGGCTACGTCATGGGCGAGTACCTGGAGTACATGAGGAACGAGTACCCGGAGACGCTCCCCGCGCAGGCGTGGCCCGCCCTGGGGATCGAGCCCGGCACCCCGAGCCGGCGCTTCGACACCGTGATCCAGGGGCTGAACTCGTACAAGGTCGGTCTGGACGTCGGTGTCACCAGCCCGTACAGCCACCTGCGCGAGTACGTCGCCACCCGCTCGCTCACCGAGTCGCCCGACCCCAACGTCGAGCTCATCGCCGACGACCTCGTGGGCCGGGTGCGGGAGCTCAAGACGGAGGAGAGCGGCCTCGACATCTGGCTCTGCGGCGGCTCCACCCTCGCGGGCGCACTGATCGACGAGGTCGACGAGCTGATCATCAAGACGTACCCCCAGGTCTACGGCGCCGGCATGCCGATGTTCGGCACGGACTTCACCGTCCGGGAGTTCACCCTGGGGCCGGTGCGGACCTTCGACAACGGCGTGGTCGTCCGGACGTACACCCGGAAGCGGTGACGAGGGGCGGCGGCGCGCCCGGCGTCCTACCCTGGATCCATGGGTGACGAGGTGCCTCGTACGCTGCGGGACCCGCGCGCCGAGCCGGTCTGCCCGGCCTGCGGCGGTCCCCTCGACATGGTGGCCACCCGGCACAAGGTCCTCGGGGCGTGGGTGCCGGAGTGGAAGGTCCAGCCCTGCCGTTCCCCCGGCTGTGGGGGCGGAGCGGGAGAGGGCGCGCCCGGCTCCGGACGCGGGGCGCGTGACGCCCGGAGCGCCCCGGGGGCGGAGTGAAGGGCGCGGAAGGGGCGCGGAAGCCGCTACCACGTACGTGACCGGCAAGAACGGTGAGATCGGGAGAAGTCCGGCCACCGGGTGACCGGCCGCGCGCAGGAGCCGGTCATACCGCTACAGTCCGCGCATGTCATCGGAGTCGACAGAAGTCTGGACCGGCTGGTACCGGGACCGCAGCGGCGCGGAAGCGATCGTCATCACGGCCGACGGGCGGCGCGTGGCCACCCGGATCAGGGGGGTCGAGTACACCGGCGAGAGCTTCGCCGCGCTCGGCGCCGCGCCCGCGGGCGGGCAGCCCCTCACCGGCTGCGTCCTGGAGTGGGACCTGCCGCTCCCCGTCGTCGTGGACGGCGTGGACCAGCAGGCGACGCTCAGCTGCCTGCTCACGCTCGGCGAGCGGGCGGACCTGAGTCTCACGCTCCACTACGGCGGCGCCGCCTTCGAGGCGGTCGTGGCCGGCGGGGACTTCGAGGAGGCGCTCGAACGGGTCCGGCGCCAGCTCCCGGACGGCGCCGCCTTCGGCCGCCGCCTGCTCCAGACCGCCTGACGGTGACGCCCCCGGGAAGGGGGCGCCACCGGGGCCTCGGTCAGTTCTTGAACGCGGAGGCGAGCCCGTACCGCCACAACTGGTCGACACGGGACCGCTCCTGGGCGTTCGGCGTCGCGTTCTGGCAGGACGTGCCGGGGCCGCCGCCCGACATCAGCTCGCTGCACGGACCGCTGTAGTGGTCCGGCAGGCCGAGGACGTGGCCGGTCTCGTGGGCCGTGACCCGGGTGGAGTTGTAGAGCTGGTTCTGCCGGTAGTCGAGGAAGATGTAGCCGTTGCCGTGCCCGTCGGTGCTCGCGTACGAGCCGCGGGAGTCGTTGCCCTCGTAGTAGCGGAAGTCCGGGTTGCTGCCCTCCACCAGCCGTACGTTCACCACCGAGCTGTTCCATATCTGGGTGGAGCGGGCGATCTGGGTACGGAAGCTGGGGGCGTTGGCGGCGCTGTAGACCACGGTCACCGCGGTCGCGCCGGGCGTGGCGGCGCGCTTCTTCGCCACCGATGCCACGACGGCGTCGAAGAAGGCCCGGTTCGCCGAGGCCTCCTCGGCGGAGCCGGCGTAGGCCGCGCCCAGACTAGACGTGCTCATGACAGGCATGGGGCCGGGGGCGGGTGCGGCGGTGGCGGGACCGGCGCCGAGGGAGGCGGCGAGGCCGAGACCGAGGACGGTGGCCAGGGCCGAGCTGAGGACCTTGGGGTGTCGCATGGGGGGCTCCTCCAGTAGGGGATCGCAAGCGAGTGTCGGGGACACCGGTACCGGCGCGGATGATGTCAACCCCCGATAACCCCGTCACATCACCGCTCCTCAACTGCCCCTCCGTCAGGGGCGCTGGGGCGCGGAGACATCTGGTGCGCCCCGGGGCGCCGCCCTACCCTCGGGGCATGGAACTGGAGGTGAGACACCTGCGGGCGCTCTGCGCCATCGCGGACGCGGGCAGCCTGCACAAGGCGGCACGGCAACTCGGCATCAGCCAGCCGTCCCTGACCACCCAGCTGCGCCGGATCGAGAGCTCCCTCGGCGCCCCGCTGTTCTCCCGCGACCGCACCGGCTGCCTGCCCACCCCCCTCGGACGTTCCGTGCTGAACCGCGCCCGCCCCCTGATCGCGGACCTGGCCGCGCTCGTCACCGACACCCGGGCCGCCGCCTCCCGCGCCGAGGGCCCCGCCCTGCGGGTGGGTTCCACCGCCAGCCGCGCGCTCCCCGGCTGGCTGCGCCGGCTGCGCCGCCGGTTTCCCGGGACGGAGGTCGGACTGCGCGTGGACGTCTCCGCCGGCGCCCTGCTGCGCACGGTCGCCGAGGGCCAGCTCGACGTGGCGTTCGTCCACGAGGTGGAGGGCTTCCCCTTACGGGTGCCCCCGGGGCTGCGGGAGCGCGTCCTGGTCGCGCGCGAGCCGCAGTTCGTCTCCCTCGCCCGGGACCATCCGGCCGCCGCCCGGCCCGTCGTGGACCTCGCCGAACTCGCCACCGACCACTGGATGGTCGACCCGAGCGTCGACGGCGAGTGGGACGGCCTGCGCCGCGTGCTCGGCGCCGCCGGCATCGACCCGCCCGTCCTCCACGGCGACTACCTCACCGCCGCCTCGCTCGTCGTCCTCGGCGAGGCCGTCGCACCCTGCCAGCCCACCTCGGGCCCCCGCGACGACATGGCCATCCGCCCCCTGCGCGGCGACCCCCTGGCCGTCCGCCTGCTCCTGTACGGCCGCCCGGGGATCGCGCTGGACGCCCTCTACGCCGACCTGGCCGACGCCTACCGCGAGGCCGCCCGCCAGGCCGCCCCGTACCGCGCCTGGCTCCACGGACGCGGGCTCTCCGAACCCTGCCTGACGGGCCCCTGAGGGCGCCGCCGGGCCCGTACGGCCGCCGCGCGCCTCACTCCCGGGGCGGCCAGGGTCCGGCGAGCAGGCGCCGTGCCTCCGCGGCGATCGCCTCCGCCAGGTGTTCCCGGTCGCCGCGCGGGAGCGCCGCCCAGGCGTTGTAGGCATCGGTGCGGTCGACCAGCGGCCTGAGCGCCGGCGGCCGGCCCAGAGCGGCCCACCCCTCGTACGTGACCAGGTCACCGCCGGCGCCGGGGGCCAGGGCGCCGTTCACGACCAGCCGCAGCCACCGGCGGACGAGCTCCCAGCGGGCCGCTTCCCAGGGGACGTGGGTGGTGTCGGCCGGGAGGTTCCGGAGCAGGTCCAGTTCGGACAGGACCTGGTCGAACAGCGCGTCGGCCTGCTCCCGCTCGGCGCGGGAGAGGCCCGCGAGGAGGGGCAGGGACTCCGTCTCGACGTCGAGGACCAAAGCCGTGAGGCCGGCCTCGATGAGCTGCTCCGGGTGGTGCCGACGGCCGATCAGGCGTTCCAGGGCCAGCGTCCGGAAGCAGTCCACGGCCTCCCGCGCGGTCGTGGCGTACGGGGCGAACGGTGTGGGCGCGGTGACGTCGATGCCCGGCCCGCCCTCGGTGAAGTACGACCAGAAGTCCACCGTGGAGCGGGCGGAGAGGCCGCTGGACCGGCCGGCGAATTCGTACCGGACGTAGTCGGCGAGGTCGTTCCCGTACAGGATGATGTCGGTCTGGTGGACGGACAGGACGGGGTGCCCGTGCTCGCCCGCGGTGCCCGGCAGGTAGCGGTGCCCGTAGACCGGGACGAGTCGCGGCGCGCTCTCCAGCTCCGCCCTGGCCACGCGCAGCGCCTCGGACGTCTCCGCCGGCCGCGACGGCCAGGCGGGATACCAGAACCCGGCGTGCTCCACGTCGAAGAGCACGCCCTCCACCGGCCCCGCCAGGCGTCCGGCCAGGTCCTCGGGGTCGCCGCCGCGCCAGTCGGGCCAGCCCGAGCCCCGGGGCAGCCCGGCGGCGAGGAAGACCCGGTGGTCCGCCGCGAAGGTGAACCCGAACCGGGCCTCGACCGCGTCGAGCTCCCGCTCGGTCAGCCCCGGGGCGATCTCGGTCCGGAGCATGCCCTGGAGGGCGCGGGCGGCGTCCGGGGCCAGCAAGGGGGTCGGCGGCGCCTTCACGCCCGCCAGCGTAGTGACCGGTGGGAGGACGCGGACCGGTCCGGCCCCCCTGGCCGGGCGGGGCCCGGCGGAAAAAGCCGCACCCGGCCCGTCGGGACGCCGGATCGGCGGCCCGCGGACCGGGTGCGGTCAGGAGGATGTGAAGGTCAGGCCTTCTTGGTCTCCCAGAAGATGCGGTCGATCTCGGCGATGAGCTCCAGCGCCTTCTCGCCCGTCTTCGGGTCGGTCGACGCCTTGGCGGCCGAGAGGGCCTTCAGGGTGTCGTTGACCAGCTGGTTGAGCTCCGGGTACTTCTCGAAGTGCGGGGCCTTGAAGTAGTCGCTCCACAGCACGGAGACGTGGTGCTTGGCGAGCTCCGCGCGCTGCTCCTTGATGACCGTGGCGCGGGCCCGGAAGTGCGGGTCCTCGTTCGCCTGGTACTTCTCCTGGACAGCCTTGACCGACTCGGCCTCGATCCGGGCCTGGGCCGGGTCGTAGACACCGCAGGGGAGGTCGCAGTGGGCGCTGACCTTGACCTTGGGGGCAAACAGGCGGGAGAGCATTGAGCCGTCCTTCCTCGTGATCGTCTTCTCAGGTGGGACATTACTCGGTGAGAAGGGCGTTTTCGCGAGCGCCCCCTGGGGCTTAGGTCAAAAGTCCAGGGCCACCATGGGACTCGTGTACGAGTGAACGAGCGGAGCGAGAGGTGCCGGATGAGGGACACGTGGGGGGAGCGGGCGGCCGAGGGGGCGGCTCCGTTCGGGATCGCCGAGGTGACGGGCGTCTCGATGGTGCCCACGCTGCTCCACGGTGACCAGCTGCTCGTCCGGTACGGGGCGCGGCTGACGCCCGGATGCGTGGCGGTGCTGCGGCATCCGCTCCAGCAGGACCTGCTCGTCGTGAAGCGGCTGGTCGAGCGGCGGGACGGCGGCTGGTGGGTGCTGGGGGACAACCCGGACGCGGAGGGCGACAGCCGGGTGTTCGGCGCCGTACCGCCCGAGCTGGTGCTCGGACGGGTCCTGGCGCGGTACCGGCCGGTGACGCCCGGGCGTCAGCGGTCCGTCGGTGTGCTGGCCTCCTGGCTGTTCTCGGCCGTGCGGCCGGTGGCCTCCAGGCGCTTGCGGGCCCGGTAGGCGGCCACGTTGGCCCGGGTCGCGCAGCGGTCGGAGCAGTAGCGGCGCGAGCGGTTGGTGGAGGTGTCGAGGTAGGCGTTGCGGCAGGGCGGGGCCTGGCAGAGGCCGAGGCGGTCGGCGCCGAACTCGGTGAGGTGGAAGGCCAGGCCCATCGCCGAGATCGCCGCGTAGCCGGCGGTGGCGTTGGAGGCGTGGTCGGCGAGGTGCATGTGCCAGCGGGGGCGCCCCTGCTCGTCGAGGATGTCGTGGCCGGAGATCTGCGGGCTGACCGGGAATTCCAGGAGGAGGGAGTTCAGGAGGTCCACGGCGGTGGTGTGGTCGCCCTCGTCGGCCGCCGTGAAGACGGCCCGCAGCCGTGCCCGTACCGAGCGGAAGCGGCTCAGGTCGGCCTCGGTCACGCGGCGGGCCATCTGGGAGGCCGATCCGAAGAGATCCTTGATCACCTCGACGGAGGTGAGGGAGTCCTTCTCGCGGGTCGGCTCCTCGGTGTTGACCAGACGCACGGCGTAATCCGAGTAATAGGCCAGTTCCACTTGTAGTCCTTACTCCGGCGGTCTAGGGTCGTGGTCGTGAGGGGTAACAACTGTTTCCCATCCGAGGGTATTACGTCGACGGGGAGGACGCGGCGAATGAACAACACCGACTGGGCGGCCTGGCAGCAGAGCTGGGACCGTCAGCAGGAGTGGTACATGCCGGACCGCGAGGAGCGGTTCCGCGTCATGCTCGACATGGTCGAGGCGTTCGTGGGGCCGAAGCCCCGGGTCCTCGACCTCGCCTGCGGTACGGGAAGTATCACGGACCGGCTCCTCAAGAGGTTCCCGGAGGCGACGAGCACCGGGGTCGACCTCGACCCCGCGCTCCTCACGATCGCCGAGGGGTACTTCGCCGGTGACGAGCGCGTCACCTTCGTGACCGCCGACCTCAAGGACCCCGCGTGGACGGCGCTGCTGCCCCACGACACGTACGACGCGGTCCTCACCGCCACCGCGCTGCACTGGCTGCACACCGAGCCCCTCACGGCGCTCTACGGGCAGCTCGGCGGCCTCGTCCGGGAGGGCGGCGTCTTCATGAACGCCGACCACATGATCGACGAGACCACCCCGCGCATCAACGCCGCCGAGCGCGCCCACCGGCACGCCGCCATGGACCGCGCCAAGGAGGCCGGGGCGCTGGACTGGGCGGACTGGTGGGCGCTCGCCGCCAAGGACCCGGTCCTCGCCGAGCCCACCGCCCGGCGGTACGAGATCTACGGCGAGCACGCCGACGGTGACATGCCCTCCGCCCGCCGGCACGCCGAGATCCTGCGCGCCTCCGGCTTCGGCGAGGCCCGCGCCGTCTGGGCCTCGCCCTCGGACACGATGGTCCTCGCCGTGAAGTGAACCCGGAGGGGTGACCCGGAGCGCGACCCCCGGGGGGCCGGAAGCGGGGCACCCGGGCGGTCACGCGGCGGACCGGACGCGGGAAGGGGCGGTACGGGAGATCCCGTACCGCCCCTTCCCGTACGCGTCCTACAGCACCTTGGACAGGAACGCCTTCGTCCGGTCGTGCTGCGGCTTGGTCAGGACGTCGCGCGGGTGGCCGGACTCGACCACCACGCCGCCGTCCATGAAGACCAGCGAGTCGCCCACCTCGCGGGCGAAGCCCATCTCGTGCGTGACGACGACCATCGTCATGCCCGACTCGGCCAGGTCCCGCATGACGTCGAGGACGTCGCCCACCAGCTCCGGGTCGAGCGCCGAGGTCGGCTCGTCGAACAGCATCAGCTTCGGCTCCATCGCCAGCGCGCGGGCGATGGCCACGCGCTGCTGCTGGCCGCCGGAGAGCTGCGAGGGGTAGTTGCCCGCCTTGTCGCCGAGGCCCACGCGGTCGAGCAGGCGCTCGGCGCGCTCGCGCGCCACCGCCTTGGTCTCGCCCTTCACCTGGATCGGCGCCTCCATCACGTTGGCCAGGGCCGTCATGTGGGGGAAGAGGTTGAAGCGCTGGAAGACCATGCCGATGTCGCGGCGCTGGAGCGCGACCTCGCTGTCCTTGAGCTCGTAGAGCTTGTCGCCCTTCTGGCGGTACCCGACCAGCTCGCCGTCGACGTACAGCCGGCCGGCGTTGATCTTCTCCAGGTGGTTGATGCAGCGCAGGAAGGTGGACTTGCCGGAACCGGACGGGCCGATCAGGCAGAACACCTCGCCGTTCTGCACCTCCAGGTCGATGCCGCGGAGGATGTGCGCGGCGCCGTAGGACTTGTGGACGCCCTCGGCCTTCACCATGGGGGTCATGCGGTACCTCCGGAGCGCTTCGACGGCGCGAAGCGCAGATTGGCCTTGATCTTCTGCCACGGCGTGGGCGGCAGCGAGCGCAGCGAGCCCTTCGCGTAGTGCCGCTCCAGGTAGAACTGCCCGATGCTGAAGACGGTGGTGAGGATCAGGTACCAGATCGAGGCGACGAAGAACATCTCCATCACGGCGAACGAGACCGAGGCGATGTCCTGGGCGGCCCGCAGCAGGTCCGGGTACTGGACCGCGACCACGAGGGAGGAGGTCTTGAGCATGTTGATGAACTCGTTGCCCGTCGGCGGGATGATCACCCGCATCGACTGGGGCAGCACGATCCGGCGCATCGTCCTGCTCTGGGACATGCCCAGGGCGTGCGCGGCCTCGGTCTGGCCCTCGTCGACCGACTGGATGCCGGCCCGGACGATCTCCGCCATGTACGCGCCCTCGTTGAGGCCGAGACCCAGGAGGGCGGCCAGGAAGGGGGTCATGACGTCGGTCATCTCGTCCTTGTAGAACCCGATGTTGAGGATCGGGAAGATCAGGGCGAGGTTGAACCAGATCAGCAGCTGGACGTAGACCGGGGTGCCCCGGAAGACCCAGATGTACAGCCAGGCGATGGTGCTGGTCACCGGGTTCTTCGACAGCCGCATGACGGCGAAGAGGATGCCCAGGACCAGGCCGAGCGCCATGGACGCGACGCTGATCTGGATGGTGTTCCAGAGGCCGGTGAGGATGCTCGGGTCGAACAGCTTCTCCGGCACGGTCGCCCAGCGGACGTTGCCCTGGGAGAAGGCGTACCCGAGGAGCGCGAGGAGGGCGATGACCACTATCGCGGCGACCCAGCGCCCGAAGTGGCGGACCGGGATGGCCTTGATGGCCTCCGGCGGGGTCCCCGCCGGGGCGGGCGACGCCCCGGCGGGAACCTTGGCGAGCTTGTCAGTCACAGCGACTGCCCTTCGGTGCTACGTGGAGGGGGTGGAGGGTAGTCAGGAGCCGCCGTTGATCTTGGCCGCGGGGATCGCGCCGGAACCGGCGTTCCACTTGTCCAGGGCGGCCTTGTAGGTGCCGTCCTTGATGATCGCGTCCAGGGCTTCCTTCAGCGCGTCCCGCAGCTGCGTGTCCTTCTTGTCGACCGCGATGCCGAAGTAGCCGGCGTCCGACTTGTTGGCGACCGCGTCGAAGTCCTTGCCGCCACCCGCCGTCTGGGCGATGTACGCGGCGACCGGCGAGTCGTTCAGGTCGGCCACGGCGCCGCCCGCCTTGACGCGGGTCTGGGCCTCGGCGTCGGTCGGGAAGGACTCGAAGGTCAGCTTCGGCTTGCCGTCCTTCTCGCACTTGGCGGCCTGGTCCTTGGCGGCCTGCTCGTACGTGGTGCCGCGCTGCACCGCGAGCTTCTTGCCGCACAGGTCGTCGAGCGACTTGATGTTCTCCGGGTTGCCCTTCTTGACCAGGATGCCGGTCGAGGCGCTGAAGTAGTCGACGAAGTCGACACCGGTACCGGTCTTCCTGCCCTTGTCGTCCAGACCCTCCTGGCGGGCCTTGGTGTCGGTCATGGAGGACATGACGATGTCCGTACGGCCGGTCGGAAGGGCGGTGAGCAGGGTGTCGAAGGTGCCGCTCTCGAACACGAACGGGACGCCCAGCTGCTTGGAGAGGGCCGCGGCGATGTCGGGGTCGACACCGACGATGTCCTTGCCCTTCTTGAATTCCATCGGGGCGTACGTGGCGTCCGTGCCGACCTTGATGACACCGGCCTTCTGGATGTCGGCCGGGAGCTTGGAGAACAGCGGCGCGGTGCTCACGGGGGCCTTGGAAGCGCCGCCCTCGGGCTTCTTGGCGCCCTCGGTCTGGTCGCCGCAGGCGGTCAGCAGCATGGAGCCGGCGACCGCGATGGCGGCGACCGCGGCAAGACGGGAGGTGCGGGTCTTGGCGACGGTCGTACAGCGCGTGGAGCGTGCGGTCATGGTCGGGTTCCTCCGGCGTGTGAGGGAGTTGCCAAAGATCGCGTACGCACCTTCGGGTGTCGCGACCTCGTGTGATTACGGCATCTTGCCATTCGGACCGGCTCAAACCGACGGCCTCGGATGTCAAAATCGGGTAACGGGTGACCCCCGAATCCCGACAGGCCGGTACATCAAGGCCGGATCTTCTTCGGAAACACTTCCCCACCACCGGAAAATCTCCGGTTCATCTCGCCATTCGGACGAGTGGAAGGCCGCCATTCGGCTCTGGAGCGCATCTTTCCGGACATCGAGTGACGTGTCGCTCCCTGTCCCCGTGCGGGTGCGCTCGGTATGAGTCGCGTCACCGAGCGGTTATGGACTCGTCTGCGGTGCCGTCCGTCCGGTAAGAAGGATCCTTACACCCCTCATCCGGGGCTCAGGGCGCGTTGTGCGGCGCGCCCGCGCGGCTGCCAGACACGGCGGCCGCGGGACCCGCCAACCGCTCCTCACCAGGAGCGGCCACCCTCACTGAAGCAGACTTAAGGGGTCTACCCACATGGCAGCGGAGATCGTCAATCCTCGCAGCGAGGCCGCGACGGAAGGAGCTCCCGAGGAGCCCTTCGATCCGGCGTTCGCGCTCCACCGGGGCGGCAAGATGGCCATTCAGGCCACCGTCCCCCTCCGGGACAAGGACGACCTGTCCCTCGCGTACACGCCCGGCGTGGCCAAGGTGTGCACCGCCATCGCCGAGCAGCCCGAGCTGGTCAACGACTACACCTGGAAGTCGCAGGTCGTCGCGGTCGTGACCGACGGCACCGCGGTGCTCGGTCTCGGCGACATCGGCCCGGAGGCCTCCCTTCCCGTCATGGAAGGCAAGGCCATCCTCTTCAAGCAGTTCGGCGGCGTGGACGCGGTCCCGATCGCGCTCGCGACCAAGGACACCGACGAGATCGTCGAGACCGTCGTCCGGCTCGCCCCGTCCTTCGGCGGCGTCAACCTGGAGGACATCTCGGCCCCCCGGTGCTTCGAGATCGAGCGCAAGCTCCAGGAGCGCCTCGACATCCCGGTCTTCCACGACGACCAGCACGGCACGGCCATCGTCACCCTCGCCGCCCTCCGCAACGCGGCGAAGCTGACCGGCCGGACCCTGGGCGAGCTGCGCGGTGTCATCTCCGGCGCCGGCGCGGCCGGTGTCGCCATCGCCAAGTTCCTCCTGGAGGCCGGCCTCGGTGACGTGGCCGTCACCGACCGCAAGGGCATCGTCAGCCGGGACCGCGAGGACCTGACCGACGTCAAGCGCGAGATCGCCGAGCTCACCAACAAGGCCGGCCTCACCGGCTCCCTGGAGAGCGCCCTGGCCGGCGCCGACGTCTTCATCGGCGTCTCCGGCGGTACCGTTCCGGAGGAGGCCGTCGCCTCCATGGCCCCGAACGCGTTCGTGTTCGCCATGGCCAACCCGAACCCGGAGGTCCACCCCGACGTCGCGCACAAGTACGCGTCCGTCGTGGCGACCGGCCGCTCGGACTACCCGAACCAGATCAACAACGTCCTCGCGTTCCCCGGCATCTTCGCCGGCGCGCTCCAGGTCCGGGCCTCCCGGATCACCGAGGGCATGAAGATCGCCGCGGCCAACGCCATCGCCGACGTCGTCGGTGACCAGCTCTCCGCCGACTGCGTGATCCCCTCGCCGTTCGACGAGCGGGTCGCTCCGGCCGTCGCCGCCGCGGTCGCCGCCGCCGCCCGCGCGGAGGGCGTCGCCCGCCGCTGACGCGCGCGCCGTACGCCCGAGGGCCCCGCTCCCCACACGGAGCGGGGCCCTCGGCGCGTCCCGGGAGGGACGCGGGCGTGCGCCGGGCCCGGGAGGGACGTGCGTCACACAGGCGCGTGGTTCCGTCACCGCCGGTGGCGTCCTAGGGTCGGGGCCATGTTCGCTGCCTACGCCGCTCGTATCGATCGCGACCAGCCCCTCAACGGCCTCGAATTGGGCGAACGCCCCGAACCCGAGGTCCGGCCCGGCTGGACCACCGTCACCGTCAAGGCCGCCTCCCTCAACCACCACGACCTGTGGTCGCTGCGCGGCGTCGGACTGCCCGAGGAGAAGCTGCCGATGATCCTCGGCTGCGACGCGGCGGGCATCGACGAGGACGGCAACGAGGTCGTCCTGCACTCCGTCATCGGCCAGACGGGCCACGGCGTCGGTCCGGACGAGCCCCGCTCCATCCTCACCGAGCGCTACCAGGGCACCTTCGCCGAGCGCGTCACCGTGCCCCGCTGGAACGTGCTGCCCAAGCCGAAGGAGCTCTCCTTCGAGGAGGCCGCCTGCCTCCCCACGGCCTGGCTCACCGCCTACCGGATGCTGTTCACCAACGCCGGCGTGCGCCCCGGTGACTCGATCCTGGTCCAGGGCGCCGGTGGCGGCGTCGCCACGGCCGCCATCGCCCTCGGCAAGGCGGCCGGCCTGCGCGTCTTCGCCACCAGCCGCGACGAGGCCAAGCGGAAGCGGGCCGTCGAGCTCGGGGCCGTCGAGGCGTACGAGCCGGGGGCGCGGCTCCCGCAGCGGGTGGACGCCGTCATCGAGACCGTCGGCGCGGCCACCTGGTCGCACTCGGTCAAGTCGCTGCGCCCGGGCGGCACCGTCGTCATCTCCGGCGCCACCAGCGGGGACCGGCCCTCGCACGCGGAGCTCACCCGGATCTTCTTCCTGGAGCTGAAGGTCGTCGGCTCGACCATGGGCTCCAAGGACGAGCTGGAGGACCTGCTGTCGTTCTGCGCGGCCACCGGTGTCCGGCCCGTGATCGACGAGGTGCTGCCGCTCGACCGCGCCCGCGAGGGCTTCGAGAAGATGGCCTCGGGCGACCTCTTCGGAAAGATCGTGCTCACCAACTCTTGATGAAGCGTCAGATCACCTGATGGGATCTCCGGCACCGCGAACACACCGTCGTGCCGGAGGTCCCCGTGCTCCCTGTGTTGCGAACCACCCTGGCGGCGAGCGCCGTTCTCGCCGTCCTCCTCGCCCCCACCACCACGGCCACCGCCACCACCGCCATCACCGGCTCCAGCGGCTCCACGGGCTCCAGCGGCTCCACGGGCTCGGTGGCACGCGCCGGGAGCACCGGTGGCGGGACGGGCATCCCCGCCCTCACCGACGAGCACGGCCGCACCCTGACCCTGCGCGGCTGGAACGTCGAGGACAAGACGAACCGGGGCGAGGCGGCCCTCTCCGCGATCACCGAGAAGCACTTCCGCGACATGCGGGCCCAAGGCTTCAACTTCGCCCGCCTCCTCGTCTTCTGGGACGACCTCGAACCCCGGCCCGGCCGGTACAGCGAGGACTACCTCCGGAAGATCGAACGGATCCTGGACTGGGCGCACCGGCACGACGTCACCGTCCTCATCGACGCCCACCAGGACGTCTTCGGCCCGGCCTTCGGGCACCGGGGCATCCCCGCCTGGGCCACGAGGACCGACGGCCTGCCCTTCACGCCCCACCCGGACGACTGGTTCTCCGAGTACTTCGAACCGGCCGTCCAGCGCGCCTTCACCCACCTCTACGAGGACGAGGACCTCAGGCGCGCCCAGGCCCGCATGTGGCGGGTCCTCGCCGAACGCTTCGACGACCACCCCGCCGTCCTCGGCTACGACCTCATCAACGAACCCATGGGCGAGCTGCGGGAGGGTGAGGACCTGGCGACGGCGGCCCGGCGCATCGAACGGGACCACCTCACCCCCCTGTACAACCGCCTCGCCGACGCGGTCCGTTCGGCCGACCCGGACGCCTGGCTCTTCGTCGAACCGACCCCGATCGTCGGCGAGGGCGTCCCGACCGGCCTCGGCCGGATCGACGACCCCAAGGTCGTCTACGCCCCCCACTTCTACAACACCGGCATGGAGGCCGGTGCCGACTACGACCCGGCCGCCGGCTGGATCGAGAACTACGAGCGGGCCGTCACCCGCTACCCGGCCGAGTACAAGGTGCCCGTGGTGGTGGGGGAGTGGGGGCCGCTCAACAACTCCCTCCCGAACATGAACCGCTTCTACCGTGACGCCATGGCCTCCCTCGGCCGGTACGGCTCCGGCTGGGCCGGATACGTGTGGTGCTACGGCGGTGGCTACTGCGCCGTGGACGGCACCGGGGCCTTCCGCACCAACAAGGAGCTGACCGCCGAGCCGTACGCGGAGGCCGTCGCGGGCACGGTGCGCTCCGCCGCGTACGACTCCCTGGCCGGCGCCTACCGCCTCGTGTACGACTCCGCCGGACGCCGCGGCCCCCGCGTCACCGAACTCTCCCTGCCGCCCGGCGACTGGCGGGTCACCGCCGGGGGCGGGGCACTGGTGCTCCGCCAGGACCGGGGCAGGGCCTGGGTCCTCGCCGCCCCGGACGCGCGGGTGACGGTGACGGTCACCCGCGGCTGACGGCGGGGCGGAACCGGCGGCGGACCGGCGGGCGGGGACCGGCGGGCGGCCGGCTCCGCCCGGGCGCCCGGCCTCAGTCTCCGCGCCGGGGACGCAGGAGCCCCGTGATGCGGACCGCCGCCGTCGACAGGTGCCGGCGGGCCTCGGACAGCTGCTCGTCGTTCACCCCGTGGTCCCGGGCCGCGTCGCGGATCTCGTCGCGGAACCGGTCCAGCAGGCGGTCCAGGTCACGGGCCGGATCGCCCGAACCCTCCGTGGGGCGGGCCCACTCCGGCGCCTCGGCGGTCTCAGTGCCGGACGTGCCGGGGGTGCCGGGGGTACCGGACGTGCCGGTGCCGCCGGAGGCCTCCCGGTCCGGCGGGAACGGCGAACCGGCGCCCGAGGCCTTGGGGTGGGTGGTGCCGGTGACCAGACCGCCGAGCTGGGCGGTGATGTCCGAGAGGCCCTCCCAGACGCCCTTGGGCCACTCGCCCCGCGAGAAGCGGTCCTGGACCTGCTCCTGGACCTGCTGGGCGATCCGCTGGAACTCCTTGGCCTGGCGCCGTGCGTTCTGCGCCTCCGCGCGGGCCTGGCGGGCCTGCTCCTTCCATTCCTGCTGGGCCCGGCGCAGCTCCTCCTTGGCGTCGGCGAAGGCCGAACTCTCCGCCTGCCGGGTCCGGCCCGCCGCCGCCCGCATCTCGCTGCGGACCCGGCCGGCCGCGCCCCGTACGTCCTCCCGGATCTCCGCCGCGAGCTCCGACACCGACTCGCGGATCTCCCGCTCCAGGTCGTCCAGTTCGGCGCCCCGGGCGGCCAGCTCGGCCCGGCCCGCGTCGGTGATCGAGTACACCTTGCGCCCGCCCTCGCTGGCGTGGGTGACGAGCCCCTCGGCCTCCAGCTTGGCCAGGCGCGGGTAGACGGTGCCCGCCGAGGGGGCGTACAGCCCCTGGAAGCGCTCCTCCAGGAGCCGGATCACCTCGTAGCCGTGGCGGGGGGCCTCCTCGAGCAGCTTGAGCAGATAGAGGCGGAGGCGGCCGTGGGCGAAGACGGGCGGCATGTCAGAGCACCTTTCCGGTCGAGGAGGGGGCGGACGGGGCGGGGGAGCCGGCGTCCTCGTCCGGCTCGGGGCGGCGGAGCAGGGCGATCGATCCGGAGAGGGTCGTGGCCTTGAGCGTCCCCCGGCCGGAACCGAGGGTGCCGGTCAGGGATTTGGCGCCCCACTGCCCGCCCACCCGCAGGTCCTCGAAGGCGTTGGACAGCGAGCCGCTGGTGGTGGTGGCCTCCACCCGGGCGTCGCCCGGGTGCGGCAGCCGGATGGCGACCTCGCCGGACACGCTGGTGAGCCGGATGTCCGCCGGCGGCCCGTCCTGACCGGCCCCGGCGAGGTCGATCACCATGTCCCCGCTCACCGTGTCCGCCGTCACGGAGGCGCCGGCGCCCTCGATCACCGTCACGTCACCGGTCACGGAGTTGACCCGCAGGGCCCCCGTCACCGACTGGGCCTCCAGGGCGCCCGACACGGTCTCCGCCCGGACCGGTCCGGAGAGTCCGACGAGCGTCGTGTCGCCGGTGACGCCCCGCACCTCCGTACGCCCCCGGATCCCGGAGACGACGGCCTCGGCGCCGACCACCCCCACCTCGACGTCCACACCCGCGGGCACGGCCACGGACACCACGGCCCGGCGCCGCATGCCCCTGCGGTCGAGCCACTTGAGGATGCCCTTCCAGTGCAGGTCCTCGTAGCTGACGGTCAGCGTCGAGCCCTCCTGCGACACGATCAGCGGCGGCCCCTCGATCTCGGAGACCTCCACCCGCGCGGTGGCCTCCTCGGTCCCCACCACGTTCACCGCGCCGTTGACGACACGGACCTGGAGGCGCGTCACGGGCCCGGCAGGCGTGAGTTTCGTCGGCTCGGTGACGGACCACTCTGTCATGGTGCTGACCTCCCGTATCGGCAACGCAACATATCGCGTCTCTCGCATACACGATATATCGCGGTGAGGGGAAGTCAACCCTGACTCTCCCCTGACAGGGGTGGCGCAATCCCCTCCGTACGCGGACAAATTGCCCTAGCGTAAGGCGCATGAACGCGACCTCCCGACCGAGCCCCGCCGGAGCGCTGCTGCTCTGCCGCGCCGAATCCACACTGGTCAGGCCGCCGGCCCAACTCCTTCGGGAACACCTGCTGCTGGTCCCCGCAGGGACGGACTGGAGCGTCCTCGTGCCGGAGGGGACCCCCTGGCTCCACGGCGGGGAACCCGTCGAACGCGCCGTCAGCGGCTGGGCCACCGCCCTCGCGGTCTCCGCCGCCACCTGGCCCGTCCTCGCGCTCTGGTGGGACGGCGAGCGCGCCGGCTTCGTCCTCGCCACCGGATTCCGGCGCCCCGTCGGCTACACGTGGCTCGCGGACGGCACGCCCGCCGGCGAGGACGAGGCGATGCGGACCTTCGCGGACCGCCTCGCCCTCGACCCCGTCCTGGACGTCCAGGACCTCGAACCGCTCACCGTCCCCGACCCGGACGCCGACGGCGCCGCCCGGCTCGTCGGCCTCGTCGCCGTCCTCACCCGCGCCGGGCTCGCCCTGCCGGCCGGGATCAGTCCCGGGGAGGACACGGACCGGCTGCGCTCCGCCGCGCTCGCCCGGGGCGCCGAACATGTGGAGGGCAGCGGCCGGCGCGACGCCGTACGCGCCGTACCGGACATCGTGGAGCACCGTCCCCTCGGCCCCTGCCTGCGGGGCCCCCGGGCGCGTGCCCTCGCCGCCGCGCAGCTCGCGGCGGGCCTGCCGCTGTTGCTGTGGGCCCTGCGTCGCCGCAGCGGCGGCTGGGCGACGGCCGGAACCGTCCTCGTCGCCCACGGGGCCCTCGGCCTCGCCCACGACCGCCTGCGCGCCGGCGGGCCGGCCCCCACGCGCGCGTGAGGCCCGCTACCGGCGCCGTACCGCCCCCTCCGCACCCTCACGCGCGTGGAGCCCGCCACCGAGCCTGCACGAGCTCCGTGCCGTACCGACCGCCGGAGGGACCCCGGGACCCCCAGGGGTTCCTACTCGTCCTCGTCCTCGTCGTCGAGACGGGCCAGCCAGGTGGCGAGGCGCTCGACCGGCACCTCGAAGTCGGGGTTGAGGTCGACGAAGGTCCGCAGCTGCTCGGCGAGCCACTCGAAGGTGACCTCCTCCTCGCCTCGCCGCTTCTCCAGTTCCTCGATGCCACGGTCGGTGAAGTACATACGCCCAGGATAGGCCGTACCCGGCGGGCCCCCGACGCGCCTCGGTCCCCTCCGCGGCGGTCCGGGAACGCCGGAGGCCCGGCACCCCCGCAAGGGGTGCCGGGCCTCCGTACGTACCGGGTACGCGGTACCGGGGTCAGGCGTCGAAGACCTCGTTGACCAGCTGCTGCTGCTCCGCCTGGTGGCGCTTGGCCGAGCCGACCGCCGGGGAGGAGGAGTGCGGGCGCGAGATCCGGCGCAGGCGCTCGCCCGCCGGGATGTCCGCGCCGACCGCCAGGTCGAGGTGGTCGATCAGGTTGAGCGCGATGAACGGCCACGCACCCTGGTTCGCCGGCTCCTCCTGGGCCCACAGGTACTTCTCGGCGTTCGGGTACTTGGAGATCTCGGCCTGCAGCTCGGCACCCGGCAGCGGGTACAGGCGCTCCACCCGGATGATCGCCGTGTCCGTGACACCGCGCTTCTTCCGCTCGGCGTCGAGGTCGTAGTAGACCTTGCCCGCGCAGAAGACGACCTTGCGGACGTCGGCCGCGTTGACCGACTCGTCTCCGATGACCGGGCGGAAGCCGCCGGTCGTGAACTCCTCCACCTTGGACGCCGCGGCCTTCAGACGCAGCATCGACTTCGGGGTGAAGACGATGAGCGGCTTGTGGTGCGGGTTGTGCACCTGCCAGCGCAGCAGGTGGAAGTAGTTCGACGGCAGCGTCGGCATGGCGACCGTCATGTTGTCCTGGGCGCACAGCTGGAGGAAGCGCTCCGGGCGGGCGGACGAGTGGTCCGGGCCCTGGCCCTCGTAACCGTGCGGCAGGAGCAGCGTGACGCCGGAGGTCTGGCCCCACTTCTGCTCGGCCGAGGAGATGAACTCGTCGACGACGGTCTGCGCGCCGTTGACGAAGTCACCGAACTGGGCCTCCCAGACGACCAGGGAGTCCGGTCGGGCCAGCGAGTAGCCGTACTCGAAGCCCATCGCCGCGTACTCGCTGAGCAGCGAGTCGTAGACGTTGTAGTGGGCCTGGTCCTCCGTCAGGTAGAGCAGCGGGGTGTAGTCCTCGCCGGTCTCCTGGTCCACCAGCACCGCGTGGCGCTGGCCGAAGGTGCCGCGGCGGGTGTCCTGGCCCGAGAGGCGGACCGGGGTGCCCTCCATCAGCAGGGAGCCGATGGCGAGGGTCTCGCCGAAGCCCCAGTCGATGGTGCCGTCGTCGATGGAGGCCGCGCGGCGCTGCAGCTGCGGCAGCAGGCGCGAGTGGACCGTGATCCGCTCCGGGACGTTGACCTGCGACTCGGCGATCCGCTTCACGACCTCCTGGGAGACCGCGGTGGTGACGGCGACCGGGAACTCGGCCCGGGCGTCCGGCACGTGCGTGGGCGCCGGGGCGGCGGTGGCCTCGCGGACCTCCGCGAACACCTTCTCCAGCTGTCCCTGGAAGTCCTGGAGCGACTGCTCCGCCTCCTCCAGGGTGATGTCCCCGCGACCGATGAGCGACTCGGTGTACAGCTTGCGCACCGAACGCTTCTTGTCGATCAGGTTGTACATCTGCGGGTTGGTGAACGAGGGGTTGTCGCCCTCGTTGTGACCGCGGCGGCGGTAGCAGATGAGGTCGATCACGACGTCCTTGTTGAACGTCTGGCGGAACTCGAAGGCGAGCCGCGCGACGCGGACCACGGCCTCCGGGTCGTCGCCGTTCACGTGGAAGATCGGCGCCTCGATCATGCGGGCCACGTCGGTCGCGTACATCGAGGAACGCGAGGACTCCGGGGCGGCGGTGAAGCCGACCTGGTTGTTGATGACGATGTGGACCGTGCCGCCCGTGCGGTAGCCGCGCAGCTGCGACATGTTCAGGGTCTCGGCCACGACGCCCTGGCCCGCGAAGGCCGCGTCACCGTGCAGGGCGACGGGGAGGACCGTGAAGTCCGTGCCGCCCTTGTTGATGATGTCCTGCTTGGCGCGGACGACGCCCTCCAGGACCGGGTCGACCGCCTCCAGGTGGGAGGGGTTGGCGACCAGGGAGACCTTGATCTGCTCGCCGTCGAGGCCCGTGAAGGTGCCCTCGGCGCCCAGGTGGTACTTCACGTCGCCGGAGCCGTGCATCGACTTCGGGTCGAGGTTGCCCTCGAACTCGCGGAAGATCTGCGCGTAGGACTTGCCGACGATGTTGGCGAGGACGTTCAGCCGGCCGCGGTGGGCCATGCCGATGACGACCTCGTCCAGGCGCGACTCGGCGGCCGAGTCGATGACCGCGTCGAGCAGCGGGATGACGGACTCGCCGCCCTCCAGGGAGAACCGCTTCTGGCCGACGTACTTCGTCTGCAGGAAGGTCTCGAAGGCCTCGGCGGCGTTGAGCCGGCGCAGGATGCGGAGCTGCTCCTCGCGCTCCACACGGGCGTGCGGGCGCTCGACGCGGTCCTGGATCCACTTGCGCTGCTTCGGGTCCTGGATGTGCATGAACTCGATGCCGGTGGTGCGGCAGTACGAGTCGCGGAGCACGCCGAGGATGTCGCGGAGCTTCATCATCGACTTGCCGGCGAAGCCGCCGACCGCGAACTCCCGCTCCAGGTCCCACAGGGTGAGGCCGTGCTCGGTGATGTCCAGGTCGGGGTGCTTGCGCTGCTTGTACTCCAGCGGGTCGGTGTCGGCCATGACGTGGCCGCGGACCCGGTAGGAGTGGATGAGCTCGAAGACGCGCGCGGCCTTGGTGACGTCGTCGTCGTGCGAGGCGTCGATGTCCTTGAGCCAGCGGACCGGCTCGTAGGGGATGCGCAGCGCCTTGAAGATGTCGTCGTAGAAACCGTCCTCGCCGAGGAGGAGGTTGGAGACGATCCGCAGGAACTCGCCGGAGGCCGCGCCCTGGATGACCCGGTGGTCGTAGGTCGAGGTCAGGGTCATGACCTTGGAGATGCCCAGCTTGTTCAGGGTGTCCTGGGAGGTGCCCTGGAACTCGGCCGGGTAGTCCATGGAACCGACGCCCATGATGACGGACTGACCGGGCATCAGACGCGGCACGGAGTGGACGGTGCCGAGGCCGCCGGGGTTGGTCAGGGAGACCGTGACGCCGGTGAAGTCCTCCATCGTCAGCTTGCCGACGCGGGCGCGCTTGACGATGTCCTCGTAGGCCTGCCAGAACTCGAAGAAGTTCAGCGTCTCGGCCTTCTTGATGCCGGCGACGACGAGCTGGCGGTCGCCGTTGGGCTTGACCAGGTCGATGGCGAGACCGAAGTTGACGTGCTCCGGCTTGACCAGGGTCGGCTTGCCGTCCTTCTCCGCGTACGACCAGTTCATCGACGGCATGGCCTTGATGGCCTGCACCATGGCGTAGCCGATGAGGTGGGTGAAGGAGATCTTCCCGCCCCGGGCGCGCTTCAGGTGGTTGTTGATGACGATCCGGTTGTCGAACAGGAGCTTCACCGGGACGGCGCGGACGGACGTGGCCGTCGGCATGTCCAGCGAGGCGTTCATGTTCTTCGCGACGGCCGCGGCGGGACCACGCAGGGTGATCAGCTCGGGGCCGGCGGGGGCCTCGGTCGCCTCCGGGGCCTTGGCGGCCGGAGCGGCGGCCTTGGCCGGGGCCGGAGCGGCGGCGGGCTTCGCGGCGGCCGGGGCGGCGGGGGCCGCGGCCGGCTTCGGCTGGGCCGGTGCCGGAGCGGTGGCCGGGGCGGGTACGGCGGCGGCCGGGGCGGCGGCGGGAGCGGCAGGCGCGGCCTGTGCGGGGCCCGTCTGCGGCGCGGCCGGCGCGCTCGGCGTGGTGGCGGCCGGGGCGGCGGGGGTCTCCGACGCTCCGGGCTTGTAGTCGGCGAAGAAGTCCCACCAGGCACGATCGACCGAATTCGGGTCCTGGAGGTACTGCTGGTAGATCTCGTCGACGAGCCACTCATTGGCACCGAAGGCGGTCGCGGGGCTCTTGCCCGCCCCGTCTTGGTCGGTCGGGGAGCTCGGGGTACTGGGGGACTGAGACGACACGGCGGCAACCGCCCTCTTCCGCTTCACAAGGTGATGGACAGCGGAAATAAAGGCTACGCCTGTCCGGCCGGGAGGTGCAGGCCGGGCACTCCAACGTCGCGCAAGTCACACTTGACGCGGCGTTTCACCGCCGTGAATGGCGGGAAACAACCGTGGTTCCCCCTGTGTGAGGGTACGGAAAAACACGGCTACGGCCGCCTTCGGCCGCATCCCTGATCACGTCATGCCCGCGTACACGCAGAACGTGTGCTTCCGGTTCGAACCCTACGTCAATCTCTGTAGGGAAGACTGCCCGGAAGAGTGACTCTGATGCGGCAGCCGCGTGATGATTCGGCCACTCCGATCCCGCCGCCGTGGAGATCGACCGCCCACCGGGCGATGGCCAGGCCGAGTCCGGTCCCGCCGTCGCTCCCCGGACCGTGCTGATTCGGCACCGTGCCCCGGTTGAAGCGCTCGAACACCTTGTGCCGCTCCGCCTCCGGGATGCCCGGGCCCTCGTCCTCGACCACCAGCTCCAGCGAGTCCGGGTACGGGCCGCGCCGGGCCCGGACCGTGACCCGGCCGTGCGGCGGCGAGTGCTTGACCGCGTTGTCGATGAGGTTCGCCATCACCTGGTGCAGCCGCTCCGGGTCCGCGTGCGCGGTCAGCTCGGGCGGTGACACGTCCAGGTGCAGATGGACGTCCGTACGGCGGTGGAGCCCCGACGTCGACGACAGCCCGCGCTGGGACGCGGCCAGGTTCGCCTCCCGCAGCACCCCGGAGAGGTACGGCCACACCTCGAAGCGGCGGGCCCGGAGCGTGACGACACCGTTGTCGAGACGTGACAGGTCCAGCAGGGTCTCCACCAGCCGGCCGAGGCGTTCCGTCTGCTTCAGCGCCGAGCGCATGGTCTCGGGATCGGCCTCGGAGACCCCGTCCACGACGTTCTCCAGGACCGCCCGGAGCGCGGCGATGGGCGTGCGCAGCTCGTGCGAGACGTTGGCCACCAGCTCCTTGCGGTGCCGGTCGACGGCCTCCAGGTCGTCCGCCATGCGGTTGATGGTGGAGGCGAGGTCGCCCAGCTCGTCCCGCCGGTCCGCGCCCTGCACCCGGCGGCTGAAGTCGCCGCGCGAGATCGAACCCGCCACCGTGTTCATCTCGTCCAGCGGCGCCGTCAGGGACTGCGCCACGAACTGCGTGATCAGCAGGGTCGCGATCATCGCGAAGATCGTGATGTACCGGAACTCGGTGGAGGTGCGGATCGCCACCAGGGCGAGCGCGGACGTCAGCAGCACCGCGCCGACCACCAGGGCGCCCAGCTTGGTCTTGATCGAGATCGAGATCCGCCGCCCGGTCCGCCCCGCGGGGGGCCCGCCGGCCCGCGTGAGCCTGCCCGGCCGGCCCGCGGGCCGGTTCGGGGCACGGTGGGGGACGCGGTCCGCGGCGCGGCTCACGGCGCCGGGGTCTCCAGCGCGTACCCGACGCCGTGCACCGTACGGATCCGCTCGGCGCCGATCTTCCGGCGCAGCGCCTTGATGTGCGAGTCCACCGTCCGGGTGCCCGAGGCGTCCGCCCAGTCCCACACCTCGGCGAGGAGCTGCTCGCGGGAGAGGACCGCCCGCGGGGTGTTCGCCAGACAGACCAGCAGGTCGAACTCGGTCGGCGTCAGGTGCACGTCCTCGGACCGCACCCGCACCCGGCGCTGCGCGTGGTCGATCTCCAGCTCGCCCAGGCGCAGTATGCCGCTGCGCGGGGTCACCGCCGCCAGCGCGGCCCGCTCCACGCGGCGCAGCAGCACGTGCACCCGGGCGGCGAGCTCGCGCATCGAGAACGGCTTCGTCATGTAGTCGTCCGCGCCGACCCCGAGCCCGACCAGCATGTCGGTCTCGTCGTCGCGGGCGGTCAGCATCAGGACCGGGACCGGCCGCTGCGCCTGGACCCGGCGGCAGACCTCCAGACCGTCGAAGCCGGGCAGCATCACGTCCAGGACCATCAGGTCCGGCTGCCAGGCCTCCGCGGCGTCGACGGCCGCGGGGCCGTCGGCCGCGGTCTGCACGAGGAATCCCTCGGCCCGCAGCCGGGCCGAGACGGCCTCCAGGATGGTCGCGTCGTCCTCGACGACGAGCACCCTGCGCTGGGCCCCCGGAGTGGCCGCACCCTGGTGAGTGGTGTGTGTCTGCTCCATTGCCCCGCCTCGCGTCGCCGATGTCGGTGCAGCAGCCTAGAGGTACCGGCGGCGTCCCGGCTACGCAGGCCTGATGCCGAGGTGGACCACGTCCGGGACGCCCCGGGCAACGGGGATCTCTTCGGTCCGTACCCCGCTGAATCCGGCATTCCGCAACGACTCTTCGAAATCGGTGGAGGGCCGCGCGGACCACACGGCGAGCACCCCGCCGGGGTTCAGCCGGGCCGCGCAGGACGCCAACCCCTCGGTGCCGTAGAGGTTTTCGTTGTCCTCCGTCACCGTCCAGTCCGGGCCGTTGTCGATGTCCAGGCACAGGGCGTCGTACGTGTCGGGGGAGGTCCGCAGGTACTCCACGAGGTCCGTGTGCAGGATCACGGTCCGCGGGTCGGCCAGCGCCGCCCCGGAGAGCGCGGCGAGCGGGCCGCGCCGGTGCCAGTGGATGATCGCCTCCTCCCGTTCCACGACGGCGATCCGCCCCCAGCGCGGGTCGGCCGCGGCGTGCGCGAGCGAGAACCCCACCCCGAGCCCGCCGATGAGGATCGAGGCACCGGCCCGGGCCTCCTCGGGCAGGGCGTCCCTGGCCGCGTCCACGAGAAGCCGCTCGGAGCGCCCGTCGGAGGTGTCCATCAGGAACGTGCCGTTGGCGATGATCTCGAAGTGCTCGGCGCGCCGCCGCAGCACCACTTCTCCGTACGGTCCCTCACGGCGGTCGAGGGTGACGGGGCTGGACATCGGGTTCACTCCGCTCTCGTCTCGGCAGCTGACGGCTCCCGGTCATCCTGTCGGGCGGGGCGGGGGCGGGACAAACGCCTTATGGGGCCGGGCGCGGGGTCCCGGGCCGGACGGGGTGGCGGGGGTACGGGTCCGGCCCTGGCTCCGGCGGTGGCCGAAATTCGCCCCCTCGTGGTTCGGGAAGTCAGCCGCCCGTGGGCCGGGGCCCCCGCCAGGCGCAGAGCGCCGTGCCCAGCACGAAGGCCGTCCCCGCGACGGCCCAGGTGCCGCCGCCACCAGGGCCGTACCGCCGTACGGTCCAGCACGCCGCTCGGGGTGTGCGGGCTCGTACCGACGCCCGCGGCGGCGAGCAGCGGGCCGAGGACGACCACCGGCAGCCGGGTCGCGTGGTCGAAACCGGGACGGGGGACCGGCCACCAGGCGCCCCACGCGGTGACCGCCGCCGTGCCGGCGAGGGCGGCGACCGCCCCCGGCAGGCCACGGGAGCGCGCGTACAGAAGGAACGGGGAGCCGCGGTTCACGGGGCCGGCACCTCCTCCGGGCGGCAGTGGTCGGCCGCGAGACGGCGGGCCAGGTAGGCGCGCTGGGCGGCGGGAGCCCTGGCGCGCGGCCGGTCCAGGTACTCCTGGGCGCCGGAGGGACCGGTGCCGTGCCCGGGCGGGGCCGGCGCCGGCCGCTCGTGCACGGCGAGGTGCACGAGGGCGGCGCGCTCCTGCCCCGGTCTCCGGAAGGCGTCCTCCTCGCAGGACCGCGCCAGCGGCTGCCCCACCGCCGCGTGGCGGAAAACCTCCGGTCGGGTGAGACGCCCCCGGACCGCCGTCCCCGCCCCGTCCGCGATCTCGACGTCTCCCGGTCCGGCGCCCGGACGACCGGCGCCGGCCAGTCCACCGGCCGTCCGCTCGCCACCACCGCCCGGCGGCCCGGCGCTCCCGTCCGTGCCGCTCACCCCGGCCCGTGCTTCCGCCTCGTCGTCCCTTCGAGGGCCTCCCCCTGAGGGGCGCAACAGTCTCACGCCCTGTCTATCGCCCGGCGGAGCCGCTTCGGTTCACGGCGGGCCGTACGTCCCTCGGGGCGGGGATCAGGGGCTCGTCGGCGGGCCGCCCTCCGGGAGGGCGTCGAGGACGCGCCGGAGCGCGGGCGGTACGGCGCCGTCGGTGGCGACGACGCGGTGCTGCCCGTGGGTGACGGTGTACCGGAAGCCGTCCCGGACCGGTTCGCCGGTGGGTTCGGCGGGCACCCGGTCGTACGCGGGGTCCTCCAGCGCCGCCCGCAGCCGGGCCACCCCGTCCGGGGTCATCCGGCCGTCGCGCGGCTCCTTCGCGCGGGAGTCCAGGGTCCAGCCGCCGTCCTCGTGGACGACCAGCCGGTTGCGCACCCCGGCGAAGCCGCCCGTGACGACGACCTCCACCAGCACCTCCTGGCCGCTCGGCTCCTGGCGCGGCGGCGAGGCCTGCCCGGTCGTCGCCGGGGCGGGCGAGGAGGGCTGCCCGGGCGGAGACGGCGCCTCCGTCCCGCAGCCGCTCGCCCCCGCGGCCACCACCACCGTCAGGAGCAGGGCCCCGCACCACCGTGCCCGTACGCGTCGCGTCATGGTCCGAGCATGCCCCTCCCGGGGGCGGGGCGCCGGGTGGACGCCGGTTCCCCCGGTGATCGCTCAGAGCGAACACGGGCCGGGGAACATTCACCGGCTCATGAGCATTGAGTCTGTACAGCTCAACTTGACTGCCGAAGGGGAGATCATGGCTTCTGAGTCCAAGGTGACCGCGCCGCTCACTCTGCCTGTGCTGCCGCTCGACGACGAGGTCGTGCTGCCCGGAATGGTGGTGCCGCTGGACCTGTCCGACAACGACGTACGGGCCGCCGTCGAGGCCGCCCAGGCCGCGGCCCGCCCCGGGACCGGCAAGCCCCGGGTGCTCCTGGTGCCCCGGGTCGACGGCACCTACGCCGCCACCGGTGTCCTCGGGACCGTGGAGCAGGTCGGGCGGCTCGCCGACGGCGACCCCGGCGCGCTCGTCCGGGGACGCGGCCGGGTCCGCATCGGCGCCGGCACGACCGGGCCCGGCGGCGCCCTGTGGGTCGAGGGCACCGCCGTCGAGGAGACCGTCCCCGACCCGCTGCCCGGCGCCGTGGCCGAGCTCGTCAAGGAGTACAAGGCGCTGGCCACCAGCTGGCTCAAGAAGCGCGGTGCCTGGCAGGTCGTCGACCGCGTCCAGCAGATCGACGGCGTCGGCGCCCTCGCCGACAACTCCGGCTACTCGCCCTTCCTCACCGTCGAGCAGAAGGTCGAACTCCTGGAGACCGCCGACCCGGTCGCCCGCCTCAAGCTCGCCACCGCCCAGCTCCGCGAGCACCTCGCCGAGCAGGACGTCGCCGAGACCATCGCCAAGGACGTCCAGGAGGGCGTCGACAAGCAGCAGCGCGAGTTCCTGCTGCGCCGTCAGCTCGAAGCCGTACGCAAGGAACTGCGCGAGCTGAACGGCGAGTCCGAGGGCGACGAGTCCGACGACTACCGGGCCCGTGTGGAGGCCGCCGACCTGCCGGAGAAGGTGCGCGAGGCCGCCCTCAAGGAGGTCGACAAGCTGGAGCGGGCCAGTGACCAGTCCCCCGAGGGCTCCTGGATCCGCACCTGGCTCGACACCGTCCTCGAACTGCCGTGGAACGAGCGGACCGAGGACCAGTACGACATCCCCGGCGCCCAGGCGATCCTGGACGCCGAGCACGCCGGCCTGCAGGACGTGAAGGAGCGCATCACCGAGTACCTGGCGGTGCGCAAGCGGCGCGCCGAGCGCGGCCTCGGCGTCGTCGGCGGACGCCGCGGCGGTGCCGTCCTCGCCCTCGTCGGTCCGCCCGGCGTCGGCAAGACCTCCCTCGGTGAGTCCGTGGCCCACGCCATGGGCCGCAAGTTCGTCCGGGTCGCCCTCGGCGGCGTACGGGACGAGGCCGAGATCCGCGGCCACCGGCGCACCTACGTCGGCGCCCTGCCCGGCCGCATCGTCCGGGCGATCAAGGAGGCCGGGTCCATGAACCCGGTGGTGCTGCTCGACGAGATCGACAAGGTCGGCTCCGACTTCCGGGGCGACCCGGCGGCCGCCCTCCTCGAAGTCCTCGACCCGGCGCAGAACCACACCTTCCGCGACCACTACCTGGAGGTCGAACTCGACCTCTCCGACGTCGTCTTCCTCGCCACCGCCAACGTCCTGGAGGCGATCCCGGAGGCGCTCCGCGACCGCATGGAGCTGGTCCGGCTCGACGGCTACACGGAGGACGAGAAGGTCGTCATCGCCCGCGACCACCTGCTGCCCCGGCAGCTGGAGCGGACCGGTCTGGAGCCGGGTGAGGTCGTCCTGGAGGAGGCCGCCCTGCGCAAGCTGGCGGGCGAGTACACCCGGGAGGCCGGTGTCCGCACCCTGGAGCGGTCCGTCGCCCGGCTGCTGCGCAAGATCGCGGCCCAGCACGAGCTGGGCGAGCGCGAGCTGCCCTGCACCGTCACCCCGGACGACCTGCGGGGCCTGATCGGCCGGCCGCACCACGTGCCGGAGTCCGCCCAGGACCCGGCGGAGCGGCGCACGGCGGTCCCCGGCGTCGCCACCGGCCTCGCCGTGACCGGCGCGGGCGGTGACGTCCTCTTCGTGGAGGCGTCGCTCGCCGACCCGGAGACCGGCGCCGCCGGGCTGACCCTCACCGGCCAGCTGGGTGACGTGATGAAGGAGTCCGCGCGGATCGCGCTCTCCTTCCTCCGCTCGCACGGCGCGGAGCTGGAACTGCCCGTCACCGGCCTCAAGGACCGGGGCGTGCACATCCACTTCCCGGCGGGCGCGGTCCCGAAGGACGGCCCGAGCGCGGGCATCACGATGACGACCGCGCTGGCCTCGCTGCTCTCCGGACGGCTGGTCCGCACCGACGTGGCCATGACCGGCGAGGTCTCCCTCACCGGCCGGGTCCTCCCGATCGGCGGAGTGAAGCAGAAGCTGCTCGCCGCGCACCGGGCGGGCATCACCACGGTCGTGATCCCCAAGCGGAACGAGGCCGACCTGGACGACGTCCCGGCCGAGATCCTGGAGAAGCTGGAGGTCCACCCGGTGACGGACGTCCGGCAGGTCCTGGAGATCGCGCTGGCCCCGGCCGAGGTGCCGGTCGAGGCGGTCGCGGCCTGACGGGACGTGAGGGCACGCAGGTGGGGCGTCTCCCCGGAAAGGGGGGCGCCCCACCGCCGTTGTCGGCCGGTGCTGGCATGCTCGACGGTATGAACGACGACGCCTTCTGGGCTCTCATGGACGAGTTGAGCCGCCGACCCGGCGACCGGGACGAGCGGCTGGAGTGGCTGGCGGGGGAGTTGCGGCGGCGTCCGGCCGCCGACAGCGTGGCCTTCCAGGTCCGGCTGGAGAGAGCGTGCGAGGCGGCGGACACCCGGGCCCTGTGGCGGGCGGCCGACCTGATCGAGGGCGGGGGCTGCTCGGACGACGGCTTCCACTACTTCACCCTCTGGCTGGTGGGGCAGGGGCGGAAGACGTACGAGTCGGTCCTCGCCGATCCGGACGCGCTCGCGGACGTGCCGGAGGTCCGGGCGCTGGTGGGCCGCCACCAGGAGGAGTGGGACGACGACGCCTGGCCGGAGTGGGAGGAGCTCGAGTACGTCGCGCAGGACGTGTACGACGAGCTGACCGGCCAGGAGGACGACGAGGGGGAGGAGTTCCACGCCGCGGTCGACGACATCCTGGACGCGGAGGAGCCGGACGCCGACGGGGAACGGGACGGTGAAGACGACCGCCTCGACGGGGATGACGAGGCCGGGGACTCCGGCGGCTGGGACGGGGGCGGCGGGTCACCGGCCGGTCCCGTGGGCCCGGCCGGCGGGAGCACCGCGCTGCCCCGGCTGGCCGCCCTCTTCCCGGCCGGGCGGTCCGTCTAGGCGGCCCACCGCCCGGCCGGGGTGCGGGGCGTCAGGCGGAGGGGGAGTGCCGGCGGCGGCCCAGGAGCAGGCTGCCCGCCGCGAAGACGGTGACGGCTCCGGCGCCCGCGAGGGCGAGGGGGAGCGGGGAGGCGGCCGGTTCGGCGGCGGCCCGGCTCGTCACGGCCCCCCTCTCCGGCCCCGTCTCCGTCGTTCCGGCGGCCCCGACCGGCCGGGCCTGGGCGGCGGCGAGGGCCGGGGGCCGCTCGTCGCCGCCGTGACCCGCGTGGCTCACGGTCGAGAGGGCGGCGCCCGCCGCGATCTCCGACTCCGCCGGCGCCTTCGCCGCCGTGGCGGTGGCGCCGCCGAAGGTGACGTCCGAGCAGCTGTAGAACGCCTCGGGGCTGTCGCTGCGCTGCCACACCTTGTAGACGACGTGGCGGCCGGTCCTGGCCGGGAGGGTACCGGTGAAGGAGTAGTGACCGTCGGTCGTGGACCGGGCGGTGGCGTGGACCGCCACGGGCGTCGGGTCCAGGTCCGACCACTTCAGCGGCCGGGTGGGGTCGAAGCCCTGCTTGGTGATGTAGACGGTCATCGTGCCCACGTGCGCCGCCGTCGCCCGGACCTTGAAGCCGAAGGAGCCGGGGGTGACGGCCGTCGCGGGCCAGTCGGTGCGGGCCCAGTCCAGTGCCCGGAACTTCTCGCGGTTGGCCGAGCAGAGCTTGCCGTCCGGGATGACGGCCCGGTGGTTGCCGGCCGCGTTGGCGATGTTGACCTCGTTCCAGTCGTAGAGCGGCTGGGTGCCGGAGTCGGCGACGAGGTCCTTGCACACCTGCGACCTGGGGGTCTCGGGCCCCTCGGCGAAACAGGCGGCGATGCGGCTGACGGGGTTGAAGACGGCCCCGTGGGCGCTCGCGGTGCCGGGGGTGAGGCCGACGAGCGCGGCGGCGGACAGGGACAGGGCGGCGGCGCCGGTGGCGGTGACGGCGGCACGGCGGTGGGACCTCATGCGGCGGCTCTCTCTCGTGCGTGGGGGAGTACGGGACGAGCGGTGGCACAACGACCTGCGGGCGCGGGCGAGTTGGGGACACGTCCGGCCGCCGTAGAGCCTCGCATTGGTCCATACCAATAGGCAAGAGGGTGGCCGGAAAAGCGGGAGCGGCCCCCGGGGTGCCGCCGCACACCCGGGAGCCGCCGTCCGCCGCTCCGTGGGGAGCCGCCGCCCCGCGCGGCCGCGCCCGGAGCGGCCGCGCGGGGCGGGCCGTCAGCCGCCGTTCGCGAGCGCCTGCACCCGCGAGAGGTCCCCGTTGAAGTGGTTGTGGTCACCGACCGTCGGGCCGGACGAGGTGTACTGCCACATCGTGTAGTACGGCCAGCCGGCGGGGAGTTCGCCCACCTCGGAGGCGTACCGCGCGATCCACAGCGGGTTCGTCGTGCCGAAGCCGGAGTAGTTCCCCGTGCACTGCTTCCACCAGCTCGTGGCGGTGTAGATCACCGCGTCCCGCCCGGTCCGGTACTTGTACCGGTTCAGGAAGTCCCGGATCCACGAGACCATTCCGGCCTGGGTCTTGCCGTAGCAGGTCGCGCCGTACGGGTTCCACTCGATGTCGAGCGCGCCCGGCAGGGTCCTGCCGTCCTTCGACCACCCGCCGCCGTTGTTCACGAAGTAGTCGGCCTGGGCGGCCCCGCTCGCCGTGTCCGGGGTCGCGAAGTGGTACGCGCCGCGGATCATGCCCACGCTGTACGCGCCGTTGTACTGCTGCGCGAAGTAGGGGTTCTTGTAGTACGTGCCCTCGGTGGCCTTCACGTAGGCCCACTTGACGCCGCTGTTCCACAGCGTGGTCCACGCCACGTTCCCCTGGTGGCTGGAGACGTCCACGCCTTCCGTCTGGACGGCCTGGACCGAGATGCCGCCCGGCCTGCCGTTCTGGCCGTCGTGCTCGATGACGCCCATGCCCATGTGGGCGGTGCCGCGGGCCGGGACCTGGCGGGTGCCCGGGTCGGGGGCGGCGCCGGCCGGGCCGGAGAGGGGGAGGAGGGCCAGGGCCGCGAGGGCGGCGCCGGCGAGGGTCGTTCCGGATCTGCGCACACGCATTGCGTGCCTCCGAAAGGCTCGGTGAGCTCGATGAGCTCCGCGGGGGGAGAGCGGGACGGCATGTCCTGGTGTGGACATGTCATTGATGTCGCCGGGAATGACGCTACGCACGTAGAACCGGTGGCGGAAGGGGTGCCGGGTGGCGCCGTTGGTCTACGCCTGCGAAATACTGAAAGAGCTGCGGCGATGGCCGCCGCGCCGGGAAACTTTCAGCGGCCGGAAGGCGCGTGGAGGGTGCTGACGTGCACGGAAGCGGTACGGGGAGTGACGGCGGAGCCACGCCGGGGGCGGGCGTCGACCGCGAATTCCTCGCCCTCGAACGCGAACTGGCGGTCTTCCTGCGCCGCGCCCGCGCCCAGTCCGGCGAGATGGCCCGCGAGGTCCACCCCGAACTGGAACCGGCCGCCTACGGCCTCTTCGTCCGACTCGACGACGCCGGCCCCCAGCGCGCCACCGAACTCGCCGCGTACTTCGGCGTCGGCAAGGCGACCATGAGCCGTCAGCTGCGGGCCCTGGAGGACCTCGGTCTGGTGGCCCGCGACCCCGACCCCGCCGACGGCCGTGCCTCCCTGGTCCGGCTGACCGAGGAGGGCCGCCACCGCTTCCGGCGCGTACGCGACGCCCGCCGTGAGCGCTACGTCCGCAAGCTCGCCGACTGGGACCGCGCGGAGGTGGCGGAACTCGCCCGCCTGCTCCACCAGTTCAATGTCCGCGCGGAGAGCTGAACCCCCGGCCCCCGGCCACCCTCCGCACCGCACCCCGGCCGCCCCGGCTCACCCGGTGCGCCCCCACCGGCCGGCCCCACCGCCGTCGCCGAGTCCGTCCCCCAGCTCCGCGTACACCGCCGTCGCGTCGTCGTGGAGCTTCCACCGGCGGGCGCCGCCCCGCGCCGCGTCCCGGGTCTCCAGGGACCGCACCCGGCGCAGCAGCCCGTACGGGCCCTCCTTCCGCAGGACCCCGAAGCACTCCGCCCAGCCGCCCGCGCCGAACAGCTCCACCCAGCGGCTCGCCCCGTCCGTGAGCGCCGCCAGGGCCCGTACCTCCGCCCGCGGGGTCGTACCGGTCACCGCACGCTCCGCGACCGCCGGATCGGCCGCCGCCGTGAAGAAGCCGCCCTCCCGGTTGCGCAGCCGGTCGGTCGCCGCCACCGAGCGCCGCACCTCGTCCGGCACCCGGTCGAGCCGGTCGTCGAGGACGGCCCGGACCGCCCCGCCCGGCGCCTCCAGGAGCAGCGCCGAGTCGGAGAGGACCAGATGCTCGACGGTGCTCTCGTCCCAGCGGGCGAGGACCACCGTCGCCTGGGGCGTACGGGCGTGAGAAAGGTCACAGGTGGCGCGGTGGGCGTCCGTGGTGCGCCGGATTGCCTCCGCGAGGATCTCGCGGAGGGGCATCTCGGGCCGGGAAGCGGACAGTTCGGTCAAAGCCCCGCCCAGGCGGGCGGTGAACCACGGGACCGGGTGCACACACCCGACGTCCCCGGCGGGTGGTGTCACCCCGTCGAGCAGGACGACCGTCCCCCCGCGTCCGCAGGCGGCCGGAGCAGCGGCTCCCCAGTCCTCGTTGGGGCGTTCGGGGCTGCCGGGCAAGGAGGCGACGTGGCTGCGCATGACGGCCAGTCTGCTGGCCGCGCCCGGACCTTCACAACACCTGCAAACGGCGGCAAAAAGGCCTGTACCAAGGGGTGGCGGGGTGCGATCCCGGCGGAACCGGAGGCTCCGGCGAGCTGCGGGCGGGCATCCTGCCAAAGCCCGCGCGGAAGATCCAACCGGGGCCCCTTCCGGGCCCTCCGGAGGCGGGGTGGCGAGTTGTTCGCCAACTCATGAGTGTTGTTCACTCGTTCGGGTGGCGGTGCGGCCGATGCGCGCCCCCTTACCCGAAGCGCTGGAATGGTCGGAATCCGTACCAGGGGTGGGGGCGCTCCATGTGACCGGTCGTCACCTCTGCTTTGTGGGCGGACGAGTCAAGAATGCGAGCACCGGTGCAGAAGAAGCGGCCTCGGAGCAACAACGGCACGCGGAGTCGGACCCCCGGTGAGCCGCCGGCCTCCGGCGGCGCCCCGGCGACCCCCGCTGCCTCCGCCGACCGTCCCGCCGCCTCCCCCGACACCGCCCCCGCCGTCCCGGCCCCCGCGGCTCCCACCGGCCGGGCCAAGCGCGTGCGCAACCGGCTCGTCGCCGGGGTCGCCCTCGTCGGCGTCACCGTGCTCGCCGCCGGCGCCCCCGCCGTCCTCACCGCCTCCGCCGAGCTCACCGAGTCCCAGCGCCTCGTCACCCTCGCCGAACTCGACCGGCAGGCCGTCACCCTGGCGCACTCGCTCGCCGACGAGCGCGACGAGGTCGTCGCCTTCATCGCCGCCGGCCGGGACGCCCAGACCGGCTCCGCCCAGGACAAGCGGCAGATCACCTCCACCCGCTCCGCCCGCGTGGACCGGCAGATGGACGAGATCCGGCCCGCCGCACCCGACGAACTGCGCCGCGACCTCGCAGGCGTGCCCTCCGTCCGCCGCACCGCCCTCACCGGCAAGGGCACGGCCCTGGAGGCCCACAAGGCGTACACCGACATCATCGTCAAGCTCCAGGCCCTCGCCGACGAGCTCGCCGAGAAGACCCCGGCCCGCGCCGCCGACGCCGCGCTCACCGAGGCCACCCGCGCCCCGGCCGCCCTCGGCCGCGCCGTCGAACAGGCCTCCGCCACCCGCGGACTGCTCGTCGCCGCCCTCGCCGTCCCGCGGCCCGAGCCCACCGGTGAGGTCCGCTACGACCCCACGACCGGCACCTACGTCCCCGAGGAGCCCGAGGGCGCGGCCGAGGCCGACCGCGTCCGCGACGCCCTCACCGCCGCCGCCCAGCAGGCCCGCGTCCGGGAACTCGCCGCCCTCGGCGACTTCGACCAGTCCGCCGGCACCGCCGCCCGGGACTCCCTCGCGGCCACCGTCGCCGGGCCCGACGTCAAGAACGCCGAGCGGTCCCTCGCCTCCCTCACCGACCAGCCCCGGCTGACCGAGCGCGAGCGCACGACGTCCCCGGCCGCCCTGGAGTCCGCGCTCTCCGCCCGCATCGAGCAGATGCGCGGGGTCGAGTCCGCCCTCGCCGCCGAGCGGGTCGAGCGGATCGCCGCCCTCCGCGACGACGACGTCACCGCCCTCGAACTGCGCGTCGCCTTCCTCGGCGGCTGCCTGCTCGTCGCCCTCGGCGTCTCCACGTACGTCGCCCGCAGCCTCACCCGGCCGCTCGCGGTGCTCCGCATCGGCGCCGCCCGGCTCGCCGCCGCGCCGACGCCGCAGACCGAGGAGCCGGTCCGCTTCACCGGCCGCAACGACGAGTTCGCCCAGGTCGTCCGCTCGCTCAACACGCTCCACGCCCAGCTGTCCGGCCTCTCCGCCCACGCCGAGCGGCTCGCCGGCCGGAACGCCGACCTGGAGGCCGACAAGGAGGCCGTCGGCGCCGAGCTCGCCGCCCAGCGCGCCGACCTCCAGGGCCGCGTGGCGCTGCTCACCGCCGACCTGGAGCGGCTCAAGGGCACCGTCCAGCACACCTTCGTCAACCTCTCCCTGCGCAGCCTCGGCCTCGTCGAGCGCCAGCTCGGCGTCATCGAGAAGCTGGAGGAGCGCGAGCAGGACCCGGACCGCCTGGCCACCCTCTTCAAGCTCGACCACATGGCGACGGTCATGCGCCGCCACAGCGAGAACCTCCTCGTCCTCGCCGGCCACGAGCACGTCCACGGCCACGCCGGGCCCGTCCCGCTCGTCGACGTGCTGCGCGCCGCCGTCAGCGAGATCGAGCGCTACGAGCGGGTCACCATCCAGTCCCTCCCGCCGCACGCCCAGGTGGCCGGTTTCGCCGCCGACGACCTCAGCCACCTGATCGCGGAGCTCCTGGAGAACGCCACCTCCTTCTCGCCGCCGGACGCCGAGGTCCAGCTGTCCGGCTGGCTCCTGGAGAGCGGCGAGGTCATGCTCTCCGTCCAGGACGCGGGCATCGGCGTCGCCCCGGCCCGGCTCGCCGAGCTCAACGCCCGCCTCGCCGAGGCCGACCCGGACGCCTTCGAGGGCGAGGGGCTCGGCATGCGGGTCGTCGCCCTGCTCGCCGCCCGCCACGGCGTCAGCGTCCAGCTGCGCGAGCAGAAGCCGGGCGGGACGGCGGCCGTCGTCGTCCTGCCGCTGCCGTTGCTGCCCTCCGCCCCGCCGGCCTCGGCCGTCCCCGAGCCGGTGCGCGCTGGGGGCTCCGCGCCCACGATCAACCTGCCGGGCTCGGTCGCCGAGGCCAACTCCAACACCCTCCCGTCCCGCACCAGGGACCCGCTGGTGGAAGCCGCCGAGCGGGCCCTCCACGCGGCCGGGGACCAGGGCGCGCCCGAGGCACCGGCGCGACCCGGCCCGGTGGCGGAGTCGGCGGCCGGTCGGCCGCCGGTCCCCGCGGAGCCCGTACGGGACGAGGCCGAGCCCGCGCCGGACGCCCCCGGGCCGGACGCCCCCGCACCGGAGCAGGCCCGCTCCGCGCCCGAGGAGCAGGCCCCCGCGCCGGAGAAGACCTCCGCGCCGGTGCGGCCCGGCGTGGACGTCCCTGAGGCGGTCTCCGAGACCACGCTCCAGGTCCGGCTGCCCGACCCGCGTCCGGAGCCGGACGCGCACGACCGCGCGCCCGAGGACCCCGCGTACGACCCGTACGGCGAGCCCCCCGGCGCGTACGACGAGACTCCCGGCGCTCCGGAGCCCGCCACGGGCCCCGCGCAGCAGCCGGTGCCGGAGCCCGCACCGGGCCCCGTCCACCCCGGCCCCGCACAGGGAACGGCCGCCGACCAGGCCGTCCCCGGACCGCGTCCCGCGCAGTGGGAGCGGGTCACCGACAAGGGGCTGCCCAAGCGGACCCCGCAGGTGGTCCGCCAGCCCGAGGGGTCCGCGGCGCGGCGCCGCGGCAGCGTCGACGCCGAGGCCCTGCGCCGCCGGCTCGGCGGCTTCCACCAGGGCGCCAAGAACGGCCGCCGGGACGTGGAGGCGGAGATAGCCGCGGCGGGAACCGCGCGTACAGAGGAGAACACGGGGGACACCGTCGAGGAGGCACGCAGTTGACCGCGACCGGAACATTCGGACTGAGCACGGAAGCCCGCAACCTGCACTGGCTGCTGGGGAATCTCGTCGAGGAGGTGCCGGGCGTCCGCTCGGTCGCCGTCGTCTCCTCCGACGGACTGCTGCTGCTCTCCTCCGACCCGGCTGCCCAGCCGGTCACCGCCGACGAGGCCGGCCGCCCCCAGGGCCCCCGGGGCTCCAGCGCCGATCTGGCCACCATCGTCTCGGGCATCGGCAGCCTCACCGTCGGCGCCGCCCGGCTGATGGACGGCGGCGGCGTCAAGCAGACCATGGTGGCGATGGAGGAGGGCAGCGTCTTCGTGATGTCGATCAGCGATGGCTCGCTGCTCGGCGTCCACGCCGAACCCGACTGCGACATGAGCGTCGTGGCCTACCACATGGCCCTCTTCGTGGGCCGGGCCGGCCACGTCCTCACCCCCGAGGTCCGCAGCGAACTGCGCAAGTCGATGGAGGGCGGCCGGTGACGTCGCTGTCGTCGGGGTTCCACCCCCACAGGCTGCCCGTACGGGGGGAGGGGCGCCGCCCCGCCCGCGTGCGCCCCTACTCGCTGACCGGCGGCCGCACCCGCTTCGGCCACGTGCTGCTCGTGGAGACCTTCGTGGCCGCGCTCGAGGCGCCGGCCGCCCGCAAGGTCCTGACGGACGGCGGGCCGGGAGCCCGCGGGCTGATGCCCGAGATGCGGGCCATCGTCGAGATCTGCCGCCGGATGCGGACCGTCGCGGAGATCTCGGCACTTCTGAAGATGCCGTTGGGAGTCGTCCGGGTGCTGCTCAGCGACCTGGCCGACCAGGGAAAGATCCGTGTGTACGGGACCGGTCACGGCACCGGCCAGCCCGACCGCGCGCTCCTCGAAAGGGTGCTGAGTGGACTCCGTCGTCTCTGACGCCACCGCCGTCGTACCGGCGGACACCGCCGTCGTCCCCGAGCCCGCGGCGGCCACCGTCACCGTCCCCGCCCAGCCGCGGGCCGGCGATCCCCTGCCCGGCGCCGACACCGAGGAGGGCGCCCAGGACTGGCAACTGGACCACAGCCGCGCCCCGATCGCCACGAAGATCGTGGTCGCGGGCGGCTTCGGCGTCGGCAAGACCACCTTCGTCCGCGCGGTCTCGGAGATCACCCCGCTCCAGACAGAGGCCCTGATGACCCGGGCCAGCGAGGACACCGACGACCTCACGGCCACGCCGGACAAGCTGACCACGACCGTGGCCATGGACTTCGGCCGGATCACGCTCGACAACGACCTCGTCCTGTACGTGTTCGGCACGCCCGGCCAGCAGCGCTTCTGGTTCATGTGGGACGACCTGGTGCGCGGGGCGATCGGCGCGATCGTGCTCGCCGACACCCGCCGGCTCACCGACTGCTTCCCGGCCCTCGACTACTTCGAGAGCTGCGGGCTGCCGTACATCGTGGCCGTCAACCACTTCGAGGGCACCGAGCGGTTCGAGGTGGAGGACGTACGGGAGGCCCTGACGGTGCCCCCGCACGTCCCCGTGGTGATCATGGACGCGCGCAAGCGCTACAGCGTCGTGGAGACGCTGCTCGCCATGGTCGCCCACGCGCTCGAAGCCACCCCCGAATAGCCCTCCCCGTCACGTCACGCCAGGAGCACCACCCATGCGGAAGATACTCATAGTCGGGGCCGGACAGTCCGGTCTTCAGCTCGCCCTCGGCCTCCAGTCGCAGGGCTACGAGGTCACCCTCATGTCGAACCGGACGGCGGACGAGATCCGCTCCGGCCGGGTCATGTCCACCCAGTGCATGTTCCACACCGCCCTCCAGCACGAGCGCGACCTCGGCCTCAACTTCTGGGAGTCGCAGGCCCCGAGGATCGAGGGCCTCGGCGTCTCCGTCGCCGCCCCCGACGGCGGCCGCGCGATCGACTGGGTCGGCAGGCTCGACGGCTACGCCCAGTCCGTCGACCAGCGCGTGAAGATGGCCGGCTGGATGGAGACCTTCGCCCAGCGCGGCGGCCAGCTCGTCATCCACGGCGCCGCCGTCGGCGACCTCGACTTCTTCGCCCGCCGCTACGACCTGGTGCTCGTCGCCGCCGGCAAGGGCGAACTGGTCTCCATGTTCGGCCGGGACGCCTCCCGCTCCCCCTACAGCGAGCCGCAGCGCGCCCTCGCCGTCGCCTACGTCCACGGCCTCGGCCCGCGCCCCGAGCACCCCGACTTCGACGCGGTGCGCTGCAACGTCGTCCCCGGCGTCGGCGAACTCTTCGTCATGCCGACCCTCACCACCGGCGGCCGCGCCGACATCCTCTTCTGGGAGGGCGTGCCCGGCGGCCCGCTCGACGTCTTCCAGGGCGTCAAGGACCCCTCGGAGCACCTGGCGCTGACGCTGGAACTGATGGAGCGCTTCACGCCCTGGGAGTACGCGCGCGCCACCAAGGTCGAACTCACCGACGCGGGCGGCACCCTCGCCGGCCGGTACGCGCCGACCGTCCGCAACCCCGTGGGCCGCCTGCCCGGAGGCGGCCTGGTCCTCGGCGTCGCCGACGTGGTCGTCGCCAACGACCCCATCACCGGCCAGGGTTCCAACTCGGCCTCCAAGTGCGCCGCCGCGTACCTCGCCGCCATCGTGGAGCACGGCGACCGCCCCTTCGACGAGGAGTGGATGCGGGCCACCTTCGACCGCTACTGGCAGACGGCCCAGCACGTCACCAAGTGGACCAACGCCATGCTCGCCCCGCCGCCGGAGCACGTCCTGAACCTCCTCGGCGCCGCGGGACAGCTCCAGCCGGCCGCCGACCGCTTCGCCAACGGCTTCAACGACCCGGCGGACTTCGAGAACTTCTTCTACGACCCGGAGAAGACGAACGCCTACCTGGCCTCGCTCACCGGCGCCTGAGGCAGGGCCTTCCCACCGGCGAAAACCGGTCGAGAACCGGGGCGCGGGCCGGGATCATGGGGCCATGCCCCTCGACGAGACCCTGGCCCGGGTGGACGCCGACCTGGCCGCCGGGCGCGTGCCCCTGGCACGACAGCGCCTGCGCGGCCTCGTCGGGTCGTACCCGTGGGACCTGACGCTCCGACGCCGGCTCGCCGAGGTCTACCGGCTGTACGGGGACGCGGCCGAGGCGGGGCGCTGGACGTACCTGGAGGAGGACCGCGCGCCGGAGGAGACCGCCGCCTTCGAGCGTCGGTACGTCTCCGCCCGGTGGCGCATGAAGGCCCTCGCCTGGCGGGGCCCGGAGGCGCTCGCGGCCACCGCCTTCGCGGCGGAGCGGCTCGCGGAGGTCCGGGAGGCCTGCGCGGCCGAGGTGGGGCGACCGGTGGACTGGGACGAGCCGGTCCCGTTCGACGAGGACGGGGAGGGTTTGCCGGACGAGGGCGGCCGGTCCGGCTGCGTCGTGGTCACCGTCGGGGCGTTCCTCGGCGGCACCGTGATGGCGGGCATCTGGCTGAAGGGCCTCCTCTCCCTCTTCGAGTGAGCCTCGGGCGGCGCCCCGGCGCTCCCGGTTCAGGCCGTCGCGTCGTACCCCTCGTCCGAGCCGTCCCGCGCGCCCGCCGGAAGCCGTGGCGGTTCGTAGGAGGGGAGCGCCGCCCCGTCCGGGTCGGGACGTACGGCGCCGAGGAGCGGGTTCGCGGCGACGGGGGAGACCTTCACCCGGCCGCCGGGCCGCGGCGCGTGCACCACCAGTCCCTCGCCCAGGTAGAGGGCGACATGGGTGGCGCCGGGGAAGTAGACCACCAGATCGCCCGGGCGCAGCTCGGTCAGCGGGACCCGGGGCAGCCGGGCCCACTGCTCCTGGCTGGTGCGCGGGATGTCCCGGCCGGCCGCCGCCCACGCCCGCCGCGTCAGCCCCGAGCAGTCGTACGCGTCCGGGCCCTCCGCCCCCCACGCGTACGGGGTGCCGATCCGGTCCACCGCGAAGCGGAGGGCCGCCGCGCCCGCCCGGGACGGGGTGCGCAGGCCGTCGAGGACCCCCGAGTCCAGCAGGGTTCGCTGGGCGCCCGCCGTCTGTGCCCGCTCCAGTTCGGCCAGGCGGGTCAGCTGCGCGGGGGAGAGCGAGGCGAGCAGCCGTTCGACCTCCCGGAGCCGGGCCGTGACCTGCGTGTGCTGGGTCCGCTGCCGCGCGGCGAGCGCCCGCTGCCGCTCCAGGGCCTCGGCGGAGGCGGCGGCGAGCGTGCCGGCCCGCCGCTCGGCGTCCCTCAGCCGGGCGATCGTCGTGGCCCGGTCCCGGGCGGCGCGCGCCATCAGGTGGCTCTGGTCCAGGGCGGCCCGGGGGTCGGGGGCGAGGAGGAGCCGCAGCGCCGGGGAGAGGGCGGACCGGCCCTGGTACTGCTCCCGCGCGAGCCGCCCGGCCGCGTCCCGCGCCCGGGCGAGGGCCTGGCGGGTGTCGGCCAGCTCGGCCGTGACCTTCCGGGCGTCGGCGGCCTGGAGCTTCAGGGCCTCCGCCGTGGCGTTGTACCGCTCGGTGGCCTCCTCGGCCTGCCGGTAGAGCGTCCGGAGCCGGGTCAGCAGCGTGGTGACGGAGTCACCTCCGGAGGGCGGGAGCGCGGCGGCGTCGTCGTCCCCGGCGTGGGGTCCGGCGGTAGTGGGGGGCTCCACGGGGGCGGGCTCACCGCCGGGCGGTGCCGTCGCGGGCGCTTCGGCGGGGGCGGGGACGTCGGAGCGCGGCGGCCCGGTGGGGGCGGGCTCCCCCGTGGGCGGTTCCTCGCCGGGGGCCGGCTCACCGGCGGGCGGTGCCGTGACGGGTGGCTCGCCCGCTTCCCCGGCGGGTGCCTCGCGGTCCGGGGCCGCCGGGGGCGCGGTGGGCCCTGCCGGCGGGCCGGCGGGCGTACCGGCCGGCGCGGCGGTGGCTCCCGCCGGTTCCGACAGGCCCGTGACCGGCGTCAGCGCGGTCGACGCGGCGAGCATCCCCGTGCAGACCGTGCGCAGCAGCCATCGCGACACGTCATCACCACCTCCACCGGGATGATGACGCGTCACTTCATCCGATTACCGTACGCATCGGGGCGCGTTCCCGATGCGTCACCCGTTCGGCTCCGCGTCCCGCCGCGGCTCCGCCGCCGGCGCCGGCTTGGACCAGGGCCACTTGAGCTCGCGCCGCTCCCGTCCCTCGGGGGCGTACACGTACACCCACCCGCGCTGGAGCCCCAGCCGCCTCGTGTAGCCGGCCGGTTCGCGGCGGTACGCGTACACGGTCGGCGGCCGGCCGTCATGGGCCGGCACCGGCACCTCGTACCACTTGGGCGGGTGGCCGGTCGGCCCGACCAGGATCGGCAGGACCCGGCCGTCCAGAGGACCGCCGCGGAAAGGGGTGTTCTCGCTTCTCACCCCTCCAGTCTCCCCCGGCCCCCCGGTCACAGCAGACGGGCGGCCACCCCCACCACGGGTATCACCCGGCGGGCCAGGCGCGCGACCGGACCGTCCGGCGTCTCCTGGGCCAGCAGGTGCGTGACCACCCCGGCGGTCTCCGCGTCGCTCGCCGTGCCGGCGGCGAGCACGGCGACCAGGTGGTCCACCAGCCAGTCCCGCAGCTCACCCGGCGGCGGCTGCTTCCCCTCGTCCAGCCAGATCAGGGAGGCCGCCTCGACGGCCGCGATCCAGGTCCGCACGAGCATCCGCAGCCGGGGCCCCGGCCGCTCCGCCGCCAGGTGGACGTAGATCTGCTCGGCGGCGGCCCGGCGCACCTCGTCCACGATCGCGGTCGTCCGGGAGGTCTCCACGACGCTGCCGCCGCGCAGCAGCGCGCTGAACCCGGCGTCGTGCTCCTCCACGAAGGCCAGGTAACGGTCGAGGACCCGCCCGAGCCGTTCGGTGGGGGGTCCGGCGGGCGGCTCGGCGAAGCACCGGTTCAGCACGTCGGCGGAGGAGCGCAGGGCCGCCTCGTACAGCTGCTGCTTGCCGCCGGGGAAGTAGCGGTAGACGAGGGGGCGCGAGACCCCGGCCGCCTCGGCGACGTCGTCGAGCGACACCTCGTCGGGCGGCCGGTGGGCGAAGAGGCCCAGAGCCGCGGTGAGGAGCTGGCCGCGCCGCTCCTCGACGCTGAGCCTGCGGTAGGCGGGAGAGGCGGCGCTCGTCATGCCCGCAGCGTAACCCCGGCCCCCGCGCCCCGGTCCGGGAGCGTGGGGAACCCGCCGCCGCCCGCGAGCCCGGCCCCCGCCCCGGTGCGCGGGGAACCGGCCGCCGTCCCTCCTCAGGCCAGCAGCCCCGAGGACTTCCAGAGCCGGCGGCCCGGGCCGCGCAGGACGCCGATGTCGTCGAGGAAGTCCGTCAGACGCCGGGCGCCGGTCCGCATGACCTCGCGCCGGTGGCCGCTCGCCCTCACCTGGGCCACCGCCTCCCGCCGGTCCAGGCCCACGGCCTCGTACACCCCCGGGTTGACGAAGCAGACGGAGAAGACCCTCGCGGCCTCGCCGCAGCTCAGCCGGGTGAACTCCTGCTCCCAGCGCGGGGCCGTCACCATCTGGCGGCGCAGCTCCTCGCGGGCGTACCGGACGTGCCGGGCCTCCTCCACGACGTGGATGCGGGTGACGCCGCGGACGAGCGGCTGCACCCGCTCGTCCGGGAAGGTCAGGCGCTGCATCCAGTCGAGGATCTCCTCGCCGAGGAGGGTGGCGGCGAAGGAGCCGGGGGTGGTGGAGACGGTCTTCAGGACGCGCGCGAGGTTGTGGTAGCGCCGCGGCACCGGGTACGCGGGCGTGCCGCCGTGCCGGATCAGCCGGGCGAACATCATCGAGTGCCGGCACTCGTCCGCGATCTCGGTGAGCGCGTAGCGCACGTGATGACTGGTCAGTGACTTGTCGTAGATGTGCCGCACGAGCAGCTGCATCAGAATGATCTCGAACCAGATGCCGAGCGAGGCGAGCGAGGCGGCCTCGTGACGCGAGAGGTCGATCCTCTGCTCCTCGGACATCCGCCGCCACAGCGGCGTGTCGTAGAGGGAGACGAGCTCCGGCGGCCAGAACCAAGCGCCGTCCTCGAAGGGGCTGTCCCAGTCCAGCTCGGTGTCCGGGTCGAAGGAGTGCTTGCGGGAGGACTCCAGGAGGCGTTCGGCGACCTGTTCCCGGTCGCGCAGCGGCCCCAGGGCGTCCCGGAGGAGTGAGAAGTCGGGCTCGGTGAAGGGGGTCATGATGAGGCACCTCGTCGCGCTCGCCGGCACGTCCACGGATCGACCGGGGTTACCCGGGGTATCTCCTTATGAGACCGCCCGTCAGCAGGGTCGTCAATCCCCCGCGCGGGACGTGTCGACCACCCCGTCCACACCGTGTGAGCCTGCCGGCGAACGGCAGTGAGGAGTCGTCAGTGTCGACCCACGACCTCTATGCGAACCCCCCGGGAGCGCCGCGGTGGGAGGTGCCCTCGCCCGGCGCCGGCGCCCGCTTCACCTGGGAATACGACGGGCAGGATCCGGGCCGCGACCGGCTCCTCGCCCTCTACCAGAAGGGCAAGGACAAGCAGTGGGACGGCGCCCGGCGCATCGACTGGGACCTGGAGGTCGACCCGTTCGACCCGCTGGGCACCCCCGACGAGGCCATGACGCTCCACGGCACCCGCCACTGGGCCAAGCTCTCGGAGAGGGACAAGGGCGACCTGCGCCGCCACTACGCCTCCTGGCAGTTCAGCCAGTTCCTCCACGGCGAGCAGGGCGCCATGATCTGCGCCGCCCGGATCGTCGAGTCCGCCCCCGACATGGACGCCAAGTTCTACTCGGCCACCCAGACCATGGACGAGGCCCGGCACGCCGAGATCTACGGCCGCTTCCTCCACGAGAAGATCGGGATGCTCTACCCGATCAACGACAACCTCCAGGGGCTCCTCTCCGACACCCTGCGCGACTCCCGCTGGGACATGCCCTACCTCGGCATGCAGGTCCTCATCGAAGGTCTCGCCCTCGCCGCCTTCGGCATGATCCGCGACACCACCGACAAGCCGCTGCCCAAGCAGATCCTCGCCTACGTCATGCAGGACGAGGCCCGGCACGTCGCCTTCGGGCGGATGGCGCTGCGCGACTACTACCAGCAGCTCACCGACGCCGAACTGCGCGAACGCGAGGAGTTCGTCATCGAGGGCTGCTACCTCATGCGCGACCGGCTGCGCGGGGTCGAGGTCCTGGAGAACTTCGGCATCCCGAGGAAGGAGGCCGAGGAGATGAGCGAGCAGAGCGCCTTCCTGCACCTCTTCCGCAAGCTCCTCTTCAGCCGCATCGTCCCCTGCGTGAAGGACATAGGCCTGTGGGGCGAGCGGCTCCAGAAGGCCTACCTGGACATGGGCGTCTTCGAGCTGGGCGACTCCAACCTGGACCTCCTCATGGCCCAGGACGAGGAGGTCGCGGAACGGCTGGACGCGGAGCGTTTCGCACGGGAGGAGCGCGAGCGGGTGGCGGAAGTGGAGGAGGCGATCGCCCAGGGCGCGGCGACGGAGTAGCGCGGGGCACCCGGGCGTACCCGGCGGCGGCCCCGGCCCCGCCGGCGCGGACCGGGAAACGATCTTGCCTCCGCCCGGGACGGTCACTAGGGTCGGGCGGGTGACTGCCGGGTCGGCCATGGGCCACGCACGAGTGAGGGTCCCGGCTCCGGCGTGAGGCCGGGGCGGGCGAGAGGCCCGCCTTCCTTCTCCGCGTCTTCGCGGCCCGCGCCCTGGGCGCTCTTCCCCGCACCTCACACGACCGGAGACACCTCACCCATGTCCGTTCACCCACCGCGTCCGCGCGCGCCCGAGCCGTCCCCGGCCGGCGTCCAGCTGAACCACACCGTCGTCCACGCGAGCGACCGGTACCTGTCCGCCGAGTTCCTCGCGGCGGTCCTGGGCCTGCGGGTCGGCGCCCCCTTCGGCCCGTTCCTGCCCGTCGACCTCGACAACGGCGTGACGCTCGACCACTACGAGCAGAGGAACGAGCCGATCCAGTCCCAGCACTACGCCTTCCTCGTCCCCGAGGAACGGTTCGACGGCGTCATCGCCCGCCTGGAGGCGGTCGGGGTCACCTACTACGCCGACCCCGCCCACACCGAACCCGGCCGGATCAACCGCCTCTTCGGAGGCCGCGGCGCCTACTTCGCCGACCCGGACGGCCACAACATGGAGGTCATGACGCGGCCGTACGTCCGGCCCTGAGCCGTGTCCGTGAAGTCGCGCCTGCCCTGCGGGCGGTCGCCGCTCCTTCACGGCCCCGGCCCAGCCGGTCCCGGGGGCGCCGGCCCGGCGGTGCCCCCGGACGTCCGCGCCCCCGTGCCGGACACGGCTCACGGCCCGGTCCGCGCCGGGAAGCCGCCCGCCGCGGAGGCGCTGCCCGCGCCCCGGCCGCGCGCCTCCGCCTCCAGGCGCAGCGCCTCCGCCATCACCGCCCGGGCGACGGGAGCCGCGCTGCCGCCGCCGCTGATGTCCGTACGGGCGGCCTCGGCGTCCTCCACGACGACCGCGACCGCCACCGCCGGCTGCGCCGCGTCCAGGGCCTGCGCCCAGGCGATGAACCAGGCGTACGGCGTCCCGGTGTTGCCGAAACCGTGCTGCGCCGTGCCGGTCTTGCCGCCGACCCGCGCCCCGGGAATCGCCGCGTTGCCCCCCGTCCCCTCCTCCACCGCTCGCACCATCAGCCGCTGGAGCTGGACGGCCGTCGACGGGGTCATCGCCTGCCGGTAGGTGCGGCGCGCCATCCGGCCCACGGTCGTGCCGCCCGAGGTCGTCGTCCGGTCGACCAGGTACGGGTAGGCGATCTCCCCGTGGTTCGCCACCGCCGCCGCCACCATGGCCATCTGCAGCGGCGTCGCCGTCGTGTCGAACTGCCCGATGGAGGAGAGCGCCAGCTGGTCCGGGCTCATCCCGCGGTCGAAGTTCGACCGCGCCACCCAGGACGGCACGCGCAGCCCGGTGTCGTTGAAGCCGAAGCGTTCCACCGCCTCCACCATCCCGGCCGCGCCCACCTCCACCCCGAGCCCGGCCATCACCGTGTTGCACGACCACCGGATCGCGTACGCCAGCGACGCGTCCCCGCACCCCTTCGCCTCGTTGGGCAGCACCTGCCGGGTGCCCGGGAGGACGAAGGGGTCCGGGGTGTCCGTGGGCGCCTCCACGTCCCGTACCGCCCCCGCGTCGAGCGCGGCCGCCGCCGTCACGATCTTGAAGGTGGAGCCAGGGGGGTACGTCTGGCGCAGCGCCCGGTTCAGCATCGGCTGGTTCGGCGAGGAGTTCAGCCGCCGCCAGGCGTCCTTCACCGCCCGGCCCGTCCCCGACAGGACCCCCGGGTCGTACGAGGGCGAACTGACCAGCGCCAGGATCCGGCCGCTGTGCGGCTCCAGGGCCACCACCGCACCCCGCTTGCCGTCGAGTCCCCGGAAGGCCGCCGTCTGCATCGAGGAGCGGATCGTCGTGATCACGTCCCCGCCCGGCTGCCGGCCCCGCCGGGGGTCGTTCCACAGCGGCAGCGGCGCCAGCACCGGATCCGTACCGGCCAGGACGGCGTCCTCCGCGTGCTCCACCAGCGTGGTGCCGTACGTCTGTGAGGCGTAACCGGTCAGCGGGGCGTACATCGGCCCTTCGCGGTACGTCCGTTCCCAGCGCAGCTGCTGCCCGCTGTCGCGGGAACCCGTCACCGGGCGGCCGTCCACGACGATCTCCCCGCGCGGCTGCGCGTAGCGCTGGATCGCGATCCGCCGGTTGGCCGGGTTGCCGTCCAGCTCGGCCGCCTCGAAGATCATCACCCGGGCCGCGTTCACCAGCAGCGCGACGAGGAGGACGAGACAGAGCACCGCCGCCCGCCGGATGTACCGGATCACCGCACTCCCTCCCGCACCGGTGCGACCGGGCCGGTGTCCGCCGCCTCGGGCAGCGGGGCGCGCGCCGAGTCGCTGACCCGGATCAGGAGCGCCACGATCATCCAGTTGGTCACCACCGACGAACCGCCCTGCGCCAGGAACGGCATCGCCATGCCGGTCAGGGGGATCAGTCCCATCACCCCGCCGGCGATCACGAACACCTGGAGCGCGACGATCGAGGCGAGCCCGGTCGCGAGGAGCCGGCCGAAGGCGTCGCGCAGCGACAGGCCGGCCTGGAAGCCGCGGCCGACGAGCAGCGCGTAGAGGACGAAGAGGGCGGTGAGGCCGAGGAGGCCCAGTTCCTCCCCGGCCGTGGCGAGGATGAAGTCCGACTTGGTCGCGAAGCCGATCAGGACGGAGTGGCCGAGCCCGAGCCCCGTGCCGAGCATCCCGCCGGCGGCGAAGGAGAACAGGGACTGCGCCAGCTGCCCCGGTCCCTCACCCGCCCGGATCGAGGCGAACGGATCGAGCCAGTCCTCCACCCGGCTGTGCACGTGCGGCTCGACCGAGCCGATGAGGAAGGCCCCGGCGGAGGCGAGGACCAGGCCGATCGCGATCCAGCCGGTCCGGCCCGTCGCCACGTACAGCATGATCACGAACAGCCCGAAGAAGAGGAGCGAGGTGCCGAGGTCCCGTTCGAGGACGAGGACGCCGACGCTCAGCACCCAGATCGCCACGATCGGCCCCAGCACCCGCCAGGTGGGGAACCGCAGCTGCCGGAACCGGCGGCCGGTGTACGCGAGCGCGTGCCGGTTGGCGGCCAGGTACGCGGCGAAGAACACCGCCAGGAGGATCTTCGCGAACTCGCCGGGCTGGAAGGAGAGCCCGCCGATCCGGATCCAGATCCGGGCGCCGTTCACGGCGGGGAAGAAGATCGGCAGGATCATCAGCGCCAGCGCGGCGGCCACCGACACGTACGCGTACCCCTGGAGCGTCCGGTGGTCCCGCAGCAGCAGCACCACCACGATGAACAGCGCCACCCCGAGCGTCGACCAGACCAGCTGGGGCGCCGCCGCCCGGTCGTGCGGGGTCTCCAGGTCGAGACGGTAGATGAGGACGAGCCCGAGGCCGTTGAGGAGGACGGCGATCGGCAGCAGGAGCGGATCGGCGTACGGGGCACGGAACCGCACCGCGAGATGCGCCACGAGCGCGAGCAGCCCGAGTCCCGCGCCGTAGCGGGCGGCGTCGGGCGGGACGGCACCGTTCCGGGCGAGTCCCACCTCGGCGTACCCGAGCACGGACAGCAGGACCGCGCCGACCAGGAGGGAGAGTTCCACCCCGCGGCGCTTCGGCACACGGACCCCGAGCGGCGGCGCGTCCGGGCTCGGGGGTGCGGTCATGGTGCGCAACGTAGCAAGCCGTATGCCCTATGTCCCTTTTGTGTGACGGTGTGCCGTGCGGTCGTCGTGCGGGTGGCGGTGGACGCCCGTCCTCACGCGCCTCCGCCCCCCGCCTCCCCGCCGCCGTCCTCCGCGCCGTGACCGTACGCGGGCAGGCGGAGCCGGGCCTCGGCGCCGCCGCCCGGCGGGTTGGTGAAGACCAGCTCCGCGCCGATCACCCGGGCCTGGCCCGCCGCGATGGTCAGGCCGAGACCGTGGCCCTTGCCGCCGCCCTCCGTACGGAACCGCTGCGGTCCCGCCTCCAGGAGGTACGCCGGGTAGCCGGGCCCGTGGTCCCGCACCGTCACCACCGGGCCGTCCACGGTCACCACCACCGGCGGTGCCCCGTGCCGGTGCGCGTTGGCCACCAGGTTGCCCAGCACCCGTTCCAGGCGCCGCCGGTCGGTCTCGACCTCCGCGTCGCGCACGATCCGCAGCTCGGCCGGGGCGCCGGCGGGCAGCGCCCCGGTCCGCGGATCGCCCCCGGCGGAGGCCCGGACCACGCGCTCGGCGATCGGGCCCAGCCGGTGCACCGCCAGGTCCACCGTCTCGCTGCGCGCGTCCAGGCGCGAGATCTCCAGCAGGTCCTCGGTCAGCGACCGCATCGCGCGGACCCGGTCCCGTACGAGCTCCGAGGGCCGCCCCTCGGGCAGCAGCTCGGCCGCCGCCGAGAGGCCCGTCAGCGGGGTCCGCAGTTCATGCGCGACATCGGCCGTGAACCGCTGCTCGCTCTGCAGCTTGCGCTGGAGCGAGGACGCCATCGTGTCGAGCGCTCCCGAGACCGTCGCCACCTCGTCCTGCGGGCGGGAGGGGTCCTTGGTGCGCGGATCGTCCACGCGCGCGTCGAGGTCACCGGCGCTGATCCGGCGCGCCACCCGGGCGGTGGCGTGCAGCCGCCGCGTGATCCGGGTGACGGCGAAGGCGCCCACCAGCAGGGTCGTCCCGATGGCGAGCACGGAGGAGCCGAGGATGGCCCGGTCCAGCGCCTCGATCGTCTCGGCGCTCTGCGTGTGGTCGACCCGCACCGCGAGGGCGCGCACGGCCACCGGCCCCTCCACCCGGCCGGTCCGGGGGGAGTCCGCCGGGCCCGCCGCCCACATGGTCGGCCGCCCCTCGTCGTCGGAGACCATCGTGCCGTGCTCGCCCCGCAGCGCGAGCGCCCGCAGGGCCGCCGGCAGGCCGGGCGGGTCGATCGCGGCGAACCGGGGGAGCGGTTCCCCCGCCTCGTACGTGCGGCTCGCCTCGGTCAGCCGGGCGAGCGCCTTCTCCCGGGAGTCGTCCACCGTCCGGTCGGTCACCGACACGTGGACGAGGACGCCGAGCAGCGCGGCCAGGGAGCAGCACATCACCGCGATGAAGACGGCGGCCTTCCAGGTCAGGGTCGCCGTCCAGGCGGGCGGCCGGGGCAGCCTCACGGCGCGGTCCCGTCGGGCCCGGTCTCCTCGGGTGCGGAACCGGGCCCGGTCTCCTCCGGCGCGGTCCCGTCGGGCGCGGGAACGGGTGCCGCGGGAGGCGGCGAGACCCGGGGAGTGGCCGGCGGGGTGGGCGGCGCGGACGGGGCGGCGACGGAGGGCACGCTCCCGGGCGGCCGGACGCGGACGATCTCGTCCCGGGCGGGCAGCATGCTGCCCTGGTCCTCGTCCCACGACCAGGCGGTGCGGTACTCGTATCCGGGGATGCCGGCGGAGCCCACCCGCATGATCAGGTCCCGGCCGGCCAGCTCCACGCTGATGACCTGCTCGACGGTGGACAGCACCCGGGTGAGCCCGCCCCGCTCGGCCCGGTAGACCAGCACGGCCACCTGCTGGTCGGGCAGCCGGATCCCCGCGATCAGCTCGTCCCGGCCGTCGCCGGTGAGGTCGTGGTAGTACGGCTCCATGAGCGGGCACCCGGCCGACCCGGCCCCGCCGGCGCAGGCCCCGATCGCCCGCACCGTGCCCGCGTACACGCCGTTCGGGCCCGAGACCGTGTCGGGACGGGCGCGGACCTCCGCGCGGACGACCGCCAGCGGGTCGACGGTGTGCACGTCCCCGGCGGTGACCGCGATGCCGGGCACACGCTCGTTGTCGGTCTCGCCGTAGTCGATCGGCGGGTTCGTGGCGGGCGGCAGGTCGGGCCAGAGCCGTACCGGCCCCACGGCCGTGGACGTCGGCCCCGCGCTCTCCAGCCGCCCCTCGCCCGCCGCCCCGCAGCCGGCGGCGAGCGTGAGGACACCGGCGGCGACGAAGGCCGCCGCCGGCGGCACGGAGCGGCGGGTCACGGTGTTCCTCGCGGGGCCGGGGACAGGGAGGTCTCCCGTAGACCTTAAAGCCTGATTCGTACGGAAGTCCCTTTTGTCCGGCGGCAAGATCGGTGCGACACCCTCAGGGGAGGTGGCGTTCCATCCGGGCGAGGGCCGCCCGGCAGAGGGTCAGCAGCTTCTCGTCCTCGTGGATGTCATGGCTGCCCGAGGTGCCCTCGCGGGCGTTGTGGCGGCGTCTGCGGGTCAGTTCGGTGAGGACCACCAGCTGCGCTTCCGCCGCCGCCGGACCCATCTCCGCCAGGCACGCGGCGATCTCGGGGCGCGTGTGCCGGTCCTCCTCCCACGCGGTGAGCAGCACCGGCAGCGTGCGGTCCGTCTCGCCGGAGACCCGCCACAGGGCCGCCGCGCCGTGGACGCGTACCCACAGGTCCCGCGAGGCCAGGCCCGGGCGCAGCGCGGGGGCCGCGGCGCTCGCCGCCGGGCCGATCGCGCCCAGGGCCTGGGCGGCCGCGCACCAGTCGCCGGCGGGGACGCCCGGCCGCAGCCACCGTTCCAGGGCGGGCAGCACCTCGCGCGTGTCCCCCTCCGCCGCCCACAGGGCGCGCGCCGCCCAGGTGGCGACCGGGGCCGCGTCGGCGGTCAGGAAATGGCGCAGGTCCCGGGCGGCCGTCCGCGCGGCCGGGCCGAAGGCCGCGAGCGTGCGGAGCGCCGACTCCCACACCCATGCGCGCCGGTTCGGAGGGGCCCCGCGCAGCACCCGCAGCACCTCCGGCAGGGCCTGGCCGCCCCGGACGGCGCCGAGCGCGTAGAGGAGCGGGGCGGCCCGGTCGTAGAGCCGCTCGTCGAGGTCGACCTCCGCCAGCCTGAGCCGCAGCAGCGGTGTGAGCGCGGCGGCGGCGGGCCCGAGGCCGTCCACCGCGTACAGCAGCTCCCGCCGGACCTCCCCCCGCTCCAGGGCGCGCGCCAGCAGGGGTACGGCGCGGGCGTCACCGGCCCGCGCGAGCGCGAGGAGCGCCCCGTCGCCGCCCGGCCGGTCGCCGCCCCCGCCCCCGTCCGGGGCGTCACCGAGGCCGGTGCGGACGCCGCCCGGCGCGTCGGAACGGCCGAAGCCGTCCGTACCGCCGGAGCCGTTCGAGCCACGGAACGCACCCGTCCCGTACGCCTCGCGCGTCCCGTACGTCTCCAGGGGTTCGTACGGCACGTAGGAGACGGCCGGCCGGGCCCCCACGCGCGCGGCGAGCGCGTCGGAGGCCGGGCCGCACAGTTCGAAGAGGCGCTCCAGGAAGGCGGTCGCGGCCTCGCGCAGCCGGGGCTCGGGGTCGTGCAGCTGCGCACCGACCAGGCGGACGACCTCCTCGTACCGTCCCCGCCACCGCCGTATCAACCCCCCGCACAGCCAGATCGCGTCCGCCCGCTGCCCCCAGTCGGGGCTGCGCAACTGGGCCAGGACGAGGGCGATGCGGTCGTCCACCCGGTCGTCCAGGGCGGTGTGCAGGGTCCGCAGCAGCTCCTCCGTCCAGGGGGCCGGCCGCCCGGCCGTGTGCTCGTCGAGCAGCTCGCGGACCTGCCCGACCAGCGTCGGGGTGGAGGGCGGCCGGACCTCACCGGCAGCGGCACCGGCACCGGATGATCCGTTCCCCGTGCCCGGGCCCGCGGGGGAGGGGGAACCCGGACCCGCCACCGGCCCGGACCCGGCACCCGTCCCCGTGCCGCGCGGCGCGGTCCTGATCTGCTCCAGGAGCCCGGTCACCCGCTCGACCACGTCGTCCGGGATGGCGGCCGGCGCGCACCGCGCCAGCTGCGCGAGGGCCGCGAGCCGCAGCCCCGGGTCCTGGGCCGCGCGGGCGAGCCAGTCCAGCCACTCGACGGTCTCGTCGCGGAGGAAGGCGTGCCGCAGCGCGATCTGCCCCACGGCGGCGACCAGCGCGAGCAGCACCTCGGTGTCCCGCTCGACGGTGAGCCGCTCCCGCAGCAGGGTCAGGACCCGGCCCGGCTCCGGGTGCAGGGAGGCGAGCGCGCAGGGCGCGGCGAGCCGTACCTCGGGGTCCGGGTCGGCGACGAGCCCGAGGAAGACGTCGGCCCCGGCGGCGACGGCGGCGGCCGCCATGGCGTAGTTGGCGGCGGGAATGAACTCGTCGTCGTCCGGCCCGAGTTCGTCCAGCTCGTCCTCGTCGTCGTCCAGCTCGATCCCGCCGATGCTGGTGAGCAGCTCGACGATGCAGCCGCGGTCCTGGACGGCCGGGTCGGCGACGAGTTCGAGGAGGAAGGGGATGCAGGCGAGCGTCGAGTCGTACACGTCGCCCTGGTGGTGCACCGCGCCGTACATGCCGTCGAGCGCGGTCTCCCGCTCCGCCGGATCGGGGGAGGCGAGCCCGTGGAGCAGTGCCGGTACGTCGTCCGCGGGGCCGTACGCGTGCCCCAGTGAGGCCCAGTCGACCTCCTCGATCCCCGTCAGCATTGCCAGGCCGCCTTCCCCGTGAGCGCTGTACCAGGCAGCAAGTGTGCACCACGGCAGGGAGGACAGCCCCTTACTGTCCGTATCGCCCCTGCCCGGCGGGCGAGTTGCGCTCGCTTTGCGCCATGTGCGGTGCGCTGTCCGGCAGTTGCGCAGCGTGGTGGAGCGGGACTTGAACGAGGGCTCCCCGCGCCGCGCTCAGGGCTCGCCCCGGACCCGGACGAACGCGGCCGTCTCGTGCCGTCCGGCGACCTGGCGCAGCTCCACCGCGAGCGGACGGTCGAGCGGCGTCACGGGCCCGTGCTCGGGGTCCCGCGCGGGCGCGCCGAGCCGGCCCCGCACCAGCTCGCCGACCAGCCGGGCCTGCGCCGGGGTCAGCCGCGGCGAGGTGAGCACCGTACGGTCGTCGGGCAGCCGGACGAGCAGCGCCCGGGGCCGGTCGGCCGGGCCGGTGAGACCGAGCAGGACGCCGTCGGTCGTGTCGGCGTGCCGGACCTTCCGCCACGCCCAGCTGCGGCCCGGCCGGTACGGCGAGGCCAGCGTCTTGGCGACGATCCCCTCCACCCCGGCCTCCCGCAGGTCCCGGAACCAGTCGTGGGCGGTCTCCTCGTCCCGCGTGGCGAGCACCCGCTGGAGCGGCGGTTCGGCGTGCCGCAGGGCCGCGCCGAGCAGCTCCCACCGGTCGCGCAGCGGCAGGCCGCGCAGGTCCCGGCCCGGCATGGCGAGCAGGTCGAAGGCCACGTAGAAGACGGGGACGCCCGACTGGACGCGGTCGGCGTGGGAGCGCAGCAGGTCGGGGAAGCTGAACCGGCCCTCCCGGTAGGCGCACAGCTCGCCGTCCAGCACGATCCCGGGCGGGAGCTGGGCGCGCAGCTCCGCGGCGATGCCGGGGAACTCGGGCGCGAGGTCCCGGTGGGTGCGGGACTGGAGGACCACCCGGCCGGCGTCGAGGACGAAGGCGAGGGCGCGGAAACCGTCGAGCTTGAGGGAGTACTGGAGGTCGTGGGGCGGCGGCTTCTGCGGCGGGACGGCGTCGGCGGAGTGCGGCCGCACGACGTCGACGGGCGGGACGAGGACGACGGGGGAGGGGGAGGCGGAGCGCCCGGCGCGGCCCTCGCCGCCCGTGCCGCCGGGGCCGGGCGCGTCCTTCCCGCCGCGGGTCCCGCGCGGGCCGCGGGAACCGGTCCCCCGCTCCGCTCCCGGTCCGCTCCCGGGCGCCGCCCGGGGGCCGGATCCGGAGACGGCTCCGGTGCCGCCCCCGGGGTCCGGCCCGGGCCCGCCGGCCGGCTCCGGCGCGGCCGGCCTCACGGCACGCTCCCGGCCCGCTCCGGCGCGAAAAGGGGCGCGAGGAGCTCGCCGTACCGCTCCAGACGTGGCGCGATGTCGTCCATGAGAAGAACGAGGTCCCCGGGGCTCCGGCACCCCTCCACCTCTTCCCAGGTGACGGGCGCCGAGACGGCCGGCAGGGCCCGCGCCCGCAGGGTGTAGGGGGTCGCGGTCGTCTTGGCCGCCGCGTTCTGGCTGTGGTCCACGAAGACCTTCCCGGGCCGCAGCGCCTTGGCCATCCGGTGCACGACCAGCCGGGGCAGCTCGGCCTCCGCCTCGACGGCGAGCCGCCGCGCGTACGCCGAGACCTCTTCGGAGGGCGTGGGCTCCACGGGCACGAGGAGGTGGAGGCCCTTGGAGCCGGAGGTCTTCGCGAAGGCCTGCAGGCCGTCGGCGGCGAGCCGTTCCCGCAGGTGGAGGGCGACGCGGCAGCATTCCACGACCGTCGCGGGCGGCCCCGGGTCGAGATCGAGGACGAGCCGGTCGGCGACGGCGGGGGAGGAGGCCCGCCACTGGTGCGTGTGGAACTCCACGACGAGGTTCGCCGCCCACATCAGCGAGGCCAGGTCCTCGATCACCACCTGCCGGGCCCCGGGGTCCTCGGACCGGGGCACCGGGGCGGTGTTCACCCAGGCGGGCGTGCCGGGCGGAGGGTTCTTGGTGAAGAACAGCTGACCGTCAGGCCCGTCCGGATAGCGCAGGAAGGAGACCGGCCGGTCCCGCAGATGCGGGAGGATCGCGGCCCCGACGGTCGCGTAGTAGTGCAGCACCTCGCCCTTGGTGGTGCCGGTGACCGGATGGATCACCTTGTCCAGGTTGCTGAGCGCCAGGCGCCGCCCCTCCACCTCTGTGATGGGCGTCATACGATGAGAATCCCATGATTCCCGTCCATATGGTGTGAAGGGAGCGAACCGTGCGTTCCATCTGGAATGGCGCCATTTCCTTCGGGCTGGTCAGCATCCCGATCAAGCTCGTGAACGCCACGGAGAGCCGGTCCGTCTCCTTCCGCCAGGTCCACGTCGAGGACGGCGGGCGCATCCGCTACAAGAAGGTCTGCGAGCTCGACGGGGAGGAGGTGTCCCCGGCGGACATCGGCAAGGCGTACGAGGACGCCGACGGGACCATGATCCCGATCACCGACGAGGACCTGGCCTCGCTGCCCCTGCCGACGGCGAAGACGATCGAGATCGTGGCGTTCGTCCCGGCCGCCGAGATCGACCCGATCCAGATCGACACCGCGTACTACCTCTCCGCGAACGGCGTGCCGGCCGCCAAGCCGTACACCCTGCTCCGCGAGGCGCTCAAGCGCAGCGACAAGGTGGCGGTCGCGAAGTTCGCCCTGCGTGGCCGGGAGCGGCTCGGGATGCTGCGGGTCGTGGACGACGTGATCGCGATGCACGGACTGCTGTGGCCGGACGAGATCCGCGCCCCGGAGGGCGTGGCGCCCGAGACCCCGGTGAGCGTGCGCGAGGCCGAACTCGACCTGGCCGACGCCCTGATGGCCACGCTCGGCGAGGTCGACATCGGCACGCTGCACGACGACTACCGCACGGCCGTGGAGGAGATGATCGCGGCGAAGGCGGCCGGCGGCGAGGGCGTGGCGCCTCCGGAGCCCGGCGAGGAGCGGCGCGGCGGGCAGGTCATCGACCTGATGGCGGCTCTGGAGAGCAGTGTGCGGGCGGCGAAGGAGGCGCGCGGGGAGGCGCCGGCGGAGCGGGAGGCCGCCGAGGTGACCGAGCTCAAGCCGCGCGGGCGGACGGAGGGGGCGGGGGAGACCGGCCGGAAGAAGGCGACGGCCGGCAGGACGGCACGGAAGGCTCCGGCGGAGAAGGGCTCCGAGGACGCGGCCTCCGAGGACGCGGCGCCGGAGGAGAAGGCCCCCGCCAGGAAGACCGCCGCGAAGAAGGCGGCGGCGAAGAAGACCACGGCCAAGAAGACCACCGCCAAGAAGACGGCGCAGAAGGCGACGGGCAAGAAGACGGCGTCGCCGCGCAAGCGCACCGCCTGAGGCGCGGACCGAGGGGCGATGGGCCCCCTCCCGGAGGACGGCCAACTCGCCGCATAGCGGACGGGTTTGGTCGTCCTTCGGACAACAGATGGTCAAATTCTTGTTGCATACCTGTCAAAGATCGTCTTTCGCTGGCACGCTCACCTCCGCATCACCCCCCACGAATCCCCCACGTGTTCCAGCGAAGGAGCCCGCGTGACCCGCCTCCCGTCCTCGCACCTCCGCACCACCCGCGCCACCACCGTCCGCGCCGCCGCCCTGCTCGCCTCCGCCGCGATGGTCGTCGTCGGCGTCCAGGCCGGAACCGCCGGCGCCGACACCCGGTACGACGCCGCCGCCCAGCGCGAGGCCGGCGCGACCGCGCTCGTCCTCACCGGCTCCCAGCGCGCCGCCGCCGTCCAGGAGGCCCAGGCCGGCGCCACCACCACCGCCCGGGCCCTCGGCCTCTCCGGCCGGGAGAAGCTGGTCGTCCGCGACGTCGTCAAGGACGCCGACGGCACCGTCCACACCCGCTTCGAGCGCACCTACGACGGCCTCCCGGTCCTCGGCGGCGACCTCGTCGTCCACCGGAAGAAGTCCGGCGCCCACTCCGCCACCAAGGCGACCGGCGCCCGCATATCCGTGCCGACCACCACGGCCGCCGTCCCCGCGGCCGCCGCCGGCAAGGCCGCCCTCGCCTCCGGCGAGAACCAGGCCGAGAACCCCACCTCCACCCGCAAGGTGATCTGGGCGGCCACCGGCAGGCCCACCCTCGCCTGGGAGACGGTCGTCACCGGCCTCCAGCACGACGGCACCCCGAGCGAGCGCCACGTCGTCACCGACGCCACCACCGGCAAGGAGCTGTACTCCTACGAGGCGGTCGCCACCGGCACCGGCCACACCCAGTACAGCGGCCAGGTCACGCTCGGCACGGCCCCCTCGTACACGCTCACCGACACCGCGCGCGGCGGCCACAAGACGTACGACCTCAAGGGCGCCACCAGCGGCACCGGCACCCTCTTCACCAACACGACCGACATCTGGGGCAACGGCCTCGCCACCCACCGCGAGACCGCGGCCGCCGACGCCCACTACGGCGCCGCCGTCACCTGGGACTTCTACAAGAACGAGCTGGGCCGCAACGGCATCCGCGGCGACGGCGCCGCCGCCTACTCGCGCGTCCACTACGGCAACGCGTACGTCAACGCCTTCTGGTCCGACTCCTGCTTCTGCATGACCTACGGCGACGGCGCGGGCAACGCCAGGCCGCTGACCTCCCTCGACGTGGCAGGCCACGAGATGACCCACGGCCTCACCTCGGCGACCGCCGGCCTGCGCTACAGCAAGGAGTCGGGCGGACTCAACGAGGCCACCTCCGACATCCTCGGCACCTCCGTCGAGTTCTACGCCGCCAACGCCGCCGACACCGGCGACTACCTCATCGGCGAGAAGATCGACATCCGCGGCAACGGCACCCCGCTCCGCTACATGGACAAGCCCAGCCGCGACGGCTCCTCCGCCGACTACTGGTCGAGCAGCCTCGGCCGCCTCGACGTCCACCACTCGTCCGGCCCGGCCAACCACTTCTTCTTCCTGCTCGCCGAGGGCAGCGGAGCGCGGACCGTCAACGGAGTCAGCTACAACTCCCCGACGTACGACAACTCCACCCTCACCGGCATCGGCCGCGAGAAGGCCTACAAGATCTGGTACAAGGCCCTCTCCACCTACATGACCTCCTCCACCACGTACGCCGGCGCCCGCACGGCCACCCTGTCGGCGGCCACGGACCTGTACGGCGCGGGCAGCGCCGAGTACAACGCGGTCGCCGCGGCCTGGGCGGCGGTCAACGTCAAGTAGCGGCCGGGTCGTCGCTCTGCCGCAGAGTGCCGTCCTCGTCCATCGTCGGATGCAGCTTCTGGGGGCCGTACTCGTCCACATCGGACGGGCGCGGCCCCTCGGGGCCGTCCGGCCCGAACCGCACCATCCGCTCCGCCCGGAAGATCCGGAACTCCCGCCCCCGCACCCGGGCCACGTCCGCGCGCCCGGCCGCCCGGAACAACTCGGCCGCCCGCCGGTACGGTTCGCACTCCCGCGCGCTCCACCGGTGGACCAGCGGCCAGACCCTGATCATGTCCTCGTACAGGGACCGCCGCGCCTCGTGCGGTGTCGGCAGCAGCGAATCGTGCGGTTCCCACGTCTCCCCGGTGCGTTCCACGACCCCGAAGCGGACCGGCAGCAGCGCGATGTCGGGGTGCGTCCTCACGGCCCGCTCCGAATCGGCCCGTACGGCCGCCGGATACCGCTCGGCCCCGTAGTGGAAGCTCCGCAGTCCGAACCGCATGGCTTCCGCCATCGGCCCGCGCGACCGGTCCGGATCCAGTACGACGTCCACGTCGGGATCCGACACAGCCGACCGCCCCTCCCACACCCGGAACACCGGCTCGGGATCCGTGGGCCGCGGCGGCTCCAGGCTCCCGTCGGTGCCGCTCCGCGCGAATTCGTCGGCCCGCACGACCCGGTACCGCATCCCCAGGACGTCGATCTCGTCGACCGGCTCCCGCTCCAGCACCCGCACCGCCGCGATCAACTCCCGCCGCACGGCCGGGTCGTCGGTGTCGTCCTTCGCCCGGAAGAACAGCAGCGACTGCAGACCGTCCCGCGACTCCTGCGGCATCCCGGCCCGCACGGGCACCACCAGCCGCCACGGCCCCGCACCGCCCACCTCCCGCGCGGCCACCCCGAACAACGCCCCGCGCACCGCGAGCCCCCGGTACCGCATGGCCCCCTCGACGGCGTCGGCCTCGGTCACCCACGCCACGGGATCCCCACCCCTGACGAGCTCGGCCTGCACCTGGGCGATCCGTCGCCCCCAGTCATCGTCCATGCGCGCATTGTGTTCCCGCCCGCCCGCTCCCGTACGGGGAACACCGGAACATCCCCCGAGCGGGGCGGGCGGAGGCGCGCCGACGGCGGCCGGTCAGCCGATGACGGCGACCGGCGCGTCCCAGGCGTTGCGGTCGACGTTGATGGTGTGACCCCCGCGGGTCTCCTTGCTGTTGGCCTTGTACTGGTGGCCGCGGCTGTGGTCGGTGTACAGCTTCGGGTCCCAGGGCCAGTCCCTGGTCGTGGTCTCCTGCCCGTTCCACTGGGCGTACCAGAGGTTGCCCGGCAGGTCGGTGCGGTTCTTGGCGGTCGCGACCGCCTTGGCGCTGGAGCTGCTGAACCCGTAGAGGCCGGCCCGGTAGGTCTTGGCGCGCAGGGTCCTGGTGAAGGACCGGACATACGTCAGCGTGGCCTCGTTGCACGCCTTGTCGGCGATGTCGTACGACTCCATGTTGAGGTAGATCGGGCTGCCGGCCTTCATCCCCAGGGCCGACGCCTTGGCGATCGCGTCGTTGGCGTTGCTCACCCCGACCGACGCGGCGGTGGCCGCGGTGAACCGCTCCTTGTTCCGGCTCTTCTGGCAGGGCGGCTGGGCCCCGACGTACAGCGGAATGACCCGCCAGCCGAGCGTGTCGACCGACTTCACCCACGACTTCGTCAGATTGGGCTGCGCACAGCCCCGGTTCCTGCCGCCGATGTACACGGCGACCCCGCCGTAGTACCCGTCCTTCTTCCACGCCTTCATCGCACCGAGCGACGGAGCCGTACAGGCGTCGAAGGCCCGCCCGGTGTACGTCTTCTGCGCCGGCCACGCCGGAGCCGCCATCGAACTCTGCGCCGCGACCCCGGCCCCGGCCACGACGACACCCCCCGTCACCGCCAGAGCGATGTAACGCCCTCTCCTGGACAACCGGTGCTTCGCCATTCCCCACCCCACACACGCCACGATCGGACCCGGGCCACCCTACCGGGAGCGACTCCGCCGATCACCGTGTGCCCGTGCGGGGTGGATGGTGGTTGCCCACCCCACACCGCGACTGTCAGATTCCGGTCACAGTGGCGCGTCCGCCGCACAAGACGATGAAGTCCTCGGGATCGGACGTGAGGATCGTGACCGGCCCGGGTGCGGCGAGGGCGGTGGCGGCGAGCATGGCATCGATGGCGTATTTATGGCCGTGCAGGCCGGCTTCGGCGAGCAGAGCTGCCGCGTGGCGGGCGATCGGCTCGGTGATCGGTTCGACGACCAGGCGGGAGAGCGTCCACTCCAGGGCCGGGCGGTTGATGCCGGGGTGGACCACTTCGACGAGGGTGGCCGCCGATGTGATCACGCGGAGGTCGTCCGCCCGTGCCAGGGCCAGCCAGGCGGTGACTGCCCGGTCGCGCAGGACGGCCTTGGCCAGTCCTTCGCTGTCCAGGACGAGAGTGCCGCCGGGAACCGCAGGGGAGCGGGTCACGCGGCGCTCGCTCCGCCCTCGGTCTGCTCGCGCCGCGCCTGGGAAAGCTGGTCGCGCAGGGACTGGATCTCTTCGTCGGTGACGGGTCCGTGCTCGGCTTCGGCGACGGCGATGAGTTCGTTGAGGTTGTCGCGTTCGATCTGCCGGGCAACGGCCGCGGCCACGTAGGCGGACAAACCGGAGTGGCCGCTGCGGGCCTTGGCGGCCTCGGCGATGTCGCGCGGCATGGTGATCGAGTACTTGCCGGTAGGCTCGCTCATGCCACCTATCCTACTCTGCATCCTCCCGAGACCGATGGGCGTCGCATGCGACGAGGTGCGCCGGAGAGAGGCGAGGGCGCGACGCTCGGAGGAGCCTGGGGTCCCGGGATGAACGAAGAAACCCCCGACTCGCGCTTCTGCGGGTCGAGGGTTTCCTGAGCACTTCCTGCGAAGTGCCCCCGGCAGGATTCGAACCTGCGCACACGGCTCCGGAGGCCACATCGACTTGGCGTTGCGTAGGCCTCTGACCTGCATCTATGCGGAAGAGGGCATCTTCGTGCGGTAACTCACGCGTCCCTCACGCGTACCTCGTGGTGGTGGTTCCTCAAGCGCAGTTGGGCAGGCCCAGGCTCCGGTAAGGCGGTGGAGGTCCGCCGGCCTACGGTGTCGGTCGCTTGGCCTAGCTCACGGCTTGTGCGGAAGCTCCCCGAGGTGCAGAAGGCGGCGCTACGCTGCGGCTGTGGAGCATGAAGAGTCGGCCCAGGCCAGTGAAAGCGATACCGCCGCACAGCGTGGCGTCTTCGACGGGTTTTCCGGTTACGTAACTCCAACGGAAGACGATTGGAGGAGTGTACTGCGCGACGGTCTCGTGGTTATTGACACGAATGTGCTATTGAACCTGTATCGGTACAATCAGGCGGCGCGCGAGACTTTCATGCAAACGCTCCAGAGTCTCGGATCATGTCTCTGGGTTCCTCATCAGGTGATGGAGGAGTTTTGGCGAAATAGGGAGAGCGCGATTGAGGACCCCCAGAAGCAACTAGATGCCTCTGAAGCAGCCTTGAAGAAGGGGCTGCAGAAGGCCGTGGAGGACCTCCGTAGCTGGACAAACAGAGTCTCGCTTGAGCGATCTAATGTTGAAAAGCTTGAGTCGACTCTTTCTGGGGCCTTTGATCAGGTGATCGCGGCCATGGCTGAAGTTGTCAACGGTGGCGAGGGGGAAATGTCTCATGACACTTCGCAAGATAAAGTAGTCGCTGCCCTGGATGTTCTCCTGAAGGGGAAAGTGGGACCGCCGTTGGATCAAGAGGATCTCGTTGAGCAGATAGCGGAGGGGAAGAGGCGTATTCAAGCCCAGGTCCCACCGGGTTATAAAGACAAGGCGAAATCTGCCCGTGGGGACAACTCCGAGGTAGGTGATTACCTTGTGTGGCTTCAGCTCATTAGGGAGGCGAAGGCTAGGGGTGTCGATGTTCTCTTGGTGACTGGAGACACCAAAGAGGATTGGTGGCGAACGCGCAATAATATCCCCGTGGGCCCCCGAAATGAATTGGCTGAGGAGCTAAAGCGAGAGGCTGGGGCTCGACTGTATATGCTTAAGCCTGACAAGCTCCTGTCTTACGCGAGAGATTTTCTACAGGTCGAGGTGACTGAGGATTCGGTTCAGAACGTTGAGATGGTGGCTGCCCAGTCCACCTCGGACGCAGCGTTCCGGGCTCTTGGCGAGATGGCGGAGTACGACGCCACGGGAGCTGTCCTCGGGGCGTGGCGCGAGGTGGAAGGAGCCCTCGGGAGGCTCGTGCCGGACGGCACCTTTGGGCAGCGGCGCGTAACGCCTGGGATGCGCTTGAAGGCCCTGAGCGAAAGCTATGGCGGTTCCGCTGACATTATGAGGAGGGTCAGAGAGCTGCGGGAGATCCGAAATCAAATCGTGCACAGCAGTGAAATTGAGCTGACTCAGGAGGGTGCACGAACCTTTGTGGCGAAAGCCAAAGAAGTTGCGGACTCTCTGGCTCTTGCAAGCGCTCCTCGTTCGCAAGCGATGCGACTTGAAGATGCGATCTACGAAGCGCTTAATCGAGGAGGATTTACTGTTGCGCAACAGCAAGCGGGTCGCTCTCAGTACGACTTCCTGGTTGCTGATGACTCGCGGACTGATTCATTTGTTGCTGTCGAGGCCAAGTTCGTATCGGACGGGCTATTCCATGAAAGGAATCTAAGGGAGGAGGCCGGTAAACTTGCCTCCATGCCAGTCGATGTCACGTCGCTGCTCGTGGTAACTAACGGCTCCCTGATGCCTCGGGTGCAGGAGTTCAATGCCACTATTGATGGATCTTCGGGAATCGATGGTCGGCGCCTGGAAGTCGTGCAATGGCGAGGTCCGGACGATGATGCAGCCTTGACTCGGGCGCTAATGAGGGCCATGCGTAAATCAGGGCCTCAGTGAGATCTACCTGCCGGGACTTCGAAACTGAGAGTCATCGGATGCGGCTAGGAATGTGGGAAGGTGGGGTGACCTGTTGAAATCTAGTCCACGCGGTACGTATTTGCTGATTTCGAATGAGATACGGACGCGGGTAGTCAATGGGGAAATCGGCGAGTCATTCCCGTCGGAGGCTAAGCTTATGCAACTGCTTGGCGTTTCGCGTAACACCGTTCGGCGAGCCCTGAAAGTTCTCGAAGCCGAGGGTGTTGTGTACTCGACTCCGGGTGCAGGGTGGCGAGTGAGTGAGAAGGGCGACCGTAGAAGTTTGGTCGAACGAATGACTGAATTGATTGTCACGGACTCGCTCGCGGTGGGAGACGCCTACCCTTCCGAGGCCAAACTGTGTGAGCGCTTTGGGGCCTCGCGAACGGCAGTGCGCCGAGCTGCTGCCCAGATGGAGGGCAGCGGGTTGCTTGACACCGTCCACGGCAAGGGGCGCACGGTACGCGCTCTCCCCGCCTCGGCCCGGCAGCCGTAGCGTGGCGTCCATGGGCCTTACTGAGTGGGCGTACTCGCTCTCCGAATCGATGTTGTCCGAGCCGCTGCCGCGTCGTTGGGCACACTCCCTCGGCGTGGCCAAGCGGGCTCGGTCTCTGAGCCCGATCCTCTGCGCCGACGCCGAGCTGCTGGAGGCCGCGGCCGTTCTGCACGACGTCGGGTACTCGCCGGCCATCGCGACCACCGGCTTCCACCCGCTCGACGGGGCTCGTTTCCTTCGAGAGCAGGAGGGCGCCGACGAGCGGGTGGTGCGGCTCGTGGCCCATCACTCCTGTGCGCTCCTGGAGGCTGAGGAGCGAGGGCTCCGGCATGAGCTTGAGACTGAGTTCGAGCTTGAGCGACCCGAGCTGGTGGACGCGCTGATCGTCTCCGACATGACGACAACGCCCGACGGTGGGCACACCACCCCGGTCGCCCGGCTGGACGAGATCGTGCAGCGGTACGGGCCGGACACCATCGTGGGGCGGTTCATCCAGCGCGCGGCGCCCGAGATCTACGCCGCCAACGAGCGGGTGGAGCGCCGTATGGCCGCTGCTGCGGCCGGCGCTCAGCCGAGGTAGGGCTCTCGTCGCGACTCGTCCAGGCCGTGCCGGATGCGCAGCCTCATGGACGGGTGGATGTCCAGGTCATCGAGGTCCGCTGGATTCACCCAGCGGACCTCCTTCGATTCGCTGCTCGTGCGGAGGGATCCACCGACCGGGTGGGCCCGGAAGCAGATGGAGAACTGCTGGCGGACCTCTCCGTCGTCGTACGCCAGGACGTGGTCCGGGTCCGTGTAGAGGCCGACGATGTTGTCCACCTCCACTTCGATCCCCGTCTCCTCCCGGACCTCCCGGACCGCGGTGTCGCCGATTCGCTCGCCGATGTCGTGGCCCCCACCTGGGAGAGCCCACAGGTCGTTGTCGGTCTTGTGGATGAGGAGGAGCCGCCCCTCGTCGTCGCGTACGACGACCGTCACGGACGGCACCACCGAGTTGGCCTTTGGAGCGGTGGGGTCACGGAAGTAGTCGATCCGGCTCATGCGTCTGAGCCTCCCAGGTCAGTGGGTGAGGTGATGGGGTGGGCACTCTCCCAGACTCGCTCGATGCTCTCGGCGTAAGCGTCGAAGAGCTCGCCGCCGGCCACCCGCTGGATGTGCAACACCGGCGCCATGTACGCGCCGACGCCGTACAGGTGCCCGTTCGCGAGCATATGGTCATCCGCGCGATAGAGGGAGTTGTAGAGCGTGGTGGAGTGGAGGCGGAACTCCACGCCGGGGAGTCCGAAGAGTGGCGCATAGTTGACCAGGGCATTTCGGATCTTGCCTGCCATGGCCCCGCCGATCCCCTCGTCGGCTCCGCGCACTGCCACCGCAGCTGAGTCGGGGTCGCCGAGCATGAACCGGACCGGGATGCCGGCGGCCGACTTCTCCTTGACGACCTGGTGGAAGGCCGCGTCCTCGGTGAGCCAGAACCCCGAGTAGACCAAGACGTCGAAGGACCGCTGAGCGCTGGCGTAGAGCTGCGTCCAGAGCCGATTCGGCACGACCGAGCGGTGGGGGTAGAGCTTGATCAGCTCGGCGTTGCCTGCCTCGGTGACCTCTGCGGACGTCCGCTCCTCAGGCCATAAGTAAGACATCTCGCGCTGAAGGAGCGAGGCCGTCGCGTACTTGAATCGGCGGTACGGCTGGCGCTTGGGGTCGTTGATCCAGCGCTCGACTGTCTTCGCCGACACCCCGAGCCGCTTGGCGACCTGATCGAGCGTCATGCCGCTCTCGATGATGGCGCCGCGCAGTCGTTCGTTGGCCATGTCGCACTCTCCCACCCGCGGGACGACTTGGGACGACTTCACCGTAGCCAAGTCGTCCCGCAGCCGTACATGTGTGGAGTCCAGCGTCTGCCCTGATCAGGCCAAGCTTGAGGCATCGAGCGGGGCGGGTTCACGAACTCCTTGAAAAACAAGGGACTTGACGACCCCAACCCGTCTCTCCATGATGAGGGACAGGTAATACATGTATCTCATCGAGCTTCGGCTCGAAGAGAGGTGCTGTCTACAAGCACAGGGCGGGGACGCTGCAATCCCGCTAAAGGCCAGGTGGAACAGGGTTTCGGCCCGTGCTGGCGAGGTGGCCCGGCGACCGCGAGCAACGGCCGGAGGGTGGGGACACAGGTCCCCCTTGCAGTGCTTCATCCGATCCAACCGACCGAGGGGGTCCCCATGTATCGACGAAGACTCTGGGCGTCGCCCGTGCTCGACCAGCACGGCGACCACGCCCACCGCGTCCCCTGATCCGCCGCTTCGACGCACCGGGATAGCCGGTGACTCGCGGACGTCAGGTCACCTGCGCAGCGGTTGCTGCGGCCGGTTGCCTCCCTCGCCCGTCCGGGCCCCGCACGGGGTGCCGTACGGGCGAGGCAGGGGGAGCCGGAGAGATTCCGACCCCGCCGCGCTGGCCGAGCTGCGCGAGACCTACGGCCGGCGTTGGCGGTCAAAGACCCCGCGCCGCGAGCGCGTCCTCCTGAGGCTCGGGGAGCTTGCTCCCGATGGGGTCGTAGAGGAGCCGGAGCAGGAGCCCGCCACGCCGCCCGTTCCACCGCCGGACAAGGAGCAGGACGAGCGGAAGCCGCGCAAGCGCACCACCCGCCAGAAGCCCAAGGGCGCGAAGCCCCCCCCGTTCGGCAGCGGAGCTGCTGGCCGAGGCCCGCGAGCTGACCGCCGACTGGCCGCTGGCGGGGATCAACGCCGAGGCGATCCGGACCGCACTGCACTGCTCGGCAGCCAACTCCCGCGTACTGCGTGACGAGCTGCTCGCCGAGCGGGCCAGCCGCCCGGATCTCCACTCCGTCGACACGAACGAAGGCAGCGACACGGACGAGTCCGCCGAGACGGCCGAGGAGGTCGCCGCATGAACACCCTCGCCACGATCCTCGCCGCGACCGGCCCGCTCGCGGCCGGATGGTCCGGCCACGTGCTGTGGCTGCGCCGTCGGCTCCGCACCGCCCGCCGCGACCCGCTCACCGGGCTGCGGACCCGCGAAGGCTTCACCCGCCGGGCCGACGCGCTCCTGCGCGACGACAGGGCGGTGGTCGTCCTCGCGGACGTCGACCACTTCAAGCAGATCAACGACCGCCACGGCCACGCGGCCGGCGACGCCCTCTTGAAGGCCACCGCCGACCGCCTCGCCCACTACGTAGGCCCGAACGGTGTCGCCGGGCGCCTCGGCGGCGACGAGTTCGCGGCCGTCGTCCTGGACACCGACGGCACCGTCGCGGACCTGCTCGCCGTCCTTCACGGGGTACTGGCCCGCCCCGCCGACAAGGCCAACCCGCACGTGTCCACCACGGTGTCCCTCGGTTGGGTCCGCGCCGCCGACTTCCCCGGTGAGGACCTCTCCGCGCTCCTCGGCCGGGCCGATGAGGCCATGCACGCGGCCAAGCAGAGCCGCGCCGGGATCAAGGGAGCCCGGCTGGGTCGGCTGCTCTCGGCGGTCACCGGTCGCCGGTCGGGACGCCGAGGTGCCCCGACCGGGGCACCGGCGGTGGGGGCGGCGGCATGACGCCGGGCCAGCTCGCCGCCGCCGACCTCCTCCACACCGTGATGGAGGCCGCACAGCACCGCTGCCAGTGCGCCGGCGCATGCGGACAGCCCCACACGAAGGGCGAGGGGCGCTGCACCCGCGAGCACGGCCGCCACGCGGGCAAGCACAGCGGCCCAATCCGCCTCATGGCCGCCGCGGCCGACCCGCTGACCACCGAGCTCGCCGCCGCGGCCCTGCCCGCGAGCGAGCTGCGCGCCTGGTGCCCGCCCTGCTTCACCGCCGCCCGCCGGGCCGCCCAGCGCACCGCCGCGGCGCCCGGCGACGACCAGGGCGGCCTGTTCGACCTGTGAGCCACGGGGCCCGGTCACGACCGACCAAAGCAGCGGCCGGACCCCGCCATCCCTCCCGAGAGAAGGAAGAGTCTCAGTGAAGCACCCCGACGACGAGAACGACTTCTTCGACCGACTCGAAGCCGACATGGCCACCACCGGGTCGCCCGACTCCGGGGCCGACGTGGTCGACCTCGACAAGGCCCGATCCGCCCGCACCGAGTCGGCCAACTCCACCGCCGACGCGTCGCCCGACTCCCACACGGACGGGTCGGCCGACGAGTCGGGCGACCCGTCGGCCCGCCGGTTGGTCGACGGTCCGGCGCTCGCCGGGCCCGGATACCTCGGCCGACTCGCGGGCGCGAAGCGGCGACGGATCGTCCCCGCGTGGCTGCGGTCGCCGGCCGAACTCAAGACCGCCGCCCGCTGGGTCGCCAGCCACTACACCCACCTCGCCGGGTACCACGCGCTCCGCTCCCCGGTCTACGCCGGGCGCCTCGCCCTCCAGGCCCCGCGCGGTGCGGCGAAGTTCGTCGGCGGCACGATGCGCTGGGTCGCCGACCGCGAGGGCGAGCCCGTTCGACTCGCCGCCGTCCGGCGCGAGGACGCGGCGGAGTACCTCAAGCTGTCCCGGCAGCGCGACGGCCGGGTCCGGCTGCGGACCCTGGTCGCCACCCTCGCCGCACTGGTCGGCATGGGCACCGCGCTCGCCCTCTACGTCCTCGCCCCCGGCTGGCTCCAGGTCGTCTCAGTCGGCGCGCTGCTGCTCGCCCTCGGGTCGGCCGGCGGGCAGGCCGACGCGCCGGTCATCAATCGGGCGGTGGAGGTCACCAAGGCGCCCAAGCTCACCAGCGACATCGTCCTGCGCGCGCTGGGGGCTCTCGGTATCCCGGCGATCAACCAGGCACAGGGCAAGGGCCGGGACGGCTTCACGTTCACCGCCCCGATCACCCGCGACGGGCCCGGCTGGCGTGCGGAGGGTGACCTGCCGTACGGCGTCACCGTCACGGACGTGATCGAGCGCCGCGACAAGCTCGCGTCTGGCCTGCGCCGCCCGCTGGGCTGCGTCTGGCCCGAGGCTGTCCCGGAGGAGCACACCGGGCACCTGGTGCTGTGGGTCGGCGACCAGGACATGTCGACCGCGCGGAAGCCCGTGTGGCCGCTACTCAAGAGCGGGACCACGGACCTGTTCAAGCCGGTCGCCTTCGGCACCGACCAGCGCGGACGCTGGGTGGAGATGACGCTCATGTACATCGCGGCCGTCATCGGCGCGATCCCCCGCATGGGCAAGACGTTCCTCCTGCGCCTGCTGCTCCTGATCGCCGCTCTCGACCCGCGGGCCGAGCTGCACACCTACGACCTCAAGGGCACCGGCGACCTCGACCCGGTCGGCGAGCGCGTCTCGCACCGCCACCGCGCCGGGGACGACGACGAGGACATCGAGTACGCCCTCGCCGACCTGCGGGAACTGAGGGATGAGCTGCGGCGCCGGGCGAAGATGATCCGCTCCCTGCCCCGGGACATCTGCCCGGAGTCAAAGGTCACCAGCGAGCTGGCGAACATGAAGAACCTGGGGCTCCACCCGATCGTCGTCGGCGTGGACGAGTGCCAGATGTGGTTCGAGCACCCCAAGCACGGGGCGGAGTTCGAGGAGATCTGCACCGACCTGGTCAAGCGCGGCCCGCCCACCGGCATAGTGCTGCTGCTCGCCACCCAGCGCCCCGACGCCAAGGCTCTGCCGACCGGCATCAGCGCGAACGCGTCGGCCCGGTTCTGCCTGAAGGTCATGGGCCAGCTGGAGAACGACATGGTCCTGGGTACGTCCTCGTACAAGCGAGGCGTGCGGGCCACGATGTTCTCCTGGAAGGACAAGGGCATCCACTACTTCGTCGGCGAAGGAGCGGACGCCCGGATCGTCTCCTCCGTCTACGTCGACGCCCCCACCGCCGAGACCATCGGCCTGCGAGCCCGCAAGCTCCGCGAACAGGCCGGCACCCTCTCCGGCCACGCGCTGGGGGAGTCGTTCGAGACCGGCGAGACCAGCGCGTACGACCTGCTGCGCGACATCCTCGCCGTCGTCCCCGCCGAGGAGCCCAAGGTCTGGTCAGAAGTCATCGTGGCCCGGCTCGCCGAGCTGCGCCCCGACGTCTACGGCGGCTGGGACCCCGAGGGACTGGCCGCTGCCCTCAAGCCGCACGGCATCTCCACCACCCAGGTGTGGGGCAAGACCGAGAGCGGCAAGGGCGCCAACCGGCGCGGCATCGAGCGCTCCCGCATCTCCGCCATCATCACGGAACGTGACGGAAACCGGGACGCGAGCTGACACGGATCGCCGCTAGACCTAGCAGCAAGCCCCGCTAGGTCTAGCGGCACCGCTAGCACCCCATACCGCATCTGATCAGCACGCTAATTCCTAGCGGGCTGACCTGCGCATACCCCGAAAACCGCCGGAGACGCCCCCGATGACCCCTTTCCTCGCCGCTAGCTCACTCCTGCTCGCCATCACGCTCGGTTACTCCGCCCTGTGTGCGGCCTCGCCGTTCGGCAACTGCCGCAAGTGCAACGGACTCGGCTTCGCCCTCACGACGGACCGCAAGGGCAAGCCCAAGCGCGGCAAGACCTGCCGCCGCTGCAAGGGCCACGGCATTCGCATCCGCGTCGGACGCCACCTGTTCAACATCGCCGCCCGCCTCCACCGCGACGGCACCCGCTGACCCCGCAACGACAGGAGCCTGACATGAACTTCGAGATCTCCGCCGTCCTGCTCTTCGGCGCCGCGTCCGCCTTCGCCGTGAAGAGCAAGTCCTCCGGCGCCGGCGCCGCCATCGTGCTCTTCCTCTTCGGGTTTTTCGCCGCCGGGACCGGCGCGTACGAGCCGATCGCCAACCTCGTCCAGTCCTCCGCCACGGCCCTTTCCGACCTCGCCAACTAGCCGAAGGAGCACGCGATGAACGAGCCGATCACCGCCCCGCACTGGCTCACCACGGCCATGCCGAAGGCGGCCCCCGTCCTCGCCACGTCCACGGTCTTGGTACTCGGCCGGATCTGGAACGCCAACGGTGCCGAACACTCCGTCGGCAACGCCGCCCTCATGGTCGTCCTCGCCGCCGGAGCCGCCACGGCCGGCGCCTTCGCCTCCGCCGGACACCGCGGGGACAGCGTCCTCGCCGGAGCTGCCTTCGCGACCTCGGGCGGCCTCGCCTTCGCCGGGGTCGCCGGATACGCCGACGGACTGTCCCTCCCGCTACTGCTGTGGGTGCTCGCCACCGCCGTTGCCTACGGCCTCGCCGCCCGCTACTGGCGCACCGATCGCCGCGCCACCGTCGCTCACGAGCGGCACACGGCCGAGCGGCGCGAGGACCACGCCCACATCGAGCGCGTGGAAGCCCTGCGCGCCGGAGCCCAGATCGAGGCCGCCCGCACCGGCGCCCTCTACGCCGAGCAGCTCGCCACCGCCCTACTCACGCGCGCGGCTCTGCCCGGCTTCGACCCGCAGACCCTCACCCGCGCCGGACTGCCCGAACTCCCCGCCACCGAGAACACCAAGGAGTACTGACCCATGTTCGAGATCCGCGTCATCTGCGACCCCGACGACACCGAGCGGGTGACCGCCGCGCTCGGCGGCGCCTTCACCACCGGCGCCGTACGCCAGTACGCCACCCGCGACGGCAAGCGCGAGCGCCTCTACCTCACCGCCGACCTCCGGGCCGAGCGGTGGCCGACGCCCGAAGAGGCATACGCGCTCGCCCCGAGCATCATCAGCGAGGTCGGCTGGACCGCCGGCACCGCAGCCGACAAGCCGTTCGGCAAGGGCCTCGGCCGAGAGTTCTGGCTCCGCAAGGCCGCGCTCCTCGACCGCATCGCGCTGGGCGACGAGAGCGAGCGCGTACGCAGCGACGCGGCGGAGATGGCCACCGAGGCGGCCCGCCGCCTCATGGACACCGACGACGCCACGGTCATCTGCGACCCCCGCGCCTACGTACGCCAGCAGTACGAGCGGTGGCTCAAGCAGAAGTAGCTATGCCCGGGGCGGTCGCCTCTCACCACAAGACCGCGACCGCCCCGGCTCTCCGTCCCTTCGACAGAAACAGGAGAACCCTCAGCATGACACCTGAGCCCGCCCACGGGCAGTACGCCCCCGTGGTGCCACTGCACAGCGTGCCCGACGGCACGGAGCGGATGGCACCGCACGACCGGGAAGCCGAACAGGCCGTCGTCGGTGCGCTCATGCTCGCGCCCGACGTCATCGGCGACGTGAACGGCTCGATGGACCCGGCCGACCACTACGTGCCCGCCCACGAGACGATCCACCGCGCGATCCTCGCCCTGCACGCCCAGGGCCAGCCCGTGGACCCGATCACCCTCGGGCACCACCTGGAGCAGACCGGCGAACTCGTCCGCGCGGGCGGCCGGCCCTACCTCCACACCCTCATCCAGGCCGTGCCCTCCACGGCCAACGCCACCTACTACGCCGAGATCGTCCACGACCTTGCCCGGCGCCGCCGGAGCATCGAGGTCGGCACCCGCATCGTGCAGGCCGGCATGTCGGCCGAGGCCACCGAGGATGACCTCCGCGAGGCCCTCGCGCTCGGCGCCGCGACCGTCCCGGCCGCGTGGCCGGAGCCGATCCCGCTGGACCGTCAGCCGAAGCTGCCGCCGTTCCCCGTTCACGCCCTCCCCGGCTGGGTCTCGGACTTCGTCGTCGCGCTCGCCGAGGAGACCCAGACCCCGGTAGACCTTGCGGGCGCCCTCGCCCTCTCCGTCCTCGCGACTGCGGCCGGCGGCCGGGCCGTCGTCCAGGTCCGCGGGCGGTGGCGCGAGCCCACGAACCTCTTCGTCGTCGTCGCCCTCGGCCCGGCCAACCGGAAGTCCGCCGTCTTCGCCGCCATGACCGCCCCGCTCTACGAGGCGGAGAACACGCTCGTGGAGGGCTCCAACCTCACGATCGTGGAGGCCGAGGTCACCGCCCGCATGGCCCGCGAGGCCGCCGACAAGGCCGCCGCTCAAGCCGCCAAGGCGGAGGGCCCCGAGCGGGACAACCTGGTGGCCGAGGCGATCGGCCTCGCCCAGACCGCCGAGTCCCTGACCGTGCCGCCGCGCCCGCGGCTCCTCGCCGACGACGCCACCCCGGAGACCGTCACCACTCTGCTCGCCGAGCAGGGCGGCAGGCTCGCGGTCATGTCCGCCGAGGGCGGCATCTTCGACATCATCGCCGGACGGTACTCCGGAGTGCCCAACATGGAGGTCTTCCTCAAGGGCCACGCCGGCGACCGGCTGCGCGTCGACCGCCGGACCCGCCAGGAGTTCATCGAGGCCCCCGCGCTCACCATGGGCCTCGCCGTCCAGCCCAGCGTCCTGGAGGACATCGGCAAGAACCGCGGCTTCGACGGCCGCGGGCTGCTCGCCCGCTTCCTCTACTGCCTGCCGGAATCCCTGGTCGGCTATCGGAAGATCGACCCGGACCCCGTCCCGCCCGCCGTTGGTGCGACGTACGAGCGGAACGTCTTCGCCCTCACGCTCAAGCTCGCGGACTGGACCGACCCTCTTGTGGTTCAAGTGGGTCCCGAAGCCGATGCCGCCCTCAAGGCGTACGGCGAGCACCTGGAGCCGCAGCTCCGCACCAAGGGCGGGCGTCTCGGGCACATCGGGAAGTGGGCTGGGAAGCTTGTGGGAGCCGCGGCCCGGATCGCCGGTCTGCTCCACCTCGCCGAGCGCATCGATGGCGGTACCAACACCCCGATCAGCGCCACCACGATGGGCGCGGCGATCGAACTGGCCGACTACTTCGCCGCCCACGCCCTGACCGTCTTCGACCTCATGGGCGCCGACGCCACCCTGGCTCGCGCCCGGAGCTTGCTGTCCGTCCTGGAGGACAACGGCTGGGAGAGCGTCAGCCGGCGGGACCTCTTCGCCAAGCTCTCCCGTTCCGAGTTCCCCACCATCGCCGAACTGGAGGCCGCCGCTGCCGTCTTGGAGGAGCACGGTTACCTCCGCAGCGAGACCCCGCCCCGCACCGGCAAGCGGGGGCGCCCGCCGGCGCCCCGGTACCTGATTCACCCGAGCGTCCGCGAGCCCAAGGCGTGAGCCTCCCCACCCGCCTTCGCGTGGGACCCCGCCGCACAAACCGCAGAATCCGCAGAAACCCCCGGGCGGCCGTGCCCACCTGCGGAAACGGCCCGTCGGCCCGACAGCCGCAAAAATCAGCGAAACCGCCGCACAAATCCCATCGCCAGTCACGCGACGCCCGGCCCTCGGTACCGCCATCCATTTCTGCGGCGATTCTCGCGATTTTTGCGGCAGCCACCCACGCACCCCCAACGCCGCAGGTCAGGCCTCAGATTCGCAGGTTTCTGCGGATTCTGCGGTTTCTGCGGCGCCGCGCCCTGTGTCCGGTAGCCAGTCGAGGAGGACCCGTGTCCGCGACGCGTGACGAGATGCTCACGATTCCCCAGGTCGTGAAGGAGATCGGAGTACCCCGAGCCACCTTCTACCGGTGGCGTCAGCTCAAGAAGGGCCCGAAGGCCATCAAGCTCCCGAACGGCGCGGTCCGCATCCGCCGCTCGGACCTGGAGCGCTGGATCGAGACTCTGGAGGAAGCCGCGTGACCTACCGTAAGTCCAGTACCACCCCGGGCGCCCGCAACAGCGGGCGCCCGCCCGTTTCCGGGGACCTGACCCTCTCCACGGACGTACGGGTCTGGAAGGTCAACCAGGTACGGAGCAAGAAGGCTCCGTATCAGATCCGCTGGACGGTCGCAGGAAAGGTGAAGGCTGCCAGCTTCGCCACCGTGGCCCTCGCGGAGAGCCGCCGCTCCGAGCTGTGGCAGGCGATGCGGAAGGGCGAGGCGTTCGACGTGGCGTCCGGCCTGCCGGAGTCGGAACTCCGGGCGGCTGCTGCGAAGGAGAACGAGAGGCCCGATCCGTCGTGGTGGGACTTTAGCCGCGAGTACATGGCGAGCCGGTGGCGTACGGCGGCGGCGAAGACCCGTGAGGGGCTGGCCGACAGCCTGGCCACGGTGGCGCTCGCGATGGTGGAGGACGGAAAGAAGGCGCCCACGCCGGAAGAGACGCGGCTCGCGATGCGGTGGGCGGTTGTACCGGCGCACCATGACGAGGAGCCGCCGCCGGAACTTGTAGCGGCGTGCACGTGGCTCCAGACCCGGTCATTGGCGCTCTCGGCTCTCACCGACCCCAAGGTGGTGCGGGACGTCCAGTACCGGCTCTCGTTCAAGCTGGACGACACCCCGGCAGCGGGGGAGACCTATAAGCGTCGGCGCCGCGGCTTCAACACGGCCGTGGAGTACGCCATCGAGTGCGGGTACCTGGAGGAGAACCCGCTCGCGGGAGTGAAGCGCGCGGGGTCCACCAAGGGCGACGTCGTGGACCCCCGGGTCCTAGTCAACGCCGTCCAGGGCGAGCAGCTCCTCACGGCCGTCTCTTACGTGGGCTCCGTTCACCGGAACCGTGGACGCCGACTCGTCGCCTTCTTCGCCTGTCAGCTGTACGCGGCAATGCGGCCGGCCGAGACGGTGGGGCTCAGAGCGAAGGACTGCTACCTCCCCGAGAAGGGATGGGGAACGCTCACCCTCAAGGAGACCCGGCCAGTGTCCGGCAAGCGGTGGACGGACTCGGGGCAGCGTCACGACAAGCGCGGGCTCAAGTCCCGGGAGCCTAAGGCAGACCGCCCCGTACCGATTCCTCCGGCACTCGTCGCTATGCTCCGCGCGCACATAGAGGAGTTCGGCACGGCGAAAGACGGCCGGCTCTTCGCCAACGAGCGTGGCGCCGTGCTCGGGACCTCTAGCTACTGGAGGGTCTGGCAGGAGGCCCGGCCGATCGCCTTTCCGCCAGACAAGGTGCAATCTCCGCTTGCCCATCGGCCGTACGACCTGCGACACACCTGCATCACGAATTGGCTGAACGCTGGTGTTCCTGTCGCCGAAGTGGCCCGTCGCGCTGGTAACTCACCCGAGGTCATACACCGCCGATACGAAGGGTGCATCGATGGTCATGAAGAGCTGAACAATCGAAAGATCGAAAGAGCGATGGGATGGGCGAGTGAAACAGCAGGGCCGTGATGGTGGCCTTATGAGGGTGGGGGAGCGACAGCCCTCAGCAGCGCTAGGCAGTCTTGGCCGAAGCTGGTGAGGATCCACATCTCCCTGTAGCCGTCTTCTCCTGGGTAGCGCCCGATTCCATCGTCGCGTACGAGTCCCTCGGCAGTCAGGCGGGCAATCGATGCGTCGAGGGACGAAGCGAAGCCGGGGAGTGAATCGAGAATCTCGGGACGCCTCCAGCCTGGCCATCGACCGCCATGCTCACGTACGGGGAGAGTTTCGGTGTCGAGTAGTTCCATGAGCTTGACCTCAGGGCTTTCGATTCCTGCAAGCCCGCGTACGCGAAGGCGCTCCGCATCCACACGGGTGTCGTCTCTTACTCCCCGCCCCAGGCAGCGGCCAAGGGCGATGATCTTCGCTTCCAACGGGGTGTTTGCAGCGGCTTGTACGGCCTCAGCCATAAGCGCCATCAAGTCAGGGCTGCTCTCGACCGTGTGTACCAATCGGTCAAGGGAGACGTTGGCCTCGTCTGCCCCCGTAGCCAACACGCGTGCGGACCGCTCACCTCGATCCTGCCGAACCCTCTCGAAGAGTCGAACCAGATGCGGGTCCGCGAACTCTTTGACGGCCGCTGCCGCAATGCCGGCAACCGGGTTCAGGGCCCCAGCGACTCCTGCGACGGTGCTCGTGGCTGCGTGTACGACCACTTCACTGGAGGTCCGCTGCCTTGTCCTGTCCTGGTCCTCACTCATGGAGTGATCCTAGGGAGCGGCCCTGGGTGCATGCAGGATGTTTGAAGATGCGAGCTTTCTGTAGGTGCAGGGGCGGTCTCCGGGGTTGTGACGGCCCGAGTGGTTCACTCGCCACTCACTCGCGATCAGTGACACACAACGACAGAGACCCGGACTCAGTGGGACTGAGTCCGGGTCTCTGTGTTTGGCACTCTCACTGGTCAGCGGGTTGATCACGCTGTCCGAGCTGGAGTGCCCCCGGCAGGATTCGAACCTGCGCACACGGCTCCGGAGGCCGTTGCTCTATCCCCTGAGCTACGGGGGCGTCCGCCGCGTTCGGCGGCGACGGGTAGAACCCTACCAGCTCGCGAGGGGTGCCTGTGAACAGGTATTTCCGTGGTGTCACGAGGGGTGGGGTCCCTCGGTCGGGTCAGAAGTGGGCAAAAGCCGGACGCGGGGGGTCGGGGGGTCCTACTCTCGTTCGTGTGTCAGGCATGTCCGGTCGGGTGCTCGTTGTCGATGACAACAAGGTGATCCGGCAGTTGATCAGGGTCAATCTCGAACTCGAGGGGTTCGAGGTCGTGACCGCGGCCGATGGTGCCGAGTGTCTGGATGTCGTGCATCGGGTCTGTCCTGATGTCGTCACCCTCGATGTCGTCATGCCCCGGCTGGACGGGATCACGACCGCCGAGCGGCTGCGCGCCGACCCCCGGACCAGACATCTGCCCGTCGCGCTCATCAGCGCCTGCGGCGAGGGCGAGGTGACGTCCGACGTCGACGCGTTCCTCGCGAAGCCCTTCGAGCCCACCGAACTCGTGCGCGTCGTGCGGCAGCTCATGCACCGCGAGCGGAAAGAGCGGCCCGGTGCGGCCGGGCAGGACGGTGCGGCGGAGGCGGGAGAGGAGCCGGCCGCTGTCGGCCAGGAGGAAGAGGCCGCGCCGCGGGAGCCGGAGGGCGAGCAGGCGCAGGGACAGGCGCGGTCCGCCGGCGGTGCGGCCCTCGGGCAGCCGCCGAGCTGATCAGGAGCGGTCCCCCGGGCCTCCCCCTGTCACCCGCCTCCACCCCCCGGTCCCGCATCGCGAAACCGGTTCGCGCTCCGCCCCCCCTCCTCCCCTAGGCTGGTCCCGTGACCCCCGCGGACCTCTCCCTCACCGTGCTGCACGCCGTGCGCCGCGCGGTCGGCGACGGTGCGCTGCGGGTGGACGAAGCGGCCGTGCCGCGGGTGAAGGTGGAGCGGGCGCGCGCCGGGGGGACCGGGGAGTACGCCAGCAGCATCGCCCTCGCCCTCGCCGGGCCCACCGGGCTCAGCGCCCTCGACGTCGCCGGGATCCTGAAGGAGCGGCTGCGCGACGCCCCCGGGCTGGGAGCCGTGGAGATCACCGGACCCGGGTTCCTCAACTTCACGCTCCGGCGCGAGGCGGGCGGCGAGCTGATCCGTACCGTCCTCGGCGCCGGGCTCTCGTACGGGCACGGCAGCGCGCTCGCCGGGACCACCGTCCGCCTCGCCGAGCCGGCCGAGGAGCGGGCCCGGATCGTCACCGAGACCGTCGCACGGCTGCTCCGCGGCCAGGGCGCCGACGTCACGTACGGGGAAGGGGACGGCGAGCGGATCCCGGTACGGCCCGGGGCGTACGACCCCCACACGCTCGGGACCGACGCGGCCCGCTGGCGCCTCCTGCGCGCCGCCCCCCAGGACCGGCCCCTCGACGGGCCGCCGCTCCTCGTCCAGCACGAGCGCAACTCCCTCTTCCGCGTGCGGTACGCCCACGCGCGCGCGTGCCGGCTGCTCGTCAACGGTCGGCAGCTCGGCATCACCCCCGCGTACGAGACCGGCGTCGACGCCCCCGCACTCCTCGGCGCCCTCGGCGACCACCCCGCCGCCCTGCTCGCCGCGGCCCGCCTCCGCGCCCCCGACCGGGTCGCCCGGCACCTCGAGAGCACCGCCGACGCGCTGCTCGCCTTCCAGCACACCGTCCTGCCGCTCGGCGACGAGAAACCCTCGGCCGCCCACCGCTCCCGGCTCGCGCTCGCCGAAGCCGCCGGGACGGTGCTCGCCGGTGGCCTCTTCGTGCTCGGCATCAGCGCACCCGACCGGATCTGAAAGAGCAGAGCCAGACATGAGCCGTTCCGCCCACCCCGCAGGCCCCCGCCACGCCGACGTCCTCCCCGAGGGCCACTACAGCGCGCCCCCCGCCGACCTCAACGCGCTCGACCCGAAGGTCTGGGCGCGGACCGTGGCGCGGGACGAGCGGGGGGTCGTCACCCTCGGCGGGCTCGCCGTCACCGACCTCGCCGAGGAGTTCGGCACCCCCGCCTACTTCCTCGACGAGACCGACTTCCGGGCCCGCTGCCGCGCCTGGGCGGAGGCCTTCGGCCAGGACGCCGACGTGTTCTACGCGGGGAAGGCGTTCCTGTCCCGCGCGATCGTGCGGTGGCTGCACGAGGAGGGCCTCAACCTCGACGTGTGCTCCGGCGGCGAGCTGACGACCGCGCTGTCGGCGGGCATGCCCGCCGAGCGCATCGCCTTCCACGGCAACAACAAGAGCGAGGAGGAGATCCGCACGGCCGTCGAGGCCGGTGTCGGGCGCGTCGTCCTCGACTCCTTCCAGGAGATCGTCCGCGTCGCCCACATCGCGCAGTCCCTCGGCAAGCGGCAGCGCGTGCAGATCCGGGTGACGGTCGGCGTCGAGGCGCACACCCACGAGTTCATCGCGACCGCCCACGAGGACCAGAAGTTCGGCATCGCCCTGGCCGGCGGGCAGGCCGCCGAGGCGGTCCGCAGGGCCCTGAAGCTCGACGGCCTGGAGCTCATCGGCATCCACTCGCACATCGGGTCGCAGATCTTCGACATGGCCGGCTTCGAGGTGTCCGCCCGCCGCGTCGTCCAGCTCCTCGCCGAGGTGCGCGACGAGCACGGCGTCGAGCTGCCCGAGATCGACCTGGGCGGCGGCCTCGGCATCGCGTACACCTCCGACGACGACCCGCGCGAGCCGCACGAGATCGCCAAGGCCCTCGGCGAGATCGTGAGCCGCGAGTGCGAGGCCGCCGGGCTGCGCACGCCGCGCATCTCCGTCGAGCCGGGCCGCGCCATCGTCGGGCCGACCGCCTTCACCCTCTACCGGGTCGGCACGGTCAAGCCGCTCGAAGGGCTGCGGACGTACGTCAGCGTCGACGGCGGCATGTCGGACAACATCCGCACCGCCCTCTACGACGCCGAGTACAGCGTGAGCCTCGTCTCCCGCACCAGTGACGCGGAGCCCATGCTGTCCCGGGTGGTCGGAAAGCACTGCGAGAGCGGTGACATCGTCGTACGGGACGCCTTCCTGCCGTCCGACGTGGCGCCCGGCGACCTGATCGCCGTCCCGGCCACGGGGGCGTACTGCCGCTCCATGGCCAGCAACTACAACCACGCGCTCCGGCCGCCCGTCGTCGCCGTCCGGGACGGCGAGGCGCGGGTCATCGTGCGGCGCGAGACGGAGGAAGATCTCCTGCGTCTCGACGTCGGCTGAGGAAATGGTCGCGTGATGAAATAGGCCGAGTGATGAAATCGATGTCTCACGATCCGGACATGGGGCGGAAACGCCCGTCCGGTGAGTGAGACTGGACCCACCGTAGAAATACGAAGCCGAAGTACGAGAAACGAGGTCGGATGATGCGTACGCGTCCGCTGAAGGTGGCGCTGCTGGGCTGTGGAGTGGTCGGCTCAGAGGTGGCGCGCATCATGACGACGCACGCCGACGACCTCGCCGCGCGCATCGGCGCCCCGGTCGAGCTCGCCGGCGTGGCGGTCCGCCGCCCGGACAAGGTCCGTGAGGGCATCCCGGCCGAGCTGATCACCACCGACGCCACCGCCCTGGTCAAACGGGGCGACATCGACGTCGTCGTCGAGGTCATCGGCGGGGTCGAGCCGGCCCGCACCCTCATCACCACCGCCTTCGAGCACGGCGCCTCCGTGGTCTCGGCCAACAAGGCGCTCCTCGCCCAGGACGGCGCGACGCTCTACGCCGCCGCCCAGCAGCACGGGCAGGACCTGTACTACGAGGCGGCCGTCGCCGGCGCCATCCCGCTGATCCGGCCGCTGCGCGAGTCCCTCGCCGGCGACAAGATCAACCGGGTGATGGGCATCGTCAACGGCACGACCAACTTCATCCTCGACAAGATGGACACCTCCGGCGCCGGCTACTCCGAGGCGCTGGACGAGGCCACCGCCCTCGGATACGCGGAGGCCGACCCGACCGCCGACGTCGAGGGCTTCGACGCCGCCGCCAAGGCCGCCATCCTCGCCGGCATCGCCTTCCACACGCGCGTGCGCCTGGACGACGTCTACCGCGAGGGCATGACCGAGGTCACCGCCGCCGACTTCGCCTCCGCCAAGCAGATGGGCTGCACCATCAAGCTGCTGGCGATCTGCGAGCGGGCCGCCGACGGCGGCTCCGTCACCGCGCGCGTGCACCCCGCGATGATCCCGCTCAGCCACCCGCTGGCCTCCGTCCGCGAGGCGTACAACGCGGTCTTCGTCGAGGCGGAGGCCGCCGGGCGGCTCATGTTCTACGGCCCCGGCGCCGGTGGCTCTCCGACCGCCTCCGCCGTCCTCGGCGACCTGGTCGCCGTCTGCCGGAACAAGCGGGGCGGGGCCAACGGCCCCGGCGAGTCCGCGTACACCCAGCTGCCCGTGAGCCCCATGGGCGACGTGGTCACGCGGTACCACATCAGCCTCGACGTGGCCGACAAGCCGGGCGTCCTCGCCCAGGTCGCGACGGTCTTCGCCGAGCACGGCGTGTCGATCGACACCGTCCGTCAGACGGGCAAGGACGGCGAGGCCTCCCTCGTCGTCGTCACCCACCGCGCGCCCGACGCCGCCCTCTCGGGGACGGTCGAGGCGCTGCGCAAGCTCGACACCGTGCGCGGTGTCGCCAGCATCATGCGTGTTGAAGGGGAGTAAGGACCCATGACCAGCAAGGGCACCCACCAGTGGCGCGGCATCATCGAGGAGTACCGGGACCGTCTTCCGGTCACGGACACGACGCCGGTCGTCACGCTCCGTGAGGGCGGTACGCCGCTCGTTCCCGCTCAGGTCCTCTCCGAGCGCACGGGATGCGAGGTGCACCTCAAGGTCGAGGGCGCCAACCCCACCGGTTCCTTCAAGGACCGGGGCATGACCATGGCCATCACCCGGGCCAAGGAGGAGGGCGCGCAGGCCGTCATCTGCGCGTCCACCGGCAACACCTCGGCCTCCGCCGCCGCCTACGCGGTGCGGGCCGGGATGGTCTCCGCCGTCCTGGTGCCCCAGGGCAAGATCGCGCTCGGCAAGATGGGCCAGGCCCTCGTGCACGGTGCGAAGATCCTCCAGGTCGACGGCAACTTCGACGACTGCCTGACGCTGGCCCGCTCGCTCTCCGAGAACTACCCGGTGGCGCTGGTCAATTCGGTCAACCCGGTCCGCATCGAGGGCCAGAAGACCGCCGCGTTCGAGATCGTGGACATGCTCGGCGACGCCCCCGACATCCACGTCCTGCCCGTGGGCAACGCCGGCAACATCACGGCGTACTGGAAGGGGTACACCGAGTACGCCGCCGACGGCCTGGCCGCCCGCCGGCCGCGCATGTGGGGCTTCCAGGCCTCCGGTTCCGCGCCGCTCGTGCGCGGCGAGGTCGTCAAGGACCCGTCGACCATCGCCACCGCGATCCGCATCGGCAACCCGGCCTCCTGGGACCACGCGATCGCCGCGCGCGACGCCTCGGGCGGCTTCATCGACGAGGTGACGGACCGTGAGATCCTGCGCGCCTACCGGCTGTTGGCCGCGCAGGAGGGCGTCTTCGTGGAGCCCGCCTCGGCCGCCTCGGTCGCCGGCCTGCTGAAGGCCGCCGAGCAGGGCAAGGTCGACCCGGGGCAGCGGATCGTCTGCACCGTCACCGGCAACGGCCTGAAGGACCCCGACTGGGCCGTGGCCGGCGCGCCGCAGCCGGTCACCGTCCCGGTCGACGCCGCGGCCGCCGCCGAGCGCCTCGGTCTGGCCTGATTCCACCCCCCTCCCCCCGCTCCGGCCGGGGGAGGGGAGCTGATCGATACCCGATCAGGAACGTACATAGGCGCACAGGTTGGCCCGCGACACGCATCGTGCGCCTCCTGTGCGCCCTATGTCGCCACAGAACCTTCCTTCGATAGGCTGTACCGAACCCGCCCCGCCGCATATGCGCGGTGTCTTGCCGTTGTCGCCCCCCAGGCCGAAACGGTCCCCCGGGTTCCCGTTTACTTCTCTTGAAATACCCGTTGTCGCAATCAAGGAGAGTCATCGAGCGATGGCCGGTCCAGCGTTCCGCGCCGCCGCCGTACGGGTGCGCGTCCCCGCCACCAGCGCCAACCTCGGCCCGGGCTTCGACGCCTTCGGTCTGTCGCTGGGGCTCTACGACGACGTGGTCGTCCGGGTCGCCGACTCCGGGCTGCACGTCGACATCGCCGGGGAGGGCGCCGAGACGCTCCCGCGCGACGAGAGCCACCTGCTCGTACGCTCCCTGCGCACGGCCTTCGACCTGCTCGGCGGACAGCCGCGCGGCCTCGAGGTCGTCTGCGCCAACCGCATCCCGCACGGCCGGGGCCTCGGCTCCTCCTCGGCCGCCATCTGCGCCGGCATCGTCGCCGCCCGCGCCGTGACCATAGGCGGCGACGCCAAGCTCGACGAGGCCGCCCTGCTGGAGCTCGCCACCGAGATCGAGGGCCACCCCGACAACGTCGCCGCCTGTCTCCTCGGCGGCTTCACCCTCGCCTGGACCGAGGCCGGCGCCGCCCGCGCGATCAGGATGGACCCCTCGGACTCCATCGTTCCGGTGGTCTTCGTCCCCGGAAAGCCGGTCCTGACCGAGACCGCCCGCGGACTGCTGCCGCGCACCGTCCCGCACGTGGACGCCGCCGCCAACGCGGGACGCGCCGCCCTCCTCGTCGAGGCCCTGACCCGCCGCCCCGAGCTGCTGCTCGCGGCCACCGAGGACCGGCTGCACCAGGAGTACCGGGCCCCGGCGATGCCCGAGAGCATCGCCCTCGTGAACCGGCTGCGGGCGGACGGCGTCCCCGCGGTCATCTCCGGCGCGGGCCCCACCGTCCTCGCGCTGGCCGAGCACGGGACGGCCGACAAGGTCGCCCTTCTCGCGGGTGAGGGATGGGCCGCCAACCGGCTCGACCTCGACACGGCGGGAGCCGGCGTGCTCCCGCTGGCGCCCTAGGGCGCGTCCCGCGGATCGGGCCGAGAGCCCGGCGCGATCCGGGGGGAACGCCCTGACGGGCGGTGTTCCGGACGCCCGGCGGCGTCCGGACACGGGATTGCCGGTGATGGAGAGGGGGAATGTTTGTTGGAGCCGGTAGTGTTAACCTCAAGTCTGCACCCGACCTCTTTGTGGCGCGGTGCGCAGTGTCCCCTTAGGGACCACCCATTCTTCCGGGAGCCTCCCCAACTGCCAGAGCAGCCCGCCTGAGCAGTTTCGAGCACGCTCCGGAACCGGCACGACACCCCTCGCTTCTCTCAGCCGAGGGCCGAGCAGGGGGCGCTCGGGCCGGACCCCAGCACGTTTTCTCTCTTCCGCCGTACCCGGCGGGACCACCGCCCCGGACACGGTCCACCAACCAGGACCCTGCCGGACAGCACAACCGGTCGCCGAGCCAGATGGCCGACGTCCGCTCCAGGGAAGGACCCTTCGTGAGCGACACCACCGATCTGATGGGCGTGACTGCCGACAACAGTGTCGACACCGCCGCGCCCGCCGCAGGTGCTGCCAGTGGCGGCACCGCACGGCGCCGCCGCTCCGGCACCGGCCTCGAGGGCATGGTCCTGGCCGAGCTGCAGCAGGTCGCGTCCGGCCTCGGCATCAGGGGCACCGCGCGGATGCGCAAGAGCCAGCTGATCGAGGTCATCAAGGAGGCGCAGGCCTCGGGCCCCGCCGCCGCCAAGACCGCCGACGCCGCCGAGACCAAGCCGAAGCGTCGCGCCACCTCCAAGGCCCGTACGGGTGAGGCCGCCGAGAACGGCGCGCCGCAGGCGGAGAAGGCCGAGCCGGCCGTCGCCCAGCAGCAGATCGACATCCCGGGCCAGCCGGCCGCCGACGACGCCCCGGCGGGCGAGCGCCGCCGCCGCAGGGCCACCGCCCCCGCCGGTTCGCCGGAGGGCGAGGCCAAGGCCGAGGCCGCCCAGGCCGTCAGGACCGAGACCCGTACCGCCGAGACCCGTACGGCCGAGGCCCGCACCGAGGCCCGCGAGGCCAAGCCGGACACCCAGAACGCCGACGCCAAGGCCGAGGCCGCCGTCGACGGCGCCGAGGGCCGGGGCCGCCGTGACCGCGGGGAACGGGGCGAGCGCGGTGACCGCCGCGACCGCCGTGACCGCCAGCGCGACCGCGGCAAGGGCGACGACCAGCAGGGCGGCGGCCAGGGCGGCCAGCGCAAGGAGCGCCAGGGCCAGCAGCAGGGCGGCGGCCAGCAGGCCGGCCCGCAGGACGACGGTTACGACGACGAGGCCGGCGGCCGCCGGGGCCGCCGCGGACGCTACCGCGACCGCCGCGGGCGCCGTGGCCGCGACGAGTTCGCCGCCGGCGAGCCGCAGGTCTCCGAGGACGACGTCCTGATCCCCGTCGCGGGCATCCTGGACATCCTCGACAACTACGCGTTCATCCGGACCTCCGGCTACCTGCCCGGTCCCAACGACGTGTACGTCTCCCTCGCCCAGGTCCGCAAGAACGGCCTGCGCAAGGGCGACCACATCACGGGCGCCGTCCGGCAGCCCAAGGAGGGTGAGCGCCGCGAGAAGTTCAACGCGCTGGTCCGCCTGGACTCCGCCAACGGCATGGCCGCCGACTCCGGCCGCGGCCGCCCGGAGTTCAACAAGCTGACCCCGCTCTACCCGCAGGACCGCCTCCGTCTGGAGACCGACCCGGGTGTGCTGACCACGCGGATCATCGACCTCGTGTCGCCGATCGGCAAGGGCCAGCGCGGTCTGATCGTGGCCCCGCCGAAGACCGGCAAGACCATGATCATGCAGGCGATCGCCAACGCGATCACCCACAACAACCCCGAGTGCCACCTGATGGTCGTCCTGGTCGACGAGCGTCCGGAAGAGGTCACCGACATGCAGCGGTCGGTCAAGGGCGAGGTCATCTCCTCGACCTTCGACCGCCCGGCCGAGGACCACACCACCGTCGCCGAGCTGGCCATCGAGCGCGCCAAGCGCCTCGTGGAGCTGGGTCACGACGTGGTCGTCCTGCTCGACTCCATCACCCGCCTGGGCCGCGCGTACAACCTCGCGGCGCCCGCCTCCGGCCGCATCCTGTCCGGTGGTGTCGACTCGACCGCGCTCTACCCGCCGAAGCGCTTCTTCGGCGCCGCGCGCAACATCGAGGACGGCGGCTCGCTGACCATCCTGGCCACCGCGCTGGTCGACACCGGCTCGCGCATGGACGAGGTGATCTTCGAGGAGTTCAAGGGCACCGGCAACATGGAGCTCAAGCTCGACCGGAAGCTCGCCGACAAGCGCATCTTCCCGGCCGTCGACGTCGACGCCTCGGGTACGCGCAAGGAGGAGATCCTGCTCGGCAGCGAGGAGCTCGCCGTCACCTGGAAGCTGCGTCGCGTGCTGCACGCGCTCGACCAGCAGCAGGCGATCGAGCTGCTGCTCGACAAGCTCAAGCAGACGAAGTCGAACGGCGAGTTCCTGATGCAGATCCAGAAGACGACTCCGGGAGCCTCGAACAACGACTGACGTGAGACTCGCGTCACAGCGCGCGAGGAGGGCTCCGAAGCCCGCGACCCGGCCCCCGGAGCCGTAACCCCCTCGTGACCTGCGTCGACCGCCGCGCCCGCCGTGCCTCCGCACGGCGGGCGCGGTGCGTTTCCGGCCCTTGCGCCACGGCACCGCACAGGTCCGTATGCAACTCTTTCGGGCGATTCGCCGTCACAGAAGGTGAACCGAGGGCCCGAGGGAAGACGATGACCGAGCAGAACAAGAGCGGCCGCATACCCGGTGCCGGCACCGGACGCCGCCGCAAGCCGCCCGCCGCACGCCGCCGCACCGGCGTGCTCCTCGCCGGCGCCGCCGCGGTCCTCGTCCTGGCCGGCGCCGGACTCGGCTCCGTCTACCTCCGCCTCGACGGCAACCTCCAGGGCGTCGACATCAACGCCCAGCTCGGCGGCGACCGCCCCGACGACCTCGCCAACGGCTCCCTGGACATCCTCGTCCTCGGCTCCGACTCCCGGGCCGGCGACAACGCCGCCTACGGCACCGACGAGGGCGGCGCCCGCTCCGACACCGCGATGGTCGTCCACGTCCACGACGGCCACACCGAGGCCTCCGTCGTCTCCATCCCGCGCGACACCCTCGTCACCCGCCCCGCCTGCGCCGACTCCACGGGCACCACCGTCCCCGGCGCGCGGCGGGCCATGTTCAACACCGCGTACGAGGTCGGCGGCCCCGCCTGCGCCGTCAAGACCGTCGAGGCGATGTCCGGCATCCGCATGGACCACTACATCGAGGTCGACTTCACGGGCTTCAAGAAGCTGATCGACGAACTCGGCGGCGTCCAGATCACCACCACCCGCGCCATCAAGGACACCAAGAGCCACCTCGACCTCGCCCCCGGCACCCACACCCTCGACGGCGAGCGGTCCCTGGCCCTGGTCCGCACCCGCAAGAGCGTCGGCGACGGCAGCGACCTCGGCCGCATCCAGCTCCAGCAGGCCTTCATGAAGGCCTTCCTGGCCCAGGTCAGGAGCGTCGGCGTGCTCACCAGCCCCACCAAGCTCCTCGGCCTCGCCGACGCCGCCACCAAGGCCATCACCCCCGACTCCGAGCTGGACTCCGTCAAGGAACTCACCGGCTTCGCCCGCGGCCTCTCCGGCATCGGCGCCGACCAGGTCCACATGATCACCCTCCCGGTCGTCTACGACCCCCGCGACCCCAACCGCGTCATCCCGCTGGAAGCCCGCTCCCAGCAGGTCTGGGCCGCCCTCAGGGCCGACCGGCCGGTCCCCGCCGCGGCCACCCGGGACGCCGCCACCGGCAAGGCCGACGGGGTCGTGCGCTGATCCCCGGCGGCTCCCCGTCCGGCCTCGGACGAGCCCGGGAACAGCCCCGGAATAATCGGCGGCGCCCCCCGGTTTGGGGAGATGCGGCCAGTCCTGGCAGACTGGTACGTCGGCCCCGGTTCACGTCCGGCCGCAACCCGCGGCGACGACCCGGAGCCCTCCCGAAACTAGGAGACACCTTGAAGCGCGAGATCCACCCCGAGTACGTCGAGACCCAGGTCAGCTGCACCTGTGGCGCGTCGTTCACCACCCGTAGCACCCTGACCGAGGGCACCATCCGTGCCGAGGTCTGCTCCGAGTGCCACCCGTTCTACACGGGCAAGCAGAAGATCCTCGACACCGGCGGCCGCGTCGCCCGCTTCGAGGCCCGCTTCGGCAAGGCCGCCGGCTCCGCCAAGAAGTAGCGAGCCCCTGCGCCGGTCCACGGCTGCCCCGCGCGGGCGGCCGGGACCGGCGCTTTGGCGTCCCGTAGCAACTGACGAAAACCCAGGAGCCCCCGATGTTCGAGGCGGTCGAGGAACTGGTCGGCGAGCACGCCGACCTCGAGAAGAAGCTCGCAGACCCGTCGGTCCACGCCGACCAGGCGAACGCGCGCAAGCTGAACAAGCGGTACGCCGAGCTGACTCCCATCGTCGCCACCTACCGCTCCTGGAAGCAGACCGGCGACGACATCGAGACCGCCCGCGAGCTGGCCCACGACGACCCCGACTTCGCCGCCGAGGTGAAGGTGCTGGAGAAGCAGCGCGAGGAGCTCACCGACAAGCTCCGCCTGCTCCTGGTCCCCCGTGACCCCAGCGACGACAAGGACGTCATCCTGGAGATCAAGGCCGGCGCCGGCGGCGACGAGTCCGCCCTCTTCGCCGGCGACCTGCTCCGCATGTACCTCCGCTACGCCGAGCGCGTCGGCTGGAAGACCGAGATCATCGACGCCACCGAGTCCGAGCTCGGCGGCTACAAGGACGTCCAGGTCGCCGTGAAGACCAAGGGCGGCAACGGCGCCACCGAGCCCGGCCAGGGCGTCTGGGCCCGCCTCAAGTACGAGGGCGGTGTGCACCGCGTCCAGCGCGTCCCCGCCACCGAGTCGCAGGGCCGCATCCACACCTCCGCCGCCGGCGTCCTCGTCACGCCCGAGGCCGAGGAGGTCGACGTCGAGATCCACGCCAACGACCTGCGCATCGACGTCTACCGCTCGTCGGGCCCCGGCGGCCAGTCCGTCAACACGACCGACTCCGCCGTCCGCATCACCCACCTGCCGACCGGCATCGTCGCCTCCTGCCAGAACGAGAAGAGCCAGCTCCAGAACAAGGAGCAGGCCATGCGCATCCTCCGCTCCCGGCTGCTCGCCGCCGCGCAGGAGAAGGCGGAGGCCGAGGCCGCGGACGCGCGCCGCAGCCAGGTCCGCACCGTCGACCGCTCCGAGAAGATCCGGACGTACAACTACCCGGAGAACCGCATCTCGGACCACCGCGTCGGCTTCAAGGCGTACAACCTCGACCAGGTCCTCGACGGCGAACTCGACGCGGTCATCCAGGCCTGCGTCGACGCCGACTCCGCGGCGAAGCTCGCCGCGGCCTGAGGCCCCGCCCGAGGCACCCCTCAAGCCCCACCCCCCGCACCACGGAGGACCAGCGTGAACCTGCTGCTTGCCGAGGTGGCCCAGGCCACCCAGCGGCTGGCCGACGCCGGCGTTCCCTCACCGCGTTTCGACGCCGAGGAGCTCGCCGCGTTCGTGCACGGCGTCAAGCGGGGGGAGCTGCACAACGTCAAGGACGCGGACTTCGACGCCCGCTACTGGGAGGCGATCGCCCGCCGCGAGGCCCGCGAACCGCTCCAGCACATCACCGGGCGGGCGTTCTTCCGGTACCTGGAGCTCCAGGTGGGCCCCGGGGTCTTCGTGCCCCGCCCGGAGACCGAGTCCGTGGTCGGCTGGGCGATAGACGCCGTCCGGGCCATGGACGTCGTCGAACCCCTCATCGTCGACCTGTGCACCGGCTCCGGGGCCATCGCCCTCGCCATGGCCCAGGAGGTGCCGCGCTCGCGCGTGCACGCCGTCGAGCTGTCCGAGGACGCGCTCGTCTGGACGCGCAAGAACGCCGAGGGCTCGCGCGTCACCGTCCACCAGGGCGACGCGCTGACCGCCCTGCCCGAGCTGGACGGCCAGGTCGACCTGGTCATCTCCAACCCCCCGTACATCCCCCTCACCGAGTGGGAGTACGTCGCGCCCGAGGCCCGCGACCACGACCCGGAGATGGCCCTCTTCTCCGGCGAGGACGGCCTCGACACCATCCGGGGCATCGAACGCACGGCCCACCGCCTGCTGCGCCCCGGCGGCCTCGTCGTCATCGAGCACGCCGACACCCAGGGCGGGCAGGTGCCGTGGATCTTCAACGAGGAGGCCGGCTGGGCCGACGCCGCCGACCACCCGGACCTGAACAACCGGCCGCGTTTCGCGACCGCCCGCAAGGCGACACCATGACCCAGCACGACGCGTACGAGGAGGACCGGAGCTGATGGCTCGGCGATACGACTGCAACGAGGCGACCGACCGCAAGGCCGGGCTGCGCGAGGCCGCGTCCGCCGTCCGCCGCGGCGAGCTGGTCGTGCTGCCCACCGACACCGTGTACGGGATCGGGGCGGACGCCTTCAGCAGCGAGGCCGTCACGGACCTGCTGGCCGCCAAGGGCCGGGGCCGTGGCATGCCCACGCCCGTGCTCATCGGCTCCCCGACCACCCTCCACGGCCTCGTCACGGACTTCTCCGAGCAGGCCTGGGAGCTCGTCGACGCCTTCTGGCCCGGCGCCCTCACCCTGGTCGCCCGCCACCAGCCGTCCCTGGCGTGGGACCTCGGCGACAGCCGGGGCACCGTCGCCCTGCGCATGCCGCTGCACCCGGTCGCCATCGAACTCCTCACCGAGGTCGGCCCCATGGCCGTCACCTCGGCGAACACGGCCGGAAACCCGGTGCCGGAGGACTGCGACGCCGCCCAGCAGATGCTCGGTGACTCCGTCTCGGTCTACCTCGACGGCGGCCCGACGCCCGGCAACGTCCCCTCCTCCATCGTCGACGTGACGGGCCCGGTGCCGGTGCTGCTGCGCGAGGGCGCGCTGACCCCGGACGAGCTCCGGAAGGTCGTACCCGACCTCGAGGTGGCCAATTGACCGCCCCTGAGGGGCGTGGCATAGCGGGGTACGACGACGGCAACACCTTCCGCATCCTCCACGTCAGCACCGGCAACGTCTGCCGCTCGCCGATCACCGAGCGGCTGACCCGCCACGCCCTGAGCGTCCGCCTCGGCGAACGCTCCCCGGGCCACGCCGGGGACCCCCTCGGCGGCCTCATCGTGGAGAGCGCGGGCACCTGGGGCCACGAGGGCGCCCCCATGGAGGCCAACGCGGAACTGGTCCTCGCCGACTTCGGCGCGGACTACAGCGGCTTCGTCGGCCGCGAGCTCCTCGACGAGCACGTCATCCGCGCGGACCTCGTCCTCACGGCGACCCGCGACCACCGGGCCCAGGTCATCTCCATGGGCCACTCGGCGGGGCTGCGCACCTTCACCCTGAAGGAGTTCACCCGCCTGGTCCGCGCGATCGACCCGGCCACACTCCCGGACCCGCGCGACGAGGGCGTGGTCGAACGCGCCCGCGCCCTGGTCCGCGCCGCCGCCGCCCTGCGCGGGTGGCTCCTGGCCCCCTCGGCGGAGGCGGACGAGGTCAACGACCCGTACGGCGCCCCGATCACCTTCTTCCGCTCCATCGGCGAGGAGATCAGCCAAGCGCTCGACCCCGTCGTGACGGCGCTGACGGGGGTCCCGGGGGAGCGCTGAAGGGCCTGCCGCAGGGCCAGGACACGGGCCGCGGACACGGCTGGGCGGCGTGGGCGGGCGGGGGCGCGGCGGCGTGCCTACATTGGGGGGTGACACCCCTCCACGTCCGGAGTCAGCCATGCCGGTCACCGCGCCCCCCGCAGAGGAAATCGACGTCCTGCGCCGTCAGGACCCGGAGATCGCCGACGTGCTGCTCGGGGAGGCGCGGCGGCAGGCGGACGGGCTGCAGCTGATCGCGGCCGAGAACTTCACCTCGCCCGCCGTCCTCGCCGCGCTCGGCTCCCCGCTCGCCAACAAGTACGCCGAGGGCTATCCCGGCAACCGCTACCACGGCGGCTGCGAGTACGCCGACGCCGCCGAGCGGATCGCCGTCCAGCGGGCCACCGCCCTCTTCGGGGCGGAGCACGCCAACGTGCAGGCCCACTCCGGCTCCTCGGCCGTGCTGGCGGCCTACGCGGCCCTCCTGAAGCCCGGGGACACCGTCCTCGCCATGGGCCTCGGCCACGGCGGCCACCTGACGCACGGTTCGCCCGCGAACTTCTCCGGCCGCTGGTTCGACTTCGTCCCGTACGGCGTCGACGCGGAGACCGGTCTCGTCGACTACGAGCAGGTCGCCGCCCTCGCCCGCCACCACCGGCCCAAGGCGATCGTCTGCGGCTCCATCTCCTACCCCCGCCACCTCGACCACGCCGTCTTCCGCGAGATCGCCGACGAGGTCGGCGCCTACCTCATCGCCGACGCGGCCCACCCCATCGGCCTGGTCGCCGGCGGGGCCGCCCCGAACCCCGTCCCGTACGCCGACGTCGTCTGCGCCACCACGCACAAGGTGCTGCGCGGCCCGCGCGGCGGCATGATCCTGTGCGGCGAGGAGCTGGCGGACCGGATCGACCGCGCGGTCTTCCCGTTCACGCAGGGCGGCGCCCAGATGCACACGATCGCCGCCAAGGCGGTGGCCTTCGGTGAGGCGTCCACTCCGGCGTTCAGCGCGTACGCCCATCAGGTGGTCACCCATGCGCGGGTTCTCGCCTCCGCATTGGAGGCCGAGGGCTTCGCCGTCACGACCGGCGGCACCGACACCCACCTCATCAGTGCCGACCCGGCCCCGCTCGGCGTCGACGGCCGCACCGCCCGCGCCCGGCTGGCCGCCGCCGGGATCGTGCTCGACACCTGCGCCCTGCCGTACGGGGACGGGCGCGGGATCCGGCTGGGAACGGCCGCCGTCACCACGCAGGGGATGGGCGTCCCGGAGATGGCGCGGATCGCCGCCCTGTTCGGCCTCGCGCTGCGGGACGACGGCGCGCAGGCGGCCCGCGTCCGGGCGGAGGTACGCGAGCTGACCGGCGGATTTCCCCCGTACGGGCACTGAGCCGGCGCCGGCCGGAACCGTTCGGGCGGCCCGGATGTCTCCGACCACGTGGACGGCACGGCTAGGGTGTGGGGCTGAGATGGCCAGCGATTCCTGTGGGGCAGCCCGTGCGTGATTACCTGCTGACGCTCTGTGTCACGGCCGCGGTGACCTATCTGCTCACCGGTCCGGTGCGGAAGTTCGCCATCGCGACCGGGGCGATGCCGGAGATCCGCGCCCGCGACGTGCACCGAGAACCGACTCCGCGGCTCGGTGGCATCGCCATGTTCTTCGGGCTGTGCGCCGGTCTGCTCGTCGCCGACCACCTGCAGAACCTGAACAGCGTCTTCGAGCTGTCCAACGAACCACGGGCGCTGCTCTCGGGCGCCGCCCTGATCTGGCTGATCGGCGTCCTGGACGACAAGTTCGAGCTGGACGCCCTGATCAAGCTGGGCGCGCAGATGATCTCGGCCGGCGTGATGGTGGTGCAGGGTCTGACGATCCTGTGGCTGCCGATCCCCGGCGTGGGCGTGGTCTCGCTGACCCAGTGGCAGGGCACGCTGCTCACGGTCGCCCTGGTGGTGCTCACCATCAACGCGGTCAACTTCGTGGACGGCCTCGACGGCCTGGCCGCCGGCATGGTGTGCATCGCGGCGACGGCCTTCTTCCTGTACGCGTACCGCCTCTGGTACGGCTACACGATCGAGGCGGCCGCCCCCGCGACCCTCTTCACCGTGATCCTCATGGGCATGTGCCTGGGCTTCCTGCCGCACAACATGCACCCGGCGCGGATCTTCATGGGGGACTCGGGCTCGATGCTGATCGGCCTGATCCTCGCGGCCTCGGCCATCTCGATCACCGGGCAGGTCGACCCCGACACCCTGAAGATCTTCGAGGGCTCGACCCGGCAGGCCACGCACGCCGCCCTCCCGGTCTTCATCCCGCTGCTGCTGCCGCTGACGATCATCGCGATCCCGATGGCCGACCTGTTCCTGGCGATCGTGCGCCGGACCTGGAAGGGGCAGTCGCCGTTCGCGGCCGACCGCGGGCACCTGCACCACCGGCTCCTGGAGATCGGCCACTCGCACAGCCGGGCCGTGCTGATCATGTACTTCTGGTCGGCGCTCATCGCCTTCGGCACGCTCGCGTACTCGGTGCACTCGGCCTCGATGTGGATCGTCCTCGGGATCACGGCACTGAGCGCGGTCGGTCTGGTGCTGCTCCTGCTGCCGCGGTTCACGCCGCGCGCGCCCCGCTGGGCGGAGTCCTTCGTGCCGCCGCGCTACCGGCGCCGCAAGCTCCCCGCCGTTCCCACGCCGGTCGCCGGGACGGCCCCGGAGGAGCGGGTCCCGGTCCCTGCGGGGATCAACGGGGCGACGGCGATCGGCAACCGCTCGCGCTTCACGGACCGGCGGAAGGCCGGAACGCCGAGTTGACGAACGGCATTTTCGGGTCCAATACCAGACAAGTCGCCCCGTTGTCCTGCACACACGGGCGTTGTAGCTCTCATGTGTGACAGTTGGCACACCCTCTGGGTAAAGACCTATTCAAATAGTTTGTGATACCGTTCACGAGACCCGGCGACAGAGCCGAAGAGCCGTAGTGCGACGGTTCATCGGCCCCGAGACCCACCTCGGACCGGGCTTACGCTCGTCCATGACGACACCATCGCCCCCTCCAGCAAGCGGAGACACCGCCATGCCGTCCAACGACGCACGCACCCTGCTGCACACCGCCGTACCCACCGTTGCCGTAGGCGCCGTCGCCACGGTCGTCAGCGGGGTGGTCGCCGGTGGCAAGGGCGCGATCGGTGCCGTGATCGGCACCCTGGTCGTGATCCTCTTCATGGGGATCGGGCTGGTGGTCCTCCAGCGGACGGCGAGGAAGCTCCCGCAGCTCTTCCAGGCCATGGGGCTCATGCTCTACACGGCCCAGTTGCTGCTTCTCTTCATCTTCCTGTTCCTGCTCAAGGACACTGAGCTGTTCGATTTCAAGGCCTTCGCCTTCACGCTGCTCGCGACGACCGTGGTGTGGGTCGCCGCGCAGGCCCGGGCCTACATGAAGGCCAAGATCATGTACGTCGAGCCCGAGAAGTCGGGATCGAAGTCGTGAAGGGTAGGGCCGGGATAAAGACGCGTTCGGCTTCCTGCTATCGTCCGGTGCCAACTGCGGCACTGCGGGCGCGGGCATCGGAAACAACGCCTGTCCCAGCGCGAGGCTCGATGCCGAACCGCCGCCCCCTTATCCGTAAGACCAGTCCAGTGCCGATCCGCGGCTGCGTGCCGCGCCGACACAACGAGGTTGCCGAACCTATGCGCCACGCTGAAGGAGCCCGCGGTGAGTGCTGACCAGACGCTTGCCTTCGACCCGGATTGCCACATCTTCACCGGATGTGGCTTCCCGGCGCCGGGCCTGCACACGTTCATGTACGAGCCCATCGCAACGGTGGCCGGCATCGAGCTGACCAAGCCGATGCTGCTCGCCATTCTGGGCTCCATCGTGGTGGTCGGGTTCTTCTGGGCGGCGTTCCGCAAGCCCAAGCTGGTCCCCGGCAAGCTGCAGATGGTCGGCGAGGCCGGGTACGACTTCGTGCGCCGCGGCATCGTCTACGAGATCATCGGCAAGAAGGACGGCGAGAAGTACGTCCCCTTCATGGTGTCGCTGTTCTTCTTCGTATGGATCATGAACCTCTGGTCCATCATCCCGCTGGCCCAGTTCCCGGTCACCTCGCTGATCGCCTTCCCGGCCGCGCTCGCGCTGATCGTCTACGTCATGTGGATCTCGCTCACCTTCAAGAAGCACGGCTTCGTGGGCGGCTGGAAGAACATCGTCGGCTACGACAAGTCGCTGGGCCCGATCCTGCCCCTGGTCGTGGTCCTCGAGTTCTTCTCGAACCTCCTGATCCGGCCCTTCACGCACGCGGTCCGACTGTTCGCGAACATGTTCGCCGGTCACCTGCTGATCGTGATGTTCTCGCTGGCCACCTGGTACCTCATGAACGGCCTGGGCTTCGTCTACGCCGGCGCCTCGTTCGTGATGGTCCTCGTGATGACCGCTTTCGAGCTCTTTATCCAGGCCGTCCAGGCGTACGTCTTCGTTCTCCTGGCCTCCAGCTACATCCAGGGCGCGCTCTCCGAGCACCACTGAGTCCTGCCCCGCCCGGCAGTACCACTCCCAACCAACAGTCGTCCGGTGGCCAACCCCCACCGGGTCCTTGAAAGAGAAGGAAGAACCGGCATGTCCGCTCTCGAGACTCTCGCCGCCGTCAACGGAAACGTCGCCTCGATCGGCTACGGCCTCGCGGCCATCGGCCCCGGCGTCGGCGTCGGCATCATCTTCGGTAACGGCACCCAGGCCCTCGCCCGTCAGCCCGAGGCGGCCGGCCTGATCCGTACCAACCAGATCATGGGTTTCGCCTTCTGTGAGGCGCTCGCCCTCATCGGCATCGTCATGGGCTTCGTCTACAAGTAAGCCGGACCTAGCCCAACCCCTTTACGGAAGGCACTGATGTGAACGCTCTGCTTCTTGCGGCAGCGGCGGAGGAGCAGCCTCCGCTCATCCCGCATCTCGACGAGCTCGTCATCGGCCTGATCGCCTTCGTCATCGTCTTCGGCTTCCTCGCCAAGAAGCTCCTCCCGAACATCAACAAGGTTCTGGACGAGCGCCGCGAGGCCATCGAGGGTGGCATCGAGAAGGCCGAGTCGGCCCAGATCGAGGCTCAGAGTGTGCTGGAGCAGTACAAGGCCCAGCTCGCCGAGGCCCGCCACGAGGCCGCGCGTCTTCGCCAGGAGGCGACGGAGCAGGGCACCGCGATCATCCAGGAGATGAAGGCGGAAGGCCAGCGCCAGCGCGAGGAGATCATCGCGGCCGGCCACGCGCAGATCGAGGCCGACCGCAAGGCCGCGGCCGCCTCGCTGCGCCAGGACGTGGGCAAGCTCGCCACCGACCTGGCCGGCAAGCTGGTCGGCGAGTCCCTCGAGGACACCGCCCGCCAGAGCCGCACGATCGACCGCTTCCTCGATGAGCTCGAGGAGAAGGCAGAGGCCGTCCGATGAACGGAGCGAGCCGCGAGGCACTGGCCGCCGCACGTGAGTCCCTCGACGCGCTGATCGACAACACCTCGGTCGACGCGACGACGCTCGCGGACGAGCTGGCCTCCGTCACCGCGCTGCTCGACCGCGAGGTGTCGCTGCGCCGGGTCCTGACCGACCCCGCCCAGCCGGGTGAGGCCAAGGCCGCGCTCGCGCAGCGACTCCTGAGCGGTCAGGTGGGCGGGGCGACCGTCGACCTGGTCTCCGGAATGGTCCGCTCCCGCTGGTCGCGCTCGCGCGACCTGGTCGACTCGGCCGAGGAGCTGGCGAACACCGCGGACCTGACCGCCGCGCAGCGGACGGGCGCGCTCGACGACGTCGAGGACGAGCTGTTCCGTTTCGGCCGGATCGTGTCCTCCAGCACCGAGCTCCGCTCGGCGCTGACGGACAAGGCCGCCACGGCCACCGCCAAGGCCGAGCTGCTCCGCAGCCTGCTCGGTGGCAAGGCGCACCGCACCACCGAGCGCCTGGTCGTCCGTCTGGTGACCCAGCCGCGGGGACGTAGCCTGGAAGCGGGACTCGAGTCCCTTTCCAAGCTGGCCGCCGACCGCCGGAACCGGATGGTCGCCGTCGTCACCTCGGCGGTGCCGCTGTCCGACCAGCAGAAGCAGCGCCTCGGAGCCGTACTGGCGAAGCTGTACGGCCGCGAGATGCACCTGAACCTCGACGTGGACCCCGCGGTCCTCGGCGGGATCTCGGTGCGGGTCGGCGACGAGGTCATCAACGGCACCGTCGCGGAGCGCCTCGACGAGGCGACCCGTCGACTCGCCGGCTGACGGCAGCGGCCACCAACACAACACGCATCACAGCGGCCCGGTTGGGCCGTGCAGAGATTGCAGAAGATTCCTGGGGGTCGGCCCCCAGACCCCTTAAGAAACTTCGGGCCCAACAAGGAGAGCAGGGAACCCAGATGGCGGAGCTCACGATCCGGCCGGAGGAGATCCGGGACGCGCTGGAGAACTTCGTCCAGTCGTACCAGCCGGACGCGGCCTCGCGCGAGGAGGTCGGCACGGTCAGCCTGGCCGGCGACGGTATCGCGAAGGTCGAGGGTCTTCCCTCGGCCATGGCGAACGAGCTGCTGAAGTTCGAGGACGGCACGCTCGGTCTTGCGCTGAACCTCGAAGAGCGCGAGATCGGCGCGATCGTTCTCGGTGAGTTCAGCGGCATCGAGGAGGGACAGTCGGTGCAGCGCACCGGCGAGATCCTCTCCGTCGGTGTCGGTGAGGGTTACCTGGGTCGCGTCGTCGACCCGCTCGGCAACCCGATCGACGGCCTCGGCGAGATCGCGACCGAGGGCCGCCGCGCCCTCGAGCTGCAGGCCCCCGGCGTCATGCAGCGGAAGTCGGTCCACGAGCCGATGGAGACCGGCTACAAGGCCGTCGACGCCATGACCCCGGTCGGCCGTGGTCAGCGTCAGCTGATCATCGGTGACCGCCAGACGGGCAAGACCGCCCTGGCTGTCGACACGATCATCAACCAGCGCGACAACTGGCGCTCGGGCGACGTGAACAAGCAGGTCCGCTGCATCTACGTCGCCGTCGGCCAGAAGGGCTCCACCATCGCGTCCGTGCGCGCGGCCCTCGAAGAGGCCGGTGCGCTCGAGTACACGACGATCGTCGCCGCCCCGGCGTCCGACCCGGCCGGCTTCAAGTACCTCGCCCCGTACACCGGCTCGGCCATCGGCCAGCACTGGATGTACCAGGGCAAGCACGTCCTGATCGTCTTCGACGACCTGTCGAAGCAGGCCGACGCCTACCGCGCCGTGTCGCTTCTGCTGCGCCGCCCGCCGGGCCGTGAGGCCTACCCGGGTGACGTCTTCTACCTGCACTCCCGCCTGCTCGAGCGCTGCGCCAAGCTCTCGGACGAGCTGGGTGCCGGTTCGATGACCGGTCTGCCGATCGTCGAGACCAAGGCCAACGACGTCTCGGCGTTCATCCCGACCAACGTCATCTCCATCACGGACGGCCAGTGCTTCCTGGAGTCCGACCTGTTCAACGCCGGTCAGCGTCCGGCCCTGAACGTCGGTATCTCCGTCTCCCGTGTCGGTGGCTCCGCCCAGCACAAGGCGATGAAGCAGATCTCCGGCCGTCTCCGCGTGGACCTGGCCCAGTTCCGTGAGCTGGAGGCGTTCGCCGCCTTCGGTTCCGACCTGGACGCCGCGTCGAAGGCGCAGCTGGAGCGTGGCCAGCGCATGGTCGAGCTGCTGAAGCAGCCGCAGTACCAGCCGATGGCCACGGAGAACCAGGTCGTCTCCATCTGGGCCGGCACCACCGGCAAGATGGACGATGTCCCGGTCGCCGACATCCGTCGCTTCGAGGCCGAGATGCTGGCGTACCTCCGCCAGAACCACTCGGGTCTCATGACCTCCATCCGTGAGGGCGGCAAGATGTCGGACGACACGCTGCAGTCCGTCGCCGACGCCATCGCGGAGTTCAAGAAGCAGTTCGAGACCTCTGACGGCAAGCTTCTCGGCGACGACGCCTCCGCCGTCAACGTCTCGAAGTGACGACGGAAGGGACCTGACTCATGGGAGCGCAGCTCCGGGTCTACAAGCGTCGCATCAAATCCGTCACCGCGACGAAGAAGATCACCAAGGCGATGGAGATGATCGCCGCCTCGCGCGTCGTCAAGGCGCAGCGCAAGGTGCAGGCGTCGACCCCGTACGCCACCGAGCTCACCCGCGCGGTGACCGCGGTGGCCACGGGCGCCAACGACAAGCACCCGCTGACCACCGAGGCGGAGAACCCGACCCGCGCCGCGGTCCTGCTCCTCACGAGCGACCGCGGTCTGGCCGGCGCCTTCAACTCCAACGCCATCAAGGCGGCGGAGCAGCTCATCCGGAAGCTGGAGGGCGAGGGCAAGGAGGTCGACATCTACGTGGTCGGCCGCCGTGGCGTCGCACACTTCAACTTCCGTGAGCGCAAGCTGTCCGACTCGTGGACCGGCTTCACGGACGAGCCGACCTACGCGGACGCCAAGAAGATCGGCGAACCGCTGATCGAGGCGATCGAGAAGGACACGGCCGAGGGCGGCGTGGACGAGCTCCACATCGTCTACACCGAGTTCGTCTCGATGATGACGCAGACGGCGGTCGAGGCCCGGCTGCTGCCCCTCAGCCTCGACGAGGTGGCGAAGGAGGCCGGCCAGCAGGACACCCTTCGTCCGCTGTACGACTTCGAGCCGTCGGCGGAGGACGTCCTCGACGCCCTTCTGCCGCGCTACGTCGAGAGCCGGATCTACAACGCGCTGCTTCAGTCCTCGGCTTCCAAGCACGCCGCCACGCGGCGCGCGATGAAGTCGGCGACCGACAACGCGGGTGAGCTGATCACCAACCTCACCCGACTTGCCAACGCGGCCCGCCAGGCCGACATCACCCAGGAAATCAGCGAGATCGTCGGTGGCACCGCAGCCCTGGCCGACGCGACCGCGGGGAGTGACAAGTAATGACGACCACTGTTGAGACGGCCGCCGCCACGGGCCGCGTCGCCCGGGTCATCGGCCCGGTCGTCGACGTGGAGTTCCCCGTCGACGCGATGCCGGAGATCTACAACGCGCTGAACGTCCAGGTACCGGACCCGTCCGGTGAGGGCACCAAGACGCTGACCCTCGAGGTCGCGCAGCACCTCGGTGACGGCATGGTCCGCACCATCTCGATGCAGCCCACCGACGGTCTGGTCCGCCAGGCCCCGGTGACCGACACGGGCAAGGCCATCACCGTGCCCGTCGGTGACGTCACCAAGGGCAAGGTGTTCAACACCCTGGGCGAGGTCCTGAACGAGGACCCGTCCACGGTCGCGAGCGCCGAGCGCTGGGCGATCCACCGCAAGGCCCCGGCCTTCGACCAGCTCGAGTCCAAGACCGAGATGTTCGAGACCGGCCTGAAGGTCGTCGACCTTCTCACCCCGTACGTCAAGGGTGGAAAGATCGGTCTGTTCGGTGGCGCCGGTGTCGGCAAGACCGTTCTGATCCAGGAAATGATCATGCGTGTGGCGAAGCTGCACGAGGGTGTGTCGGTCTTCGCGGGCGTCGGCGAGCGCACCCGTGAGGGCAACGACCTCATGGTCGAGATGGAGGAGGCCGGCGTTCTCGACAAGACCGCGCTGGTCTTCGGCCAGATGGACGAGCCCCCGGGCACCCGTCTGCGCGTGGCCCTGGCCGGTCTGACCATGGCGGAGTACTTCCGCGATGTGCAGAAGCAGGACGTGCTGTTCTTCATCGACAACATCTTCCGCTTCACGCAGGCCGGTTCCGAGGTGTCGACCCTGCTCGGCCGTATGCCCTCCGCGGTGGGTTACCAGCCGAACCTGGCCGACGAGATGGGTCTCCTCCAGGAGCGCATCACCTCGACCCGTGGTCACTCGATCACCTCGATGCAGGCGATCTACGTCCCCGCCGACGACCTCACCGACCCGGCGCCGGCGACCACCTTCGCCCACCTCGACGCGACGACGGTTCTCTCCCGTCCGATCTCCGAGAAGGGCATCTACCCGGCCGTGGACCCGCTGGACTCCACGTCCCGGATCCTGGACCCGCGCTACATCGCGCAGGACCACTACGACACCGCCATGCGGGTCAAGGGCATCCTGCAGAAGTACAAGGACCTCCAGGACATCATCGCGATCCTCGGTATCGACGAGCTGAGCGAGGAGGACAAGCTCGTTGTCCACCGCGCCCGCCGTGTCGAGCGCTTCCTGTCCCAGAACACCCACGCGGCGAAGCAGTTCACCGGTGTGGACGGTTCGGACGTTCCGCTCGACGAGTCGATCGCCGCGTTCAACGCGATCTGCGACGGTGAGTACGACCACTTCCCGGAGCAGGCCTTCTTCATGTGTGGTGGTCTCGAGGACCTCAAGAAGAACGCCAAGGAGCTCGGCGTCTCCTGAGCCCCGTGCTCGCCTGAGGGGGCGGGATCCGTCCCGCCCCCTCTCCACGCCCACTAGAATTGACCCCAACACCCGGCACGACCGCCGGGTGGTGACCCGAGGAGCCACCCTTGGCTGCTGAGCTGCACGTCGAGCTGGTCGCCGCGGACCGGAGTGTCTGGTCCGGCGAGGCCACCCTGGTCATCGCGCGTACCACCTCCGGCGACATCGGCGTCATGCCCGGCCACCAGCCGCTGCTCGGTGTGCTGGAGTCGGGCCCGGTGACCATCCGTACGAGCGAGGGCGCGACCGTCGTCGCGGCCGTGCACGGCGGATTCATCTCCTTCGCCGACGACAAGCTGTCTCTGCTCGCGGAGATCGCCGAGCTGGCGGACGAGATCGACGCCCAGCGTGCCGAGCGCGCGCTGGAGCGGGCGAAGTCGGATTCGGACGCCGCCGCCGAGCGGCGCGCCGAGGTACGGCTGCGAGCGGTAGCGGCCCGCTGACGGTCCGCGCCGAGAGTAGTGCCCTCAGCCGCGGCACGGCTGGAATGTTCCAGACCGTGCCGCGGCTGAGGCGATGCAGATGCAGGTTGTATTCGGTTCGGCCGGCGGCGCCGGCTACGGGACGCAGCGAGGAGGTCGGTGAAGATGTTCCTCGCTCTGCTCGTGTGCGGCCTGGTCGTCGCACTGGTGGTGATCGGGCTGTTCGTCTTCGGCCTGCGTCGCAGGCTGATCCAGCGGGCCGGCGGCACCTTCGACTGTTCCCTGCGGTGGAACGTCCCGGACGAGCCGGACTCGACCGGCAAGGGCTGGGTGTACGGCGTCGCCCGCTACAGCGGTGACGAGATCGCCTGGTTCCGTGTCTTCTCGTACGCCCCCCGCCCGCGCCGGGTCCTGGAGCGCTCGGCCATCGTGGCCCTGGAGCGCCGGACGCCGGAGGGCGAGGAGGAGCTCGCGCTGCTCTCCGACGCGGTGATCCAGCCGTGCATGTACGAGGGCGTGCGGCTCGAGCTCGCGATGAGCGAGGACGCCAGGACCGGATTCATGGCCTGGCTGGAGGCGGCGCCTCCCGGCCAGAGGGTGAACGTGGCCTAGGAGTACCAGGAACACGTGAAGCGGGGGACGGCGTGCTGCGCCGTCCCCCGCTTCGTCGTGCGGCGGCTAGTTCAGGCCGCTGTTGATCGCGCCGACGAGCTCGCCGTTGGTGGTGTCACCGCTGAACTCCCAGAAGAAGGCTCCGCCGAGGCCCTGGTTCTTGGCCCAGCTCATCTTGGAGGTGACGGTGGCGGGGGTGTCGTAGCTCCACCAGTTGGTGCCGCAGTGGGCGTAGGCCGTGCCCGCGACGGTGCCGGTGGCGGGGCAGGAGGCCTTGAGGATCTTGTAGTCCTCGATGCCCTGCTCGTACGTGCCGGCCGCCGGGCCGGTCGCGGTGCCGCCGGGCGCGGACTGGGTGACCCCGGTCCAGCCGCGGCCGTAGAAGCCGATGCCGAGCAGCAGCTTGTTGGCGGGGACGCCCTTCGCCTTGAACTTGGCGATCGCCTCGGCGGAGTTGAAGCCCGCCTGGGGGATGCCGGCGTACGAGGTGAGCGGGGAGTGCGGGGCCGTCGGGCCCTTCGCCGCCCAGGCGCCGAAGAAGTCGTACGTCATCACGTTCAGCCAGTCGTAGTACGGCGCGGCGCCCGCGTAGTCGGCGGCGTCGATCTTGCCGCCGGCGGAGGCGTCGGCGGTGACGGCCGCGGTGACGAGGTTGTTCGGGCCGAACTTGGCGCGCATGGCCTGCATCATGTTCTTGAAGGCGGCGGGGCCGCTGGTGTCGCAGGTCAGGCCGCAGGCGTTCGGGTACTCCCAGTCGAGGTCGATGCCGTCGAAGACGTCGGCCCAGCGGGGGTCCTCCACCAGGTCGTAGCAGGACTGGGCGAAGGCGGCGGGGTTCTGCACGGCCTGGCCGAAGCCGCCGGACCAGGTCCAGCCGCCGAAGGACCAGATGACCTTGATGTGCGGGTAGGCCTTCTTCAGCTTGCGGAGCTGGTTGAAGTTGCCGCGCAGGGGCTGGTCCCAGGTGTCGGCGACGCCGTCGACGGACTGGTCGGCGGTGTAGGCCTTGTCGTAGTCGGCGTAGGCGTCACCGATGGTGCACTTGCCGCCGGTGACGTTGCCGAAGGCGTAGTTGATGTGCGTGATCTTCGGGGCGGAGCCCGAGGTCACGATGTTCTTCACGTGGTAGTTGCGCCCGTAGACGCCCCAGTTGGTGAAGTAGCCCATCTTCACGGCGTTGGGCACGGGCTGGCCGCCGCCCCCACCGGTGGTGCGGACGTTCGCGGCGGCGCTGGCCGGGCCGGTCTGGTCGGCGCTGTCGCGGGCGACGACGGTGTAGCTGTAGTCGGTGCCCGCGGTCAGGCCCTGGTCGGTGTAGCTCAGGGCCGTGGTGGTGGTGACCTTGGCGCCGTCGCGCAGGACGTCGTAGTTCTTGACGCCCTTGTCGTCGGTGGCGGCGGTCCAGGTGAGCTTCACCGAGGTGTCGGTGACGTTCGAGGCGACCGGGGTGCCGGGGGCGGAGGGCGCGGCGTCGCCGGGCTGGCTGGTGCCGTCGCAGGGCGCTCCGTTGATCTTGCAGCCGGTGGGGGCGCCGGAACCGGCGCCGTTGTAGCCGAAGGAGATCGAGGCGCCGGGGGCGAGGGTGCCGTTCCAGCCGACGTTCTTGGCGGTCCAGTGGTTGCCCGAGTTGGTGACGGTGGCGTCCCAGGCGGAGGTGACCGAGGTGCCGGTGGGGTAGTCCCACTCGACGGTCCAGGAGGTGAGCGTGGTGGTGCCGGTGTTCTTTATGGTCCAGCTCGCGCCGAAACCGCTGCCCCAGTCCTGGGTCTTGGTGTACGTGGCCGTGGCGGAGGTGGCCGCTTCGGCGGGTGTGGCGAGGCCGACCATGGCGGCCAGTGGCAGGACCAGGGCGGTCAGGCCGGCGGCGGCCCGGTGTCTGAACCCTGTTCTGCGCGACGGTGCTTGAGTGCTCAACGGTGCTCCTCAAGTTGCGGACGATCGTGGTGGGGGTGGTCCGGAAGAGTTGCGCGCGCCCCGCGAGCGTAGGAAGGTCTGGACCAATCGTCAAGAGGTCCAGACCAACGTCGGCGTGGGTGTGTCAGAACACCTCAGACGCCCAGTTCCCGCGCCAGCACCGCCGCCTGCACCCGGCTCCGCAGGCCCAGCTTGCCCAGCACCTTGCTGACATGGGTCTTCACCGTCGCCTCCGCCATGTCGAGCCGTACCGCGATCTCCGCGTTCGCCAGTCCCTCCCCGAGCGCCGACAGCACCTCCCGCTCCCGGGGCGTCAGCGACGCCAACGCCTCCGGGTCCGCCGCCTCCCGCGCCGGCCGGCTCGGGGCCGCGAACTCCGCGATGAGCCGCCGGGTCACCGCCGGGGCGATCATCCCCTCGCCCCGCGCCACCGTCCGTACCGCCTCGATCAGCTCCCGGGCGTCCGCGTTCTTCAGCAGGAACCCCGCCGCCCCCGCCCGCAGCGCCCCGAACACGTACGCGTCGAGGTCGAAGGTGGTGAGCACCAGCACGTCGGCCAGACCCTCCGCGACGATGTGCCGGGTCGCCGTCACCCCGTCCATCCGCGGCATCTGCACGTCCATCAGGACCAGGTCCGGCCGGAGTGCGCGGGCCAGCTCCACCGCCCGCTCGCCGTCCTCGGCCTCGCCGACCACCTCCAGGTCCGGCGCGCTGCCCAGGATCAGCACCAGGCCCGCCCGTACCGCGCTCTGGTCCTCGGCCACCACCACCCGCACCGTCATGCCCGCCGCTCCTCCCCGCTCGTGTCCATCGGCAGTCCGGCCCGCACCCGCCACCGTTTCCGTCCCTCCCCGTCCGGCACCGGACCGGCCTCGAAGACCCCGCCCAGCAGGGCCACCCGTTCCCGCATCCCCACCAGACCGGCCCCGGACCCGGGCGCGGTCGGCCCCGGCCGCTCGCCGTAGGGACTGCTCACCGTCACCGTCAGCGTCCCGTCCTCCCGGGAGAGCGCCACCCGCACCTCACCGGGAGCGGCGTGCTTGAGCGCGTTCGTCAGGGACTCCTGCACGATCCGGTACGCCGCCAGTTCCACCGGCACCGGCAGGTCGCCGCCCCCGACCCGCGCGTCCTCCAGGACGAAGCTCAGGCCGCTCGGCCCCCCGTTCGCCCCGGCCTGCGCCAGCAGCGCGTCGAGCCCGGCGAGGGTCGCCGTCGCGGCCGGCTCGGTGTCCGCGCCGCTCTCCCGGAGCAGGCCGATCAGCCGCCGCATCTCCCCGAGACCCGCCACGCTGTTCTTCCGGATGACCGTGAGGGCCTGCCGGGTCGTCCCCGGATCGTCCAGGGAGAGCGCCGCCGTCGAATGGATCGCGATCGCCGAGAGGTGGTTCGCCACCATGTCGTGCAGTTCGCGCGCCATCCGGGCGCGCTCCGCCACCACCGCCTGGGCCCGGTCCATCTCGGCGAGCAGGGCGGTCTGCTCGGCGCGCAGCCGGGCCGTCTCCGCCGCGTTGCGGTGGTTGCGGACGATCGCGCCGGTGATGGCCGGCAGGAAGGCGATGCCGCCCGTGAGCACGCCGACGAGCAGCGCCACCGCGTTCTGCCACCAGATCAGCAGCACGACCGTGAGGGCGACGGTGATCAGACCGGTGGTGTAGGGGATGCGGCGGGCCGAGGCCGGGGGTCCGTACACGACGGCCGCGTACATCACGTCCGTGAACATCAGGACCGTGGCGAGGCTGCCGTTGGTGAACTGGTCGGCGACGATCGCGAGGGTGCCGGTGAGCAGGGCGGTCCGGGGCATGGTGCGCCGCAGCGCCTCGGCACCGGACATCACCGCCAGCGGCACGAGGGCCGCCCACCGCTGCTCGAGCAGGCGGTCACCGGAGGTGTACAGGCCGAACCACCACAGGAGCAGACCGCCGAAGAACCCGACGGCGGCGATCAGCACGTCGTGGCGGTGGGGGCGGGGGAGTGTCACGTACCCATCCAACACTCCGCGCGGGCGCGGGGCCTCGACGCCCGGGCCGATCCGCCCCTCCGCCGAAGGATGTAGACGCACTTCGTCACCGGCGACGACGATCCGGGCCCGGCCGGGCGGGACGCTGAGAGGGAAGCGAAAGGGGAACCGCTGTGATCGTCACACTCATCGTGGTCTGCGAGGTGGGCTTCTGGGTCCTGCTGGCCGCCGGCCTCTCCGCCCGGTACCTGCTCAAGAAGCCGAAACTGGGCATGGCGCTGCTGCTGTGCGAACCGCTCCTGGAGGTCCTGCTCCTGGTCGTCACGGCGGTCGACCTCAAGAGCGGGGCCGAGCCGAGCTGGCGCCACGGCCTCGCCGCCCTCTACATCGGCTACACCGTCGGCCACGGCCACCGGACCGTGAAGTGGCTCGACGGCCACGCCGCCCACCGCATCGGCGGCGGCCCGCCGCCCCCGAAGCCGCCGCAGTACGGCATGGAGCGCGCCCGCCACGAGGGGCGGATCTGGCTCGGCTCCGTGGTGGCGGCCTCCGTCGCCGCCGGCCTCCTGCTCGCCGCGGTCTGGTACGTGGGCGACGCCGGCGACACCTCGAAGCTGGAGGCCTCGATCGCCGCCGCCTGGCGGGTGGTCGGCATCCACGGCCTGATCGCCCTCAGCTACGTCGTCTGGCCGCGCAAGGCCCCGCGGGACGGCTCAGCGGTCGCCGCCCGGGACCCAGAGGACGTCCCCGACCCCCTTGTTCGCGGTCCGCGCGAGGATGAACAGCAGGTCCGATAGCCGGTTGAGGTACGTGGCGGTCAGCGCGTTCATCGTCTCGCCGTGCACCTCCAGGGCGGCCCACGTGGAGCGCTCGGCCCGCCGGACCACCGTGCACGCCTGGTGCAGCAGGGCCGCACCGGGCGTGCCCCCCGGCAGAATGAAGGAGCGCAGCTTCTCCAGGTCCTCCAGGAAGCGGTCGCAGTCCGCCTCCAGCTTGTCGACGTAACCCTGCTCCACCCGCAGCGGCGGGTACTCCGGGTTATCCACCACCGGCGTGGCGAGGTCCGCCCCCACGTCGAACAGGTCGTTCTGGACGCGGACCAGGACCTTCACGACCTCCTCGTCCAGCTGCCCCAGGGCGACGGCCGTACCGATCACGGCGTTGGCCTCGTTGGCGTCGGCGTAGGCCGCGATCCGCAGATCCGTCTTGGCGGTCCTGCTCATGTCCCCCAGCGCGGTGGTGCCCTTGTCGCCGGTGCGGGTGTAGATGCGCGTCAGATTGACCATGGCCCCAGCGTAGTGACGACCCGGCCCGCCGGACGGCGTCTGTGCCCACCGTCACGGCGGACGCGCCCTCCCGGGAGGCCGCCGTCCCCCTCGGCGGTTCCCGCGGCCTGTCGCGAGTGTGACGTCCGTCAAAGAGGGCGTGACGCGCATTACTTAGCGGTCACATGGCGGCCCGCGACCGCTAATCTCCGCCGGAGAGCCAGAAGTGAACAGGCGTTGAGGGGTGGAAGATCGTGGCCAGGAAGCTCGCCGTCATCGGGGCCGGACTCATGGGGTCCGGCATCGCGCAGGTATCGGCCCAGGCGGGCTGGGACGTCGTCCTGCGTGACGTCACCGACGCCGCGCTCACCCGAGGGACCGACGGGATCAAGGCGTCGTACGACCGGTTCGTCGCCAAGGGCAAGCTGGAGGCCGCCGACGCGGAGGCCGCGCTCGGCCGGATCACCGCCACCACCGACCTGGAGGCCGTCGCCGACGCCGATGTCGTGGTCGAGGCCGTCTTCGAGAAGCTGGAGGTCAAGCACGAGATCTTCCGCTCCCTCGACAAGATCGCCAAGGACGGCGCGATCCTCGCCTCCAACACCTCCGCCATCCCGATCACCAAGATCGCCGCGGTGACCGGACGCCCCGAGGCGGTCGTCGGCACGCACTTCTTCTCCCCGGTCCCGATGATGCAGCTCTGCGAGCTCGTCCGCGGCTACAAGACCAGCGACGCCACCCTGGCCGCCGCCCGCGAGTTCGCCGAGTCGGTCGGCAAGACGTGCATCGTCGTCAACCGCGACGTGGCCGGCTTCGTCACCACCCGCCTCATCTCCGCCCTCGTCGTCGAGGCCGCCAAGCTCCAGGAGTCGGGCGTCGCCACCGCCGAGGACATCGACATCGCCTGCAAGCTCGGCTTCGGCCACGCCATGGGCCCGCTCGCCACCGCCGACCTCACCGGCATCGACATCCTCGTCAACGCCACCGGCAACATCTACACGGAGACGCAGGACGAGAAGTTCGCGCCGCCGGAGCTGATGCGCCGGATGGTGGACGCGGGTGACATCGGCCGCAAGAGCGGGCAGGGCTTCTACAAGTACTGAGCCCGTGACGCCAGTCCGCCTCACTCCGTGGGGTGAACTTCGGTACCGGTTCGCTGACAAGGCGCAACGTATCTGCCGATACGGCAGTCAGTCGTTGTGAAGACGGAGCACTCTCGGGGAGCGCATATGCACATCAGGGGCGACCACGCCGAGCTGGTCGTCGGGGGCCGCCTCGACGTCCGCAGCGCGGCGGACGCCCGTACGGTCCTGCACTCGGCCGTCGACGACGGCGTCGGCGACCTCGTGCTCGACCTGACCGGCCTCGACTCCTGGGACGCGACCGGCCTCGGCGTCATCATGGGCGCCCACCGGCGGGCCGGCCGCTGCGGCCGCCGCCTCGTCCTGCGCGGCGTGCCGCCCCAGATGCAGCGGCTCCTCGTCGCCACCCGGCTCCACCGCATCCTCGCCATCGAGGGCGGCCTCGCCATGGAGTCCCTGCCCCGCGTGTGAGCGGCCCGGGCGACCGGCCCCCGCGGGCCGTCCCGGGGCCGCCACCTGTGAAGCCGCCGTGAGAACCAGGCGTCACGCTCAATCCTCACAAGACCGTGACGTCTTGGTCTCGGCGGCACCCCACCTGTTCCCGGGCCCCCCGCGACCGTCTAGGGTTCGGCCGTCTGCACACATCGACGGACCCACCCGGCGGGCTCCGCACACCGCTCTTGGGAGCTTTGACCATGGACCCGATACACCGGGGACCGGACGCCTCCGGTCACGACCCCGCGGCCGGGGACGCCCGCCCCGCGCCCGCTCCCGCCCTGCCCGAGCGCGCCGCCGCGTCGCCCGCCCGGGCCCGCGTCACCCGCATCGTCTCCGGCGGCCTGCTCCTCACCGTCAACCCCGTCGACGGCAGCGAGATCGAGCCCTGCCCGCCCGGCCAGGAACACCGCGAACCCCGCCGCCGCACCCCCGAGGAGCGCGCCGAGGCCGCCCGCGCCGCAGCCCCGCCCGTACCCCCCGGCCCCGCCGCGCCCCCGCTGCCCCTCCTCGAACGCCAGGAGACCCGCGAGCGGCTCGCCGAGATCCTCGGCCGGGGCCGCTCCGCCCGTCTGACCGGCCCCGCCGGTTCCGGCCGCACCACCCTCCTCGACGCCGTCGCCACCGACTGCGCCGACCTCGCCCCCGACGGCGTCGTGCGCCTCTCCGGCCACCACCGCACCGCCACCGAACTCCTCCACGACCTCTTCGCCGCCGTCCGGTACGCCCCCGGCGAGCGGCCCGACCGGACCACACTCCCCGCCCGGATCCGTGACATCGGCGCCGTGGTCGTCGTCGACGACCTCGAGTTCGGCGGCGCCGCCCTCGACGAACTCCTCGCCGCCGCGCCCGAATGCGCCTTCCTCCTCGCCGCCGCGCCCGACGTGCCCGCGCCCTCCGCCGAGTCCCACGTCGAGGAGGTCGCCCTCACCGGCCTCGGCCGTGCCGCCTCCCTGAAGCTCCTGGAGAGCGCCGTCGGCCGCACCCTCACCGATGACGAGGCCAACTGGGCGGGCGACCTCTGGTTCGAGTCCGAGGGCCTCCCGCTCCGCTTCGTCCAGGCCGGCGCCCTGCTCCGGCAGCGCGACCGACTCCGCGTCACACCCGCCGAGTTCGACGCCTTCGGCGCCCTCGAAGAAGCCTTCGGGCCGCAGCACGGCGCCCCGTCCGCCCCCGCCGGGGACGCCTCCCCGGCCGGCCCCGAGGACGCCGACGTCGAACTGCGCGAGATACCGCTGCCCAGCCTCGGCGAGGGCGCGGCCCCGGCCGCCCTGCTCGCCTCCCGGCTCAGCCGCTCCGCCCAGGCCACCCTCCGCTTCGCCGTCGCCCTCGGCGGTGAAATCCCGCACCAGGCGCACCTGCCGGCCCTGGTCGGCGACACCCACGCGGACGCCGCCCTCGGCGAACTCCGGTCCTGCGGACTGCTCACCCCGGTCGGCCCGCGCCACCGGCTCGCCACGGGCGTCCTCGCCCAGCTCCTCGCCCACGGGTACGGCACGGGGGCCGCCGACCGCGTCCACACCGCCGCCCAGCACTACGCCTGGTGGGCGGGACACCCCTCCGTGACCCCCGAGCGCGCCGCCGCCGAGGCCGACGCGCTGCTCGCCGCCCTCACCGCGCTGCTCCCCGGCACCGACGCCGAACACCGCGCCACCGCCGTGCTCCTGGCCCGCGCCGCCGCCCCCGCCTTCGCCGCCTCGCTCCACTGGGGCGCCTGGGAGCGGGCCCTGCGCGCCGGGCAGGAGGCGGCTCGCCTCACCGGGGACGTCGCCGAGGAGGCGTACTTCCACCACGAACTCGGCGTGCTCGCGCTCTGCGCCGGCAACCTGGAGCGGGCCCGCGCCGAACTGGAGGCCTCCATCGCGCTGCGCGGCGCCCTCGCCGACAAGCGCGGCACCGTCGCCGGCCGCCGGGCGCTCGCCCTCGTGGACGACCTCGCCCGCCGCGCCGCCGCCCCCGCGCCGGCTCCCGAGGCCGTCTCGCCCCCCCGGGGCACCCCGGCGCTCCGCGGCCCCGCGCCCGCCCCCGTACCCCCGGCGGCATCCGGTCCGGCCGACGCCACGCCGCCCCAGGGCAAGGCCGCCCTCCCGGCGTTCGCGGACTTCCCCGACCTCGCCGGCGGTCCGGCCCGCGCCCCCGCCCCCGGCGCCGCCAAGGCGGCCGGAACCGCGGGCCGTCCCGGTCCGCGCGACGAGCGCCCCACCCCCGCCGGCGGGACCCCGGCCGCGGCCGGCCGGTCCGGACTGCGCAGCGGCATCCTCGACGGAGCCCGCCGCAACCTGGTCGCCGTCGGCGCCGGAGCGCTCCTCGTCGCGGTCCTCGGCACGGTCGTGACGCTCGGCGCCACCTCCGGCGACGGGGAGACGCCCGCCACCGACCGCGTCACCTCCGACAGCAGCGCGACCCCGGGCACCACCGACGACGGTCTCGACCCGGAGGAACCGCCCGCCGAGAGCGGGACGGGCGAGGTGACCGGCGTCCCGGGCGAGACGGGCGCACCCACCGGCTCCGGCAGCCCGTCCCCGACCGGCTCGGGGAGCGGCTCGCCCTCCTCTTCCTCCTCGTCCTCCTCGTCGTCGACACCCGGCACGTCCGACTCCCCGTCCTCCCCGTCCAGGACCGCCACCACCGCGCCGACGACGCCCGACGAGCCGACCAGCGGCACCCCGGTGCCGACGACCACGGCCCCGACGGTGACCGGCGAGCCCCGGCCGACGGAGACGACCACGCCGCCGGTGACGCCGCCGACCTCGCCGCCCACGACCCCGCCGACGACCACCGCGCCTCCCACGACGACGGCTCCGGACCCCAGCGGCTCGGCCTCGTCCTCCCTCGCCGTCCCGTCCCCCTCCCAAGGCTCCGCCGCTCCGGAGACGGCCACCACGATCTGAGCCGTCGGACAGGGACGTACGGAAACGGGGACGGCCCCGGGCGCGTTCACCGCACCCGGGGCCGTCCCCGTACACCGTCCGGCGGCTAGAACAGCCGCAGCTTGTCGTCCTCGATGCCCCGCAGCGCGTCGTAGTCGAGGACCACACAGTCGATCCCGCGGTCGGTCGCGAGGACCCGCGCCTGCGGCTTGATCTCCTGCGCGGCGAAGACGCCCTTCACCGGTGCCAGGTGCGGGTCGCGGTTGAGGAGCTCCAGATAGCGGGTGAGCTGCTCCACGCCGTCGATCTCGCCGCGCCGCTTGATCTCCACCGCGACCGTCGCGCCGTCGGCGTTCCGGCACAGGATGTCCACCGGGCCGATCGCCGTCGGGTACTCGCGGCGGATCAGGGTGTAGCCCTCGCCGAGGGTCTCGATGCGGTCGGCGAGGAGCTCCTGGAGGTGCGCCTCCACGCCGTCCTTGATCAGACCGGGGTCCACGCCGAGTTCGTGCGAGGAGTCATGGAGGATTTCCTCCATCGTGATGATCAGTTTCTCGCCCGCTTTGTTGATCACGGTCCACACGCCCGCGTCACCGTCCGCGCCCTCCTTCAGGGTGCACGGCGGGGACATCCAGTTGAGCGGTTTGTACGCCCGGTCGTCCGCGTGGATGGAGACGCTCCCGTCCGCCTTGATCAGGATCAGACGAGGTGCGGAGGGCAGATGGGCCGTGAGCCGGCCCGCGTAGTCCACGGAGCAGCGGGCAATGACGAGACGCATGGTGGGCAACGCTACAAGACGGGCCCTCTTCTTCGCGATTCGGGCATCATCACGCGCCGAACACCCGTTGTATATCGGCCGGTTGTGTTCGCATTCTCCTGGTGCGGTCAGGACTGCGCGCTTACCGTGGATGCCGGAGGTCGTCGACCGTGCACGCTCCGTGGCGCCGACCCGGCCTTCACCCCTGCCCGCAAGACCCCGCCCGCGGGGTCGCGAGAGGAGAACCCATGTCGCTCGACGTCTCACCGGCCCTGTTGGAACAGGCCGAGCGAGGCGAGGTCGACGAAGCCGACTTCGTCGACTGCGTCCGGACCTCCCTGCCCTACGCATGGGAGATGATCAGTTCTCTGGTGGCCCAGCTGAAGGTCGACGGCGGAGACTTCGCCGACAACCAGACGCCGCCGCCGAATGAGCAGGCACGTGGTCAGCTGCTGCGCGCGCTCGCGAGCGATGCCATTCGCGGCGCGCTGCAGCGGCACTTCGGGGTGCGTCTCGCATTCCAGAACTGCCACCGGGTGGCGGTCTTCCCGCTGGACCCGTCCACCGACGAGCGGCTCGCCCGGTTCACGTCCGCACGGGCGCAGCTGCTCAACCAGTCGCCGGAACTGCGCGACTGCTGAGACCTGGTGCTGCCGCTCCGCGTCACGGGAGCCGCGCTCGGTGCGTGCCGACGCGCACCGCCTCGCCGCGCACGGATGACGGGGCGGCGGCGCACGGTCCCACCGCCCTCACGGGCCCGCCACCACGGGGGCCCGGCGGGGCGACGGCCCCGGGTACGTCACGGGGCCCGGTCGCCTCTCGCCGCCGCACCCCGCCGGAAGGTCCCGGCGCGCCCGCGTCCGGCACCCGTCACGCAGGTCTCAGGCGAGAAGCGGCAGGACCTCGGTGCCCAGGCGCCGTACGTTCTCCTCGGTGGCCGCGAGGTCGCCGGAGCCCTCCGCGAGGAGGGCGAAGCGGGTGATGCCCGTGCGCTCGGAGGTCGCCGCGAGCCGGTCGGCCGCGAAGCGGGGCGTGCCCACCGGGTGCAGTCCGCAGAGCAGCTCCGTGTACGCCACCGGGTCCCGCATCGCGCGGTGCCGGCCGTCCACGGTGACGTGGGCGTCGAGCCCCTGCTTCAGCCAGCCGGGCATCGCCTTCAGCAGGGCCTCCGCCGCGTCGGCGCCGCCGTCCGCGAGCTGCACCACACCCGCCGACACGTGGCCGTCCGCGATCCGGGCGATCTCGTCCGGGTTCCGTCCGGCCTCCCGGGCGCAGCGCGCCCACGCCGCGACCATCTCGGCCTTGTCCTCGTCCCCGCAGTGCATCCCGAGCAGCATCGGCAGCCCGCGCTCCGCGGCCAGGCGGACGCTCCGGGGAGAGGTGCAGGCCACCACGACCTCCGGGGCCGCCGGGCCCTCGATCAGCTCGTCGGGGCGGGGCACCACCGCCACCTCGCGGAAGGCGAACCGTTCCCCCGTGGCACCCACGCGGGGCTCGGTGAGCCAGCGCAGCAGCAGGTCAAGCGATTCGGGGAAGCCCCGCTCGTAGGCGTCCAGGCCCGCGCCGAACACCTCCAGGTCCACCCACGGTCCGCCCCGCCCCACGCCCAGCGTGAACCGGCCGCCCGAGGTGAGGTGCAGCAGCGCGGCCTGCTCGCCCAGGGACACGGGGTGCGCCGTGGGCAGCACCGTCACCGCCGTGCCGATCCGCAGCCGGCGGGTCCGGCCGAGCAGAAAGGCCGCCAGGGTCACCGCCGAGGGGCAGACCCCGTACGGTACGAAGTGGTGCTCGGCCAGCCAGACCGAGTCGAGCCCCGCCTCCTCGGCCACCTCGGCGGTCCGCACCGCCCGGTGCAGGGCCTCCCCCTGCCCCTGGCCGGGGAACTGGGCGGCCAGAACGAACGTACCCACGCGCATCGCCAACTGCCTCCTTGCGCCCTACGGTTCTCCCCCCTCGCACTGGCACCAACGCCTGACACGTGCCAAAGGCAACGGCCGTTCATGAAGTTCTTGCGATTTTCGGCTAAGCCGGGCCGGACGCGGCACCGGACACCTCGGAGCGGCCCGTAGGCTGAGGGGAACGGTCCGTGTCGTCCCCAGACCCTGTGAGGTGCCCGTGTCCCCGCGTCACAACCGCTCCCGGGGCGGTGCCAGGCCCGAGCCGCAGGTGGACCCCGGCAACCGGTACGGCGGTGTGCAGCGTACCGAGACCTGGCAGGGCGAGGAGTGGTACGTACGGCTCGTCGCCGGCGCCAGCGCCCCCGGCAAGCGGTACCGCTGCCCGGGCTGCGACCAGGAGATCCCGTCCGGCGCCCCGCACCTCGTGGCGTGGCCCGAGTACGGGGGAGTGGACGACCGCCGGCACTGGCACAAGGCCTGCTGGAACGCGAAGGACCGCCGCACCACCAAGGTGCAGCGGTCCCGCAACGCTCCGAGGTACTGAGCCCCGCTCCGGAGCCCGGTCACCCGTCCCGGTTCGTCTGCCCGGTCACACGTCCCGGCTGTTCAGCACGGCGAACGCGCCGCCCAGCGCGCCGAGCGCGACGACCAGCATGATCCACACCGGGTCCCAGCCGGTCGGGCCCGAGGCGCCCTCGACCGGCACGGACGAGTACAGGGCGATCATCTGGCTCGGCAGGGCGTAGGCGAGCAGCCAGTCCCGCACCCCGGACAGCGACTCGGCCATCATGAACATGGCGGCCACCAGCGGCATCAGCAGGACGCCGATCATGATGGTGATCGCCCCGGCCGAGTGCCGGATCAGCGTCCCGACGGCCAGGGACAGCAGGCCCGTCAGGGCCAGGAACAGACCGGCGCCCACCGTGGCCCGCAGCCACTGGTCGGCCGTCGGGTCGGGCCCGGACACCAGGGCGATCTGCACCACCGCCACCACCGTGGCCGTCAGGGTCGTGATCGTGAAGACGAGCGCGAAGAAGACGATCGCCTTGGCGAGCAGCACCCGCCCCCGGCTCGGGCAGGCCGTCAGCGTGGTGCGGATCATGCCGGTCCCGTACTCGGAGGCGATGGTGAGCACGCCGAGCGTCATCACGCAGATCGAACCGAGCAGCAGACCGAAGAAGCCCAGGCCGAGCGCCGCGTCGTTCTCCGCCGGGTAGTCCGAGGCCGCCACGATCAGCGCGACACCGGTGCCGACGCCCAGCATCAGCAGCACCATCACCCCCAGCGTCCACATCGTCGAACGCAGCGAGCGGATCTTCGTCCACTCGGAGGCGAGGGCGTCACCGAGGTGCGCCCGGCGCACCGGGATGGGGGAGACGTAGGAGTGCGGCGCCGGGGAGGGGGTGGGGGCGGTCATCGGGCGTCCTTGGGGGTGTCGCTCGGCTGCGGGGAGGCGTACGGGTTCTGTCCGGGCGGCGGCGGGGCGTACCAGCCCTGCTGCGGCACCTCGGGGATCACCGGCTGCGGCGGCTGCCCGTACCCCGGCTGTCCGGGCTGCGGCGGCGCCTGGAGGTGCGCGAGCCGGTCGTCGGTGGAGCGGTAGTCGACGGCGCCCTGGGTCAGCCGCATGTACGCCTCCTCCAGAGACGCCTGGTGCGGCGAGAGCTCCCAGAGCCGGACGTCCGCCCCGTGGGCGAGGTCACTGATCCGGGGCAGGGGCAGGCCCGCCACCCGCAGCGCCCCGTCCGGCTCGGACAGCACCTGCCCGCCGGCCTCCGTGAGGGCCGCCGTCAGCTTCTCCCGCTGCTCCGGCTCGCCCTCGGGAGTGCGCACCCGGGCGAAGCCCGCCGAGTTCGCCGCGATGAACTCCCGCACCGGCATGTCCGCGAGCAGCTGCCCCCGGCCGATCACGATCAGGTGGTCGGCCGTCAGCGCCATCTCGCTCATGAGGTGACTGGAGACGAAGACGGTCCGGCCCTCGGAGGCCAGCTTCCTCATCAGGTTCCGCACCCAGAGGATGCCCTCCGGGTCCAGGCCGTTGACCGGCTCGTCGAACAGCAGGACCTCGGGATCACCGAGGAGGGCCGCCGCGATGCCGAGGCGCTGGCCCATACCGAGCGAGAAGCCCTTGGAGCGCTGCCTGGCCACCTCCTGCAGACCCACCACGCCCAGCACCTCGTCGACCCGCCGGGCCGGGATGCCGGCGAGCTGGGCCAGCGACAGCAGGTGGTTGCGCGCGCTCCGCCCGCCGTGCACGGCCTTGGCGTCCAGGAGGGCACCGACCTGCCGGGGGGCGTTCGGCAGCTGCGGGAAGGGGTGGCCGCCGATGGTGACGCTGCCCGCCGTCGGCCGGTCCAGGCCCAGGATCATGCGCATGGTCGTCGACTTCCCGGAGCCGTTCGGCCCCAGGAACCCGGTGACCACACCGGGCCGCACCTGGAACGACAGGTTGTACACGGCCGTCTTGGCGCCGTAGCGCTTCGTCAGGCCGATCGCCTCGATCATTCTTCCAGCCCCATCGACAGGTCGGTCACGTCCATGCCGGGGTGTGGCCGCGCTCGGCCGGAGTTCCCCGTACGACGTAGGAGCTTATCCAGCCCTTGACGGTTCCGGTGAAGGGAGAGGAGAACCTCAGGGAACGATCAGGGACCTCCCTGAGAACCCCCGGGCCTCAGGCGTCCCGCCGCCTCAGCACCAGCCAGCCGCCCACCAGCGCGGCCGCCACCCACAACAGCATGATCCCGAGCCCGCCCCAGGGACCGTACGGCGCCTTCTCCGAACCCAGCGCGTCCGGCACCACCTGCATGATCTTCGAACCGGCCTGGTCGGGGAAGTAGCGGGCCACCTCCTTGGCCTTCGGTACCGCGGAGAGGATCTGCGAGATCAGGAAGAAGAACGGCACCAGGATGCCCAGCGAGAGCATGGAGGACCGCAGCATCGCCGCCACCCCCATCGAGAAGATCGCGATCAGCCCCATGTAGAGGCCGCCGCCGACCACCGCCCGCAGCACGTTCTCCTCACCGATCGAGGTCCGGTGCTCCCCGAGCAGCGCCTGGCCGAGGAAGAAGGAGAGGAAGCTGGTCGCCAGCCCCACCGCGAGGGCCAGCGCCCCCGCCACCGCGATCTTCGAGAAGAGGAAGGCCGCGCGCTGCGGAACGGCGGCCAGCGAGGTGCGGATCATGCCCGAGGAGTACTCGGTGCCCACCACCAGGACCCCGAAGACGACCATGGCCAGCTGCCCGAGCATCATCCCGGAGAAGCTGACGAACGTCGGGTCGAAGGTGGCCCGCTCCACCTCGGAGAGATCGTCGAAGGTGGACCGCATCAGCGCGCACAGCGCCGCGCTCATCGCCACCGTGACCAGCAGGGCGGCGGCCAGCGTCCAGACCGTCGACGACACCGACCGGATCTTGGTCCACTCCGACCGGAGGACCGCGGATGCCGCTGCCATGGTTCAGGCCTCCTCGGAGGTCGCGCCCCAGCGGGGCCCCGGTGCGGCGAGCGCGCCGCCGTGGATGTCGGTGCCGTGCGCGTGGTACTCCACCGCACCGGCCGTCATCCGCATGAACGCCTCCTCGAGGGAAGCGCGTTGGGAACTCAGCTCGTGCAGCACCAGCCCGTTCTCCGCGGCCAGCTCGCCCAGCCGCTCGGTCGTCGCCCCGTCCACCTCCAGGCTGCCGTTGCCCGCCTCGACGGCGGTGAACCCGTGGGCGTGCAGGACGTCCCGCAAACGCTCCCGCTGCGGCGAGCGCAGCCGTACATAACTCCGCGAATTCCGCTGGATGAAATCCGCCATCGACGTGTCGGCCAGCAGCTTGCCCTGTCCGATCACGATCAGATGATCAGCCGTCAGCGCCATTTCACTCATCAGATGACTGGAAACGAAGATCGTCCGGCCTTCGGACGCCAGCGCCTTCATGAGATTGCGGATCCAGTGAATTCCCTCGGGGTCCAGACCATTGACGGGTTCGTCGAACATCAAGATCTCCGGATCACCCAGCAGCGCCGAGGCGATGCCGAGGCGCTGCCCCATGCCGAGCGAGAACCCCTTCGACTTCTTCCGCGCCACCGCCGTCAGCCCCACCAGCTCCAGCACCTCGCCCACCCGGCGCTCCGGGATGCGGTTCGACTGCGCCAGGCACAGCAGGTTGTTGTACGCCGAACGGCCGCCGTGCATCGCCTTGGCGTCCAGCAGAGCCCCGATGTACTTCAACGGCTCGTCCAGGTCGCGGTAGTGCCGCCCGTCGATCCGGACCGTCCCGCTCGTCGGGTTGTCCAGATCGAGCATCATGCGCATCGTCGTCGACTTGCCCGCCCCGTTGGGCCCGAGGAAACCGGTGATCATGCCCGGCCGGACCCGGAAGGAGAGATGGTCGACCGCCGTCTTCGTCCCGTACCGCTTGGTCAGCCCCTCAACCTCGATCATGCGTACCAACCTAAGGGCGCGCGAAACCCCCCGCCACCGGAGTGACAGGGGGTCCTCACGCACCGGAACCGGCGGGCGTTACCGCGTCTGCTGGGCCGGGACGCCCGCGCTCCGCTCGTCGTCGACCGGGGAGCCGGCCGCCGCCACCGCCGCGCCCGTCAGGGTCGCCAGCATCTCGCGGACGTTGGTCAGCTGCGCGTTGATCGAGTCGCGGCGGTTCGTCAGCGCCGCCAGCTCGCGCTCCGATTCGCTGCGGATGCGGTCCGCCTTGGCGTTGGCGTCGGCCACGATGTCCTCGGCCTGGCGCTGCGCGGTCTCCACCGTCTGGCGGGCCCGGCGCTCCGCGTCCGTCCGCAGCTTCTCGGCCTCCAGGCGCAGCTGCTCCGCCCGGTGCTCGATCTCCGCGAGCCGCTTCTCGGCCTTGGCCTGACGCGAGGCCAGGTCGCGCTCCGACTGCTCCCGGCGCTTGGCCAGGTTGGTCTCGAAGTCCGCGGCGGCCTGAGCCGCCTTGGCACGGGTCTCCTCGAAGAGGGCGTCCGCCTCCTCACGCTTCGACTGCGCGTCCTTCTGCGCCTCGGCGCGCAGCGAGTTGGCCTCGCCCTGCGCCTTCTCGACGATCCGGACGCCCTCGTCCTCGGCCTTCGCCTTGCGCTCCGCCGCGAACGACTCGGCGTCGTTGCGCACCTGCTGGGCGGCCGACTCGGCCAGCTCGCGGTGCTGCTCGGCGGCCCGGCGGGCCTCCTCGCGCAGGTCCTTCGCCTCCTCCTCGGCCAGCCGGAGGATCTTCTCGACACGGGCGCCCAGACCCGCGTACGACGGCTCGGCGTCGCTGACCTGCGCCTGGGCGTTCTGCGTTTCGAGGTGGAGTTCCTCGATGCGCTTCTCCAGAGAGGTGATTCGGGCCAGAGCACTGTCACGGTCGGCGACGAGCTTGGTAATGCGGTCGTCCACCTGACCGCGGTCGTAACCACGCCGCACGAGCTCGAAGCCGAAGGGGGAGGAAGTGTCGCTCATGGGGTTCCTGTCGAATGAGACCGGTGAGGTGTTAGAGGGAATCCTAGGGGCCGAAGCGGCGTGTCATCGAGCGTATGCCCGTTTGATCTGGAGAATGTCCAGCCTTTTGAGTGGCTACCCGTCCTGGGACTTGCCACCCGAACGAGTGGACCCCGCTGACGCGCCCGCCTTGGCACCCACCGCCCCGGCGGACTTGGCCCCCGCCGACGGAGTCTCGAAAGACTCCAACGCCTCCAGAACGTCCTGGACACGGGAGATCTCGGCATTGATGTCCTTGCGGCGCCGCGTCAGGACCTCCAGCTCCCGCCGGCCCTCCGCGACCAGACGCTCGGCCTCGGCCTCCGCCTCCGCCTTGATCCGCTCCGCCTCCGCGACGAGCGAGGCCTTCTTCTGCTCGGCCTCCTTCAGCAGCGCCTCCGCCTTCTTCACGGCCGCGATCCTGACCTTGCTCGCCTCCGAACTCGCTTCCGAGACCAGCTCCTTCGCCTTCTCCTCCGCCTCGGCGCGCTGCTCCTCCGCCGCCTTCACCAGCTTGTCGACCCGCTCGCCGGCCGTCTTCATCTGCTCGGCCGTCTCGCGCCGCGCCCGGTCGTGCAACTCCTCGATCTCGGCCTCGATCCGGCCGCGCAGCTCCTCCGCCCGCTCCCTTATCGCGGTCGCGTCGCTGCGCGCGCCGACCAGCAGCTCGTCCGCGTCCGCACGGGCCTTCTCCACCAGGGAGTTGCCCTCCACCGTCGCCTCCGCGACGATCCGCTCGGCCTCCTTGCGGGCCGCGCCGACCATCGTGTCCGCCTGCGTCTCCGCCTCGGTGGTGGCGCGCAGGGCCTCCTCCTGCGCCTTGGCGATCAACTGGTCCGCCTGCTCGGCCGCGTCGGAACGCCTGCGCGCCCCGGCCTCCCGCGCCTCGTCGAGCGTGCGGTCCGCCTCGGCCCGCGCCTCCGCGCGCATCCGCTCGGCCGCAGCCTCGGCGTCCGCCCGGACCCGCTCCGACTCCGTACGGACCCGCTCCGCCTCCTGACGCGCGGCCTCCAGCGCCTCGGCGCCCTCGGCCCGCAGCCGCTCCGCCTCCTCGGCGGCCGTCGCGACGGTCCGGCCGGCCTCGGCGCGGGCGTCCGTGGTCACCGCGTCGGCCAGCTCCAGCGCCTCGTTGGTGATCCGCTCCGCCTCCGCGGTCGCCTCGCCCACGAGCGCGTCGGCCTGCTCGCCCGCGTCGGCGCGCCGCTTGTCGGCGGCCTTGCGCGCCTCGTCCAGGATCCGGTCGGAGTCCGCGAGCGCCGCCGCCCGCAGTGCCTGGGCGTGCGCCTCGCCGTCCGCCTTGACCTGCTCGGCCTCGGCACGGAGCCGCTCGGCGTCGCGCTCGGTGGTCTCGCGCAGCTCGGCGGCCTCCGCCGCGATGCGCTCCGCCTCGGCGGTGGCCTCGCCGACGAGGGCGTCGGCCTGGGCGGCGGCGTCGGCGCGCCGCTTGTCGGCGGCCTTGCGGGCCTCGTCGAGGACCTGCTCGCCGTCCGCGCGGGCCGCGGCGCGCAGCGCTTCCGCCTGCGCCTCGCCCTCGGCCTTGACCTGCTCGGCCTCGGTACGGAGCCGCTCGGCGTCGCGCTCGGTCGTCTCCAGCAGTTCGGCGGCCTCGGTGGTGAGCCGTTCCGCCTCGGCGGTGGCCTCGCCGATGAGGGTGTCGGCCTGGGCGGCGGCGTCGGCGCGCCGCTTGTCGGCGGCCTTGCGGGCCTCGTCGAGGACCTGCTCGCCGTCCGCGCGGGCCGCGGCGCGCAGCGCCTCCGCCTGCGCCTCGCCCTCCGTCTTGATCCGCTCCGCCTCGGCCCGCAGCTCGGCCGCCTCGGCGCCGATCCGCTCGGCCTCCGCCCGCGCCTCACCGACCACCGACTCGGCGCGCTCGGCCGCCTCGGAACGGATCCGGTTGGCGTCCTCCCGGGCGTCCGCCCGGGTGCGGGCCGCGTCCTGCTCGGCCGCGGCGAGCGAGTCCGTGACCTCGGTCCGTACCCGCTGCGCGTACTCGGCGGTGTCCGCGCGCAGCTTCTCCGACTCGGTGATCGCGTCCGCGACCGTCCGCTCGGCCAGCGCCTTCGCGGCCTCCGACTCCTCCTGGGCGCGCGCCCGGACCCGGGCCGCGTCCTCGGTCGCGCGCTCCCGCTCCTCGTGGGCGTCGGCGCGGACCCGGTCCGCCTCCTCCTGCGCCTCGGTGCGGGTCCGCTCCGACGCGTGCTCGGCGGCGGACCGCAGCCCGGCGATCTCCTCCTCGGCCTGCTCGCGCAGCCCGGCCACCGAGTCCCGCACCTCCTGGGCGGTGTGCTCGGCGGCGGTGACCATCTCGGTCGCCCGCGCGTCCGCCTCCTCGACCAGGCGCTGCGCCTCGGTCTGCGCCTCCTCCACCCGCTTGCGGGCGGCGGCGAGGAGTTCCTCCGACTGCTCGCGGGCCAGCTCGCGCTCCCGGCCCGCCTCCGAGCGCGCCGACTCCAGGGTCTCCTCGGCCTCCCGGCGGCGCCGGTTGGCCTCCTCCTGCGCGGCGGCGAGCGCCTCCGCGGCCTCGGCCGCGACCCGCTCGGCCGCCGCGGCGGCCTCGGCCCGCACCCGGTCGGCGGTCTCCTGGGCCTCCGACTTCAGGCGCTCGGCCTCGGTGGCGGCCTCCGTGCGGAGCCGTACCGCCGTCGCCTCGGCCTCGGCGCGCGCCGTGGACGCGTCGGCCGCGGCCTCGGTCCGCAGCCGCTCGGCCTCCTGCTCGGCCTGCTCCCGGAGGGTACGGATGCGCTCGGCGGCCTCGGTCCGCAGCCGCTCGGTCTCCTCCGCGGCCTCGCGGCGGATCCGCTCGCTCTCCGCCCGGGCATCGGTGAGCTCCTGCCCGGCGGCGGCGACCTTCGCCTCGGCGTCGGTGTGCAGCCGGGCCAGCTCCTCGGCGGCCTGGGCGCGCCGGGCCTCGGCGGCCCGCTCGGCGTCCGCGCGCAGCTCGGCGGCGGCCTTCTCGGCCGCCTCCCGTACGGACTCCGCCTGCTCCTCGGCCTCGGCCCGCAGCCGCTCGGCCTCGGCGCGGGTCCGCTCCAGCGTCTCCTCGGCCTGGGCGCGGAGCGTCTGGGCCCGCTCCATCGCCTCGGTCCTGACCCGCTCGCTCTCCGTGCCGGCCTTGGCGCGCAGCTCGTCGGCGTCGGTACGGGCCTTGGCGAGGAGCTCCTCGGCGGTCCTGGCCGCCTCCTCGATCTGCTGGACGGCCTCGCGGCGGGCCTCGCCGCGGATGCGCTCGCCCTCGGCGATCGCCTCGGCGCGCAGCTGCTCGGCCTCACCGCGCAGGCGGCGGGCCTCCTCCTGGAGCTCGACCGTCTTGGCCCGGTACTCCTTGGTGTCGTCCTTCGCGGAACCGAGCAGCTCGTCGGCCTGCTCCTCGGCGCGCGAGCGCAGCCGGTCGGCCTCGGTCTCGGCCTCGCGGCGGATCCGCTCCGCCTCCTCGGCGGCCTTGCGGGTGGTCTCCTGCGCGCTCTCGGAGGCCTTGCCGAGGATCTCCTCGGCGCTGCGGGCGGCCTTGGCGAGCGCCGCGGCGGAGTCCTCGGCCGCCGCGGTACGGGCCTTCTCGGTGGCCTCGGCGACCAGCTTCTCGGCGCGCTCGGTGGCCTCGCGGAGCTTCTCCTCGGCCTCGGCCTTGAGGGTCTCCGCCTCCTTGGTGGCCTCGCCGACCAGCCGGGCGATCTCGGTCTTGGCGGTGCGGGTGCGCTGCTCGTTGACGGACTCGGCGGAGGCCAGCTGCCGGGCGGCGGCCTCCTTGGCCTCGGCGAGGGTCCGCTCGGCCTCGGCGCGGGCCAGGCGGAGCTTCTCCTCGGCCTCCTGCATCCGCTGCTCGGCGGCGCGGGAGAGCTCGGTGGCCTGGCGGCGGGCCTGGTCGGTCTCGGCGGTGGTGGTGGTACGGAGCTGCTCGGCGTGGCTGGTGGCCTCCTGCGCCTGGCTGGAGGCGGCGGCGAGGAGCCGCTCGGCGTCCTTGCGGGCGCGCAGCAGAATCGCTTCGGCCTCGGCACGGGCGGACTCCGCCTCGGCGCCGACGCGGCGGCCGGTCTCCTCGGTGAGCCGGGCGGCCTCGGCACGGGCGGTGGCGAGCGCCTGCTCGGCCTCGGCGCGGGACTCCTCCATGAGCCGGCGGGCCTGCGCCTCGGTGCGGGCGCGCAGCTGCTCGGCCCAGGCGACGTTCTCGTTGACGTGCGCCTCGACGGTCTGGCGGCGCTCGTTCAGTTCCTGGTCGAGCTGCTGGCGGCGCTGCACCGCCTCGTTGTGCAGCTCGGCCTGGAGCCGGGCCTGGTGCTCGGCGTGCTCCTGGAGGATGCGCTGCGTCTGGGCCCGGGCCTCGCGCAGCTCGCGCTCGGCGTCCTGGCGGAGCTGCTCGGCCTGGACCTGGGCGTTGCGCAGCAACTGCTCGGCCTGGTACCCGATGTCCGCGCTGTCGTACGCGGGCCGGGACGCGATGGTGCGGCGCGCCTCGTGGAGCTTGGCACGCAAGACCTCGACCTGGTAGCCGAGGTCCTCGGCGTGCTGGACGGCCTTCTCCCGCTCGGTCTTCAGCCGCTCCATCTCGGCCTCGAACCGGGCGAGATGGTCGTCCTCAGCTCGGTGGCTCTCCTGGCGTTCGTAGCCCCGCACTGCGCGGTCCCATCCTTCCCCGAGCTCTCCGAGCAGGGGAGACCCCAACCCTGCTCGCAACTCCAACGAGCACGTCCTCGCGGTCGAGGACGGACCCCCCGGGGAATCGTGGCAGATCGGACGACCCCGACATCCCGACTTCGGTGCCGCACGGAGCGGCCCCGACCGGCCCCGGCCCGGAGTCGCCCACTCTACCGGGCCAGGAAACCGGAGGTCAGTGCTCCGCTGAGGAGTGGTCAGCCGACGGCTCCGCCGAGGTGACCAGTTCGGTGAGGACGCCGTGGCAGTCCTTGGGGTGCAGGAAGGTGATGCGGGAGCCCATGGAACCGGTCCGCGGCTCGTCGTAGAGGACCCGGACGCCCTTCCCGCGGATGGCCTCGGCGTCCCCGTCGACGTCGGCGGTGCCGAAGGCGATGTGGTGCACGCCCTCGCCGTTCTTGGCCAGCCACTTGCCCACCGCGGAGTCCTCGCGGGTGGGCTCGAGGAGCTGGAGGTAGGAGGCCCCGCCATCGGAGGTCCCGTTGATCTTGAGCATGGCCTCGCGGACGCCCTGCTCCTCGTTGACCTCGGTGTGGAAGACCTCGAAACCGTACGTGGCACGGTAGAACTCGACGGTCCTGTCCAGGTCGAAACAGGCGATCCCGATGTGGTCGATACGCGTCAGCATGTGTCCAGTGCAGCGCCGCGGCGGTGGTTACGCAACGTGCGCGCGATCACACCGACTGGCCGGTGACCCGGTGCCGCACCGCTCAGTACATTGGCGGTAAACCCTCGTTCACTCCTCATCCCAAGGGGCTGTGCCTCATGTCTGGAACGACCGGTACCACCTCAGTGATCGTCGCGGGCGCCCGCACGCCCATGGGTCGTCTGCTCGGCTCGCTCAAGTCCTTCTCGGGCGCCGACCTCGGCGGCTTCGCCATCAAGGCCGCCCTCGACCGGGCCGGCATCGGCGGCGACCAGGTCCAGTACGTGATCATGGGGCAGGTGCTCCAGGCGGGTGCCGGGCAGATCCCCGCCCGCCAGGCCGCCGTCAAGGCCGGCATCCCGATGAACGTCCCGGCCCTCACCGTCAACAAGGTGTGTCTCTCCGGCCTCGACGCCATCGCCCTCGCCGACCAGCTCATCCGCGCGGGTGAGTTCGACGTGGTCGTCGCCGGCGGCCAGGAGTCGATGACCAACGCCCCGCACCTGCTGCCGAAGTCCCGTGAGGGCTACAAGTACGGCGCCATCGAGATGCTCGACGCGATGGCGTACGACGGCCTCACCGACGCCTTCGAGGGCATCGCCATGGGCGAGTCCACCGAGAAGCACAACACCCGCCTCGGCATCGAGCGCCAGGTCCAGGACGAGATCGCCGCCCTCTCGCACCAGCGGGCCGCCGCCGCCCAGAAGAACGGCATCTTCGAGGCCGAGATCACCCCGGTGGAGATCCCGCAGCGCAAGGGCGAGCCGGTCGTCTTCTCCCAGGACGAGGGCATCCGCGGCGAGACCACGGCCGAGTCCCTCGCCAAGCTCCGCCCGGCCTTCGCCAAGGACGGCACGATCACCGCCGGCACCTCCTCGCAGATCTCCGACGGCGCCGCCGCCGTGGTCGTGATGAGCAAGGCCAAGGCCCAGGAGCTCGGCCTGGAGTGGATCGCCGAGATCGGCGCCCACGGCAACGTGGCGGGCCCGGACAACTCGCTCCAGTCCCAGCCGTCCAACGCGATCCGCCACGCCCTGAAGAAGGAGGGCCTGCAGGTCGAGGACCTCGACCTGATCGAGATCAACGAGGCCTTCGCCGCGGTCGCCCACCAGTCGATGAAGGACCTCGGCGTCACCCCCGAAAAGGTGAACGTCAACGGCGGCGCCATCGCGCTCGGCCACCCCATCGGCATGTCCGGTGCCCGTGTGGTGCTGCACCTGGCCCTGGAGCTCAAGCGGCGCGGCGGCGGCGTCGGCGCGGCCGCGCTGTGCGGCGGCGGCGGCCAGGGCGACGCGCTGATCATCAAGGTCCCGGGCAAGTAAGTCACGCACGCAAGCGCAAGGAGCTCGACTGATGGTGGACGTCCCCGCTCTGGTCGCCCAGGCACGGGAGGGCCGGCCGCGTGCCGTGGCCCGGCTGATCTCGCTCGTGGAGGGGGCGTCCCCGCAGCTGCGCGAGGTGATGGCGACGCTGGCGCCGCTGACGGGCGGCGCGTACGTGGTGGGCCTGACGGGCTCACCGGGCGTGGGCAAGTCCACGTCCACCTCGGCGCTGGTCTCGGCGTACCGCAGGGCGGGCAAGCGGGTCGGCGTGCTCGCCGTCGACCCGTCCTCGCCGTTCAGCGGCGGCGCGCTCCTCGGTGACCGGGTGCGGATGTCGGAGCACGCCTCCGACCCGGGCGTCTACATCCGCTCCATGGCCACCCGCGGGCACCTGGGCGGTCTCGCCTGGGCGGCCCCGCAGGCCATCCGCGTCCTCGACGCGGCCGGCTGCGAGGTGATCCTGGTGGAGACGGTCGGCGTCGGCCAGTCGGAGGTGGAGATCGCCTCCCAGGCCGACACCTCCGTCGTCCTCCTGGCGCCCGGCATGGGCGACGGCATCCAGGCCGCGAAGGCGGGCATCCTGGAGATCGGCGACGTGTACGTGGTGAACAAGGCGGACCGGGACGGGGCGGACGCCACGGCCCGCGAGCTCAACCACATGCTGGGCCTCGGTGAGGCGCGCGCCCCGGGCGACTGGCGGCCGCCGATCGTGAAGACGGTCGCGGCGCGCGGCGAGGGCGTCGACGAGGTCGTGGAGGCCCTGGAGAAGCACCGGGCGTGGATGGAGGAGCACGGGGTGCTCGCGGAGCGCCGGCGGTCCCGTGCGGCGCGTGAGGTGGAGACCATCACCATCACGGCGCTGCGGGAGCGGATCGGCGACCTGCGCGGCGACCGGCGCCTGGACGCGCTCGCGGAGCGGATCACGGCGGGCGAGCTGGACCCGTACGCGGCCTCCGACGAGCTCGTCGCGAGCCTGACGGGCACCGCCTGAGTCAGTCCTCGTACGCCCAGGCCACGGGGCAACGGCACGCGAAAGGGCCTTCCCGGACGACCGGGAAGGCCCTTTCGCGCCACCGGGGTGTCCCGGTGCGGATATGTCAGGTCGGGGCGCCGGGCGGCGCCGTCAGGGCTTCCCGCGCAGTCCGCGCAACTCCTCCGCGACCGGCTTCAGCGAGTCGTGGAGGTCGGCGAGGGCCTCGGGGCTGAGCCGGTCGATGAAGTGCCGGCGAACCGATTCGACGTGGTGCGGGGCGACCTTGCGCATGGTCTCCATGCCCTGGTCGGTGAGGACGGCGTAGAGCCCGCGCCGGTCGGACTCGCAGTGGGCGCGCTCGACGAGGCCCGCGTTCTCCATGCGGGTGATCTGGTGGGAGAGGCGGCTCTTGGACTGGAGGGTGGCCGCGGCCAGGTCGCTCATGCGCAGCCGCCGCTCGGCCGACTCCGAGAGGTTCACGAGGATCTCGTAGTCGTTCATCGTCAGACCGAAGGGCTGGAGGTCCCTCTCCAACTGGTGCGTCAGCATTCTGTTGACGTCCAGGTACGTGCGCCAGGCGCACTGCTCGGCGTCGGTGAGCCAGGGGGTGGCTGTCTCGGTCTCCATGTATGGATTCTACCTAAGAAGTTGAATACTTGACGAAATCTGGGAGTGTGACGCGACGCACCCGCTGCCCCGGCACGGACACGCCTTCGAGGGGCGTCACACTCCGCAGACTACCGCTCACAGCCCGAAGCGACGCTGGAGGTCTCCGAGCTGTCCGGGAAGGCGCGGCACCGAACCGTGCTGGCCCTGGCCGGAACCGTACCCTCCCTGCCCGCCCGGGACCCCCGGCTGCGCCGGCGTCACGCCCGCGTCCCGCTCCGGCATCAGCAGCTCCGTCGACTGCAGCAGCACCGTGCCCGCGCCCACGAACTCGAACTGGTGCTCCTCGCCCGACGTGCCTCCGATGCCCGTCAGGGCGCGCAGCCCGCCCATGACACCCGTCATGTACCCGTGGTCGTAGTGGTGGCACGGGGACGGGCAGTCCGCCCAGCCCACCAGTGCCTGCGGGTCCACCCGCAGCGGCGGCTCCATGAAGACCACCGGACCGTTGGACGCGGCGACGAACTTGCCGGTGCCGATCAGCGTCACGAAGCCCGGCACGATCGACTGCTTCAGCGCCAGCGACGGCTGGTACGCGAGCAGGTTCCCGGAGCGGATCGTCAGGTTGCCCTCGTCCAGGTCGTAGGAGTTCACGTCGAAGGCCCGGTCCGCCAGCAGCATCTTCCCGCTGCCCTCCGCCACCACCCAGTCGCTCGCGTGCAGCGGCGAGTGGAAGGAGGTGCGGACCAACCGGTCCAGCCGGCCGTGCCCGACGCCGTTGAACTCGATCCGCCCGTAGTAGGCGATCATCTTCCCCTTCTGCAGGAACCACTGGGAGCCCTTGAGCTCCACGCAGAAGGTGTACGGGTTGACGTTGTCGTCCGACGGCAGCGTGTGCGGGTCGTGGATGACGGGGGTGCTCACAGCTTCTCCTCCGAGGCCTGGACGTAGACCACGCCGCTGCCGCTCAGCTCCAGCTGGAACGCCTCGCCCGAGCCGCGGCCCACCATGTCGCGCCAGCCCAGCGCGGTGGACAGCTTGTTCCGTACGTCGCCGCGGTGCGCCACGTACGCCTGCGGGTCCACGTGGACCGGGCGGCCCGGCGCGATCGGCAGCTCGATCACCCCGCCGTGCGCCATGACGGCCACCGAGCCGTGCCCCTTCAGGGTCGTGGTGAACAGGCCCTGGCCCGTCACCTGGCCGCGCACCATGCCCATGACCCCGCCCTGCGAGCCCATGAACATCGTGCCCTGCTCCAGGGTGCCGTCGAAGGCGAGCAGCCGGTCCGCCTCCACGTACAGGGTGTCGCCCGCCAGCGCGATCACCTGCACGTGGTGGCCGCCGTGCCCGAACAGCACCGTGCCGCTGCCCTCCACGGTCATCAGCGGGGTCGCCTCGCCCGCCACCCGGCGGCCGATCATCGACATCAGCCCGCCCTGGCCGCCGCTCGTGTTCGGCGTGAAAGAGACCTCGCCGCGGTAGGCCAGCATCGCGCCGCGCTGGCTGAAGAGTCGCTGCCCGGGGACGACCTGGGCCTCGACCATCTTGGAGTTGATCTCCCGGAACGGCATCAGACCGCACCTCCCTCGTGAGCTTCTCTCCCCGCGCGGCGCGGAGGTGCGGCCGTGATCGCCTTCCGCGGGCCGGTGCCCGCGCGCGCGTCGCTCACAGTTCGCCCCCGACCGTGTTCCGCTCGCTCGGCTGCACGTAGACCAGCCCGTCGCCCTCGAAGCGGATCTGGAACGCCTCGCCGCCGCCCTCGCCCATGAAGGTGCGGAAGGTCACGCCCGACTGGAAGTGCTGCTGGAGGTTGCCCTGGTGGGCGATGTACGCGCCCGGGTCCACCTGGAGCGGGTACTGCGGGGTCACCCGCAGCACCACCGCCGGACCGTCGGACATGATCGCCGCCTGGCCCGTGCCCTCCACCGTCGTGGTGAAGAGGCCGTTGCCCGTGGCGCCGCCGCGCAGCCCCGTGAAGGTCGTGCCGGTGCGCAGCCCCTCGTCCGCGCAGAGGAGATTGCTCGCCTCCACCCACAGCTTCTCGCCGTGCAGCGCGACGAGGTTGATCTCGGAGGCCCGGTCGGCGAACCAGCAGGTCCCCTGACCGCGTACCTCCATCACCTCCATCTGCTCGCCGGTGAGCCGGCGGGTCACCATGCCGCGCAGGCCCTCACCGCCACCGCTCATCTTCTTGAACGCCATCTGGCCGTCGTAGGCGACCATCGAGCCGTTCTTCGCCTTCACGGCGTCACCGGTCAGGGAGACGGCGAGCACCTTGCTGCCTTGGAGTCGGAACGTTGCCACGGCCTCGACGGTACTGGGGACCCGGTTAAAGGGACTGCAAAGTCGGGGTGCACAATGGGACGGCCCTTGTGCATCCGTTCACAAGATCGAACGAAGGTGACCCCGTCGTGGACATCAAGACCGCCTCCTCCCTCCACCGGCTCCGCCTGGTCTCCGGACCGGAAGCCGTGTCGTTCCTGCTCCTGCTCGTCTGCTCGGTCCTCAAGCGGACCACGGACTTCAACGCGGTGCCGGTCATGGGCGCGATCCACGGCATCCTCTTCGTCCTCTACGTCCTGTTCTGGCTGGACGCCTGGAACCGCACCAAGTGGTCCTTCACGACGGCGGCCCTCTACTTCGTCCTCTCGGTCCTGCCCTTCGGCGGCTTCTACGCCGACCGCAAGCTCAAGCGCGAGGCCGAGGCCGCCGTCATCGCCTCCCGCGCCCGCCGCGAAGGCACGGTGAACGCGTGATCGTCGCCTTCTCCGTCACTCCCCTCGGCGTCGGGGAGGAGGTCGGCGAATACGTCGCCGACGCCGTCCGGGTCGTCCGCGAGTCCGGCCTCCCGAACCGCACCGACGCCATGTTCACCTCCGTCGAGGGGGAGTGGGACGAGGTGATGGACGTCGTCAAGCGGGCCGTCGCCGCCGTCGAGGCGCGCGCCCCGCGCGTCTCCCTCGTCCTCAAGGCCGACATCCGGCCCGGCGTCACCGACGGGCTCACCGCGAAAGTGGCCACCGTGGAGCGCCACTTGGCGGAGTGATCCCGCCCCCTCCACCGAGCCCCCGAACCTCCCGGTCCGGGGGCTCACCCGTACGGCGCCGAGAACAACTCGCTCGGACGACTCCGGTCGACACACCGAACGCTGTCCCCTTTTGTGGGTGTATCGACCCGTTCGACGACAGCTGGAGGCACCGTGCGGCCGGGAGGCTACGACTACGACACCTACAGCCGACTCGCCGGCCCCCTCACGGAGCCGGACACGGCGGCCTACACGGTGCAGTACCGGAGTCTGCTCGCGAAGGAGCCGCACCGAATACGCGCCGTCCTCCTCATGGGTCTCGCGCCGGTCCTCTCGGCGCTGCTCCTGGCCTACCTCGTCTGGCCCACCCACTGGACCGTCCGCGAGGGCGGTGACCGCTGGCTGGTCCGCTTCGACACCGTGATGCTCGTGTCGATCGGGCTCATCTGCTTCTTCATGCTGGTGAACGTCGCCTCCATCGCCCACGCCACCATGGTCGCCCGCGACCCCGTGCCCGTGCGCCCCCAGCGCGGCACCCGCGTCGCCTTCCTCACCACGTACGTCCCGGGCAAGGAACCGCTCACCATGGTCCGCGGCACCCTCGAAGGCGCCGTGCGGCTCCGCCACGACGGCCCCCTGGACATCTGGCTCCTCGACGAGGGCGACAGCGCCGAGGCCAAGGCGCTCTGCGCCGAACTCGGCGTCCGCCACTTCTCCCGCGCCGGCGTCCCCGAGTGGAACCGCGCCCAGGGCCCCCACAAGGCGAAGACGAAGCACGGCAACTACAACGCCTGGATCGCCCGCCACGGCGACGACTACGACTTCTTCGCCTCCGTCGACACCGACCACGTCCCGCTCCCCAACTTCCTGGAGCGGATGCTCGGCTACTTCCGCGACCCGGACGTCGCCTTCGTCGTCGGACCGCAGGTGTACGGCAACTACACCGGCGCCGTCACCAAGGCCGCCGAATCACAGCAGTTCCTCTTCCACGCGCTCATCCAGCGCGCCGGCAACCGCTACCACGCCCCCATGTTCGTCGGCACCAACAACGTCGTGCGGATCACCGCCCTCAAGCAGGTCGGCGGCCTGTACGACTCCATCACCGAGGACATGGCCACCGGCTTCGAACTGCACCGCACCAAGAACCCCTCCACAGGCCGCTACTGGCGCTCCGTCTACACCCCCGACGTGCTCGCCGTCGGCGAGGGCCCCGCCTCCTGGACCGACTTCTTCACGCAGCAGCTGCGCTGGTCCCGCGGCACCTACGAGACGGTCCTCAAGCAGTACTGGAAGGCCCCCTTCAGGATGCCGCCGGGGCGCTTCCTCAACTACACCCTGATGGTCGTCTACTACCCCATGACGGCCGTCAACTGGCTGCTCGGCATCCTCAGCTGCGTCCTCTACCTCTGGCTCGGCGCCTCCGGCACCCAGGTCTCCTCCCAGGTGTGGATGATGATCTACAGCGACGCCGTCGCCCTCCAGATCGGCCTCTACCTCTGGAACCGGCGCCACAACGTCTCCCCGCACGAACCCGAGGGCTCCGGCGGCCTCGCCGGCATGGTGATGTCCGCGCTCTCCGCGCCCATCTACCTCAAGTCCCTCGGCTCGGCGGTCCTCCGCACCCGGGGCCGCTTCGTCGTCACGCCGAAGGGCGGCGCGGCCAGCCCCGACCGGATCCTCACCTTCCGTATCCACCTCTTCTGGGCCGCGGTCCTCGCCGTCTCCCTGGCGGCCTCCGCCCACTTCGACCACACTCACGCGGCCATGCGCACCTGGGCGGTGCTCGCCCTGGTCATCGCCCTCGCCCCGGTCGCCGTCCGGGCCTGGACGGCCCTGAGGGAGCGGCGCCTGCTCCGGCTGCGCGCGCACGCCCGGTCCCGGGCCCGCGCCCGCGGTCGCGTCCACGCCCGCGAGGGCGTCGAGGTGGTGCCCGTACCGCCGCTGCCCCCGCATCCGCCCGCGTCGGCCGCGCCCGCGCCGACGACGACCGGAGGGAACTGATCCATGGCCTACCGGCCGTCGAAGAAATTCAAGAAGACCCTGCTCGGCAGCGGTGCCGTCCTGGTCCTCGCGGCCCTCAACGCCCCCGCGGCCGTCTCCTTCGCCGAGGAGAAGTACCACGCGTACAAGATCGCCCAGCCCGGCTACAAGAAGGCCTACGGCTCCTGGGCGCAGGTCGACGTCCCCGGCGAGTACCGGGTCAACGCCATCCACGCCGCCCTCCTGCACACCGGCAAGGTGCTGCTCATCGCCGGCTCCGGCAACAGCCAGAAGAACTTCGACGCCGGCACCTTCGAGACCGTCCTGTGGGACCCGGCGAAGAACACGTTCAAGAAGATCCCCACCCCCGAGGACTTCTTCTGCTCCGGCCACACCCAGCTGCCCGACGGCCGCCTCCTGGTGGCCGGCGGCACCGCCCGCTACGAGGTCCTCGACGGCGAGGTCCGGCGCGCCGGCGGCGGCATGCGGGTGAAGAACGAGAGCCCCGACAAGGCCGTGACCCTGAAGAAGGGCACCGTCTTCCGCTCCCCGTCCGGGGTCGAGTACGTCTCCACCACGGATGTCACCGTCCCGAAGGCCAAGCGCGACTTCGAGATCTCGTACTTCGAGAGCGGGCAGATGAAGCCCTGGAAGACCAAGGTGACCGCCGCCGAGGCCCGGGTCTTCGTCGAGGCCAGGAAGGAAGGCCCCCAGGCCCTCACCACCGAGGCCGCCCAGTACGAGATCGTCGGGCTCAAGGGCGAGGACGCCGACAACGTCTACGGCATCGCCCAGAAGCTCACCACCGAGAAGCAGGACTTCCAGGGCATCAAGGCCGCCTACGAGTTCGACCCCCGGGCCGAGAAGTACATCCCGGTCGCCCCCATGAAGGACGCCCGCTGGTACCCGACCCTGGTCACCCTCCAGGACGGCAAGGTCCTCGCCGTCTCCGGCCTCAACGACGTGGGCGACGTCGTCCCCGGCGACAACGAGATCTACGACCCTGTCACCAAGAAGTGGTCCAAGGGCCCCTTCCGGTACTTCCCCACCTACCCCTCCCTCTTCCTCACCAAGGGCGGCAAGCTCCTCTACACCGGCTCCAACGCCGGCTACGGCCCCGCCGACAAGGGCCGCGAGCCGGGCCTGTGGGACCTCGGGAAGAACGCCTTCACCCGGCTGCCCGGCCTCACCGACCCCGACCAGCTGGAGACCTCCGCCTCCCTGATCCTGCCGCCCGCCCAGGAGCAGAAGGTCATGGTCCTCGGCGGCGGCGGGGTGGGCGAGTCACCCAAGTCCACCGCCCGCACCTCGATCATCGACCTGTCGAAGGACAGTCCCGCCTTCCGGGACGGCCCGGCCCTCCCGCAGGGCACCCGCTACCTCAGCAGCGTCCTGCTGCCCGACGACACGGTCTTCACCACCGGCGGCTCCGGGGACTACCGGGGGCGCAGCGGCAGCGACATCCTCAAGGCCCAGTTCTACGATCCGAAGGCCAACGCCTTCCGCGAGGCCGCCGAGCCGACCGTGGGCCGCAACTACCACTCCGAGGCGCTGCTGCTGCCCGACGGACGGGTCGCCACCTTCGGCTCCGACCCCCTCTTCGACGACAAGGACAACACCAAGCTCGGCACCTTCGAGCAGCGCATCGAGGTCTTCACCCCGCCCTACCTGCACAAGGCCGGCGCCGACCGGCCCGTCCTCGGGGAAGGACCGAGGGAGCTCGACCGCTACGGCCGGGCCACCTTCAGGACCCGCGACGCCGGCCGGATCGCCAAGGCCCGTCTGATGCGCCCGAGCGCCGTCACCCACACCACCGACGTCGAGCAGCGCTCCGTGGAGCTCGCCCTGACCAAGGGGCGGGACGGGGCCTCGGTCACCGTCGACGTCCCCGACGACCGCACCCTCGTCCCGCCCGGCTGGTACATGCTGTTCGTCACCGACCGGGACGGCACCCCGTCCGAGGCGAAGTGGCTCCAGGTGGGCTGAGACCGGGCGGGCGCGGCGGACGGTTCAGGACGCCGCCCGCCGCGCCAGCCCCAGGGCGTAGTCCGGCCACCACGTCCCGGCCGCCGGACCGCCCCGGCACTGCCCGTCCGACTCGCCGGGACGCTTGATCCACAGGTAGGCGTCGATCAGCGCGTCCCCGGTCCGGTCCGTCGGCGGCACGCCGAGCGACCGGCCCGGCGGATTGCACCAGGCCTCCGCCCGGTCGCCCGGCAGGGGGCCGGCGCCGTTCCTGCTGGTGTCCACCGTGAAGTGGATGCCGCCGAGGAGCCCCGAGAGGGTCGCGCCGAAGCTCCGCACCGCCTCGTTCGTCTGGAAGTTCGACACGTTGAGCGCGAAGCCGTCGGCCCGGGCCACCCCCGCCCGCCGCAGCGGCTCCACCAGCTTGCCCGGGTCCTCGATCCAGGCCGGGTTGCCCGCGTCCAGGTAGACCCGCACGCCCGGCTGCCGCTTGAGCCGTACGATCGCGTCCGCGAGCAGCCCGTACCGCTCGTCGTGGTACTGCGCCGGGGTGCAGCCGTCCACCACGTGCGGCACCGCGTCCGGCTCCAGGACGACGATCGCCCGCGCGTCCCCGATCGCGGAGGCGAAGGCCTCGATCCAGTCCCGGTACGCCTGCCCGTCGCGCGCGCCGCCCGCCGAGTACATCCCGCAGTCGCGGTGCGGGATGTTGTACGCGACGAAGACGGCCGTCCGGTTCCCGGCCGCGGCGCCCCGCACCGCCCGCGTGATCTCCGGCACCGGGTCGTCACCCGCCGGCCACACCGCCACCGGCCGCTCGGCGATCCGCCGCAGGACCCGGGCGTCCTCGGCCCTGCCCTCCGCCTCGTACGTCCGCACCTGCCGGGCCGCGTCGCTCTCCGGGTCCACCCAGAAGGGCGAGCCGCTCGCCGGGGCCGCCGACGCGGCGGGGGCGGACGGCGGCCCGACGGGCGTCCGGCGGGGCTCCTCGCCGGGGGAGCAGCCGGGCAGCAGCAGCGCGGAGACGAGCGCCAGGGCGGCGGCGGTGACGGCAGAGCGGCGGGACATCCGGCCCCCAGGGTCGGGTACGGGACGGTACGGACGGGCAGCGGGGACAGTGCGTCACGAACGGAGCGGTACGACGTCACGATCCGTGACATACCGGGTCATCGTGGCACAGCGGCCGGTCACTCTCCGGTTGCGACACCGCGCCGCTGCCCGCGACCGAAGGGCGAGACGGTGCTGACCGCCATATGACCAGTCGGTAAGGTCGACGCGTGCCGAAGCCGCTCAGTCTCCCCTTCGACCCCATCGCCCGCGCCGACGAACTCTGGCAGAAGCGCTGGGGGCCGGTCCCCTCGATGGCCGCGATCACCTCGATCATGCGGGCCCACCAGATCCTGCTCGCGGAGGTCGACGCCGTCGTCAAGCCGTACGGGCTGACCTTCGCGCGGTACGAGGCCCTGGTGCTGCTCACCTTCTCCAAAGCGGGCGAGCTGCCCATGTCGAAGATCGGCGAGCGGCTGATGGTCCACCCCACGTCCGTGACGAACACGGTCGACCGGCTCGTGCGGTCCGGCCTCGTCGCCAAGCGGCCCAACCCGAACGACGGCCGGGGCACCCTCGCCTCCATCACCGAGAAGGGCCGCGAGGTGGTCGAGGCCGCCACCCGCGACCTGATGGACATGGACTTCGGCCTCGGCGCCTACGACGCCGAGGAGTGCGCCGAGATCTTCGCGATGCTCCGGCCGCTGCGCGTGGCCGCGCACGACTTCGAGGAGTCCTGAGGGCCTCTCCTTTCGGATCCTGCCGGGCTCGCGGCCCGATCCGAAGGGCGGCCCAGGCCCTCGCCGGGCCCTCCCGAAGATCGCCCGGAACGGGCGGTTACGCTCGACTTCATGAAATCCAGCGTGCTGACCCGCTACCGCGTCATGGCTTACGTGACCGCCGTCATGCTCCTCGTCCTGTGCGGGTGCATGGTGGCCAAGTACGGCTTCGACACGGGCGAGGACGTGACCTTCGCGGTCTCCCAGCTCCACGGCGTCCTTTACATCCTGTACCTGATCTTCGCCTTCGACCTGGGCTCCAAGGCGAAGTGGCCGTTCGGCAAGCTCCTGTGGGTGCTGCTGTCCGGGACGATCCCCTTCGCCGCCTTCTTCGTCGAGCGCAAGATCGTCGCGGAGACCCTGCCGCTGGTCCGGAACACCGCCGCGGAGCCCGCCAAGGCGTGATCCACACCGCCGCGCGCGCCGCGCGCGGCGGTTGCCCATCGACATTTACTAGGACGTCCTAGTAAATTCGATCGTATGGACGCTGACGCGATCGAGGAGGGCCGCCGCCGCTGGCAGGCCCGTTACGACAAGGCCCGCAAGCGCGACGCCGATTTCACGACGCTGTCCGGGGACCCGGTCGAGCCCGTCTACGGCCCCCGGCCCGGGGACACGTACGAGGGCTTCGAGCGGATCGGCTGGCCCGGCGAGTACCCCTTCACCCGCGGCCTGCACCCCACCGGCTACCGCGGCCGGACCTGGACCATCCGCCAGTTCGCCGGCTTCGGCAACGCCGAGCAGACCAACGAGCGCTACAAGATGATCCTCGCGGCGGGCGGCGGCGGCCTCTCGGTCGCCTTCGACATGCCCACCCTCATGGGACGCGACTCCGACGACCCCCGCTCGCTCGGCGAGGTCGGCCACTGCGGTGTCGCCATCGACTCCGCCGCCGACATGGAGGTCCTCTTCAAGGACATCCCGCTCGGCGACGTCACCACCTCGATGACGATCTCCGGCCCGGCCGTCCCCGTCTTCTGCATGTACCTCGTCGCCGCCGAGCGCCAGGGCGTCGACCCGGGCGTCCTCAACGGCACGCTCCAGACCGACATCTTCAAGGAGTACATCGCGCAGAAGGAGTGGCTGTTCGAGCCCGAGCCCCACCTGCGCCTCATCGGCGACCTCATGGAGCACTGCGCGGCGAGGATCCCCGCGTACAAGCCGCTCTCCGTCTCCGGGTACCACATCCGCGAGGCCGGGGCGACGGCCGCGCAGGAACTCGCCTACACCCTCGCCGACGGCTTCGGCTACGTGGAGCTCGGTCTCTCCCGCGGCCTGGACGTCGACGTCTTCGCCCCCGGCCTCTCCTTCTTCTTCGACGCGCACCTCGACTTCTTCGAGGAGATCGCCAAGTTCCGCGCCGCCCGCCGCATCTGGGCCCGCTGGATGAAGGAGGTGTACGGCGCGAAGACCGACAAGGCCCAGTGGCTCCGCTTCCACACCCAGACCGCCGGTGTCTCCCTCACCGCCCAGCAGCCGTACAACAACGTCGTGCGCACCGCGGTCGAGGCGCTCTCCGCGGTCCTCGGCGGCACCAACTCGCTCCACACCAACGCCCTCGACGAGACCCTCGCCCTCCCCAGCGAGCAGGCCGCCGAGATCGCGCTCCGCACCCAGCAGGTCCTCATGGAGGAGACCGGCGTCGCCAACGTCGCCGACCCGCTGGGCGGTTCCTGGTACGTCGAGCAGCTCACCGACCGGATCGAGGCCGACGCCGAGAAGATCTTCGACCAGATCAAGGAGCGCGGCCGCCGCGCCCACCCGGACGGTCAGCACCCCATCGGCCCGATGACCTCCGGCATCCTCCGCGGCATCGAGGACGGCTGGTTCACCGGAGAGATCGCCGAGTCCGCCTTCCGCTACCAGCAGGCGCTGGAGAAGGGCGAGAAGAGGGTCGTCGGCGTCAACGTCCACCACGGCTCCGTCACCGGCGACCTGGAGATCCTGCGGGTCAGCCACGAGGTCGAGCGCGAGCAGGTCCGCGCGCTCGCCGAGCGCAAGGCCCACCGCGACGACGCCAAGGTGCGCGCCTGCCTGGACGCCATGCTGGCGGCGGCCCGGGACGGCTCGAACATGATCGGCCCGATGCTCGACGCCGTACGCGCCGAGGCCACCCTCGGCGAGATCTGCGACGCGCTGCGGGACGAGTGGGGCGTCTACACGGAGCCCCCGGGCTTCTGACCGGCCACCTGCCGAAGGGGCGGTACGGGTCTCCCGTACCGCCCCTTCGCGCACGTGCCCTCTACGGGCCGGCGGCCACTGCTCCCAGGCCTCCCACCAGGAGGGCCGAGAGCCGGCCCACCCAGTCCGCGTCCACCGGCTCGGCGCTCACCAGGGCGCGGTGCACCACCGCGCCCGCGATCACGTCGAAAATGAGGCCGTCGGTGGCCTCCACCGTCTCCGGGTCCCGGTCGACCGGGAGTTCGCCGCGCAGCTGCGCCCGCCGGCGGCCGTCCAGGACCAGGCGCTTCTGGCGGTCGACGATCGAGGAGCGGATGCGTTCGCGCAGCGGCTCGTCACGGGTGGACTCGGCGACCACCGCCATGAGGGCGGTCTTGGTCTCGGGGCGTTCGAGGAGGGCGGCGAACTGGAGCACCACGTGCTCGATGTCGGCCCGCAGGGAACCGAGATCGGGCAGTTCGAGTTCGTCGAAGAGGACGGCGACCGCGTCCACGACGAGTTCGCTCTTGTTGGCCCACCGGCGGTAGAGGGTGGTCTTGGCAACCCCGGCGCGCGTGGCGACGTCCCCCATGGTGAGCTTCGACCAGCCGAGTTCGACCAGGGCGGCACGGGTCGCCTCCAGGATGGCCGCGTCGGCCTCCGTGGAGCGGGGGCGACCGGTACGGCTGGTGCGGGGGCTGGTGCGGCTACACATGGACGTCGACCATACCCGCCGGTAGGTACGGCGCCAGAGGGCGGCGATGTGAGGCAGTTCACCGCCGGGGTCTCGCCTCGGCACGCCGTCTGCCATTACGCTACGACCCGTAGCGAAAGGCATTGAGCGGCCTGAGCGACAACCAGTGAAAGGCACCGGGTGGGGACCCGGTGCGAGGCGCCGGGTGGGGACCCGGTCGCCGAAGTTGACACACCGTGCCCGTGCCCGCGCGTCTCGAGATCACCGGCGGGAGGCGGCGGGCGGCACGGTTCAGCCATGGCTTACCGGTTACGCGCGCGGAAGGGGGAGGATGTACCCATGCAGCCCCGAAACATGTCCATGAGCGGCGTCGTCGACCTCGCCGCGGTGAAGGCGGCCGGAGAGGCCAAGGCGAAGGCGGAGCAGGCGCGCGCCGAGGCCGCCCGGCAGGGTGGTTCCGCGGCGGTCCCGCCCTCCGCCCTGGTGATCGACGTCGACGAGGCCGGCTTCGAGCGCGAGGTCATCCAGCGTTCCGCCGAGGTCCCGGTCGTCCTCGACTTCTGGGCCGAGTGGTGCGAGCCGTGCAAGCAGCTCGGCCCCCTCCTGGAGCGCCTTGCCGTCGAGTACAACGGCCGCTTCCTGCTCGCGAAGATCGACGTCGACGCCAACCAGATGCTGATGCAGCAGTTCGGCATCCAGGGAATTCCGGCCGTTTTCGCGGTGGTCGCCGGCCAGGCACTGCCGCTGTTCCAGGGCGCCGCGCCCGAGGCCCAGATCCGGCAGACCCTCGACCAGCTGATCCAGGTCGGCGAGGAGCGCTTCGGTCTCACCGGCCTCACCGTGGACGGCGACGCCGACGGCGTCGACTCCCCGCAGCGGCCCGCCGGCCCGTACGACGGCCTGCTGGAGGCGGCCATGTCCGCGCTCGACGCGGGCGACCTGGCCGGCGCGGTCCAGGCGTACAAGAACGTGCTCGCCGACGACCCGGCCCACCCCGAGGCCAAGCTGGGCCTCGCGCAGGCGGAGCTCCTGAGCCGCGTGCAGGGCCTGGACCCGCAGGCCGTCCGCAAGAACGCCGCCGACAAGCCGGACGACGTCGCCGCCCAGATCGCCGCGGCCGACCTCGACCTGGTGGGCGGCCACGTCCAGGACGCCTTCGGCCGCCTGATCGAGGCGGTCCGCCGCACGGCGGGCGAGGACCGGGACGCGGCACGGGTGCGGCTCCTGGAGCTGTTCGAGGTGATCGGCGGCGACGACCCCCGTGTGACGGCGGCCCGCCAGGCTCTCGCGCGCGTCCTTTTCTGAGCCGTACGCGGCGTGGCCGGATCGCTTGACGATTTGGCGACAGAGCGACGGACAGCGGCTCCGCTTTACCAAAACTTGGTAATGCGGGGTCGCTGTTACTTGCAGTAAATCGAACCGGCGATTCTGTCCGCATTCACCCGGTAATCCTCCGCTATCGGCCGCGACGGGCCTCCACCCTGCGTGCCCGTCCGGTACCGCCCCGCCATGGCCCGGTTATCCACCCGTTACTAGTCAGTAATGAACCCCCTTGTGCGGCGCCCGCGAATGCACCACGATCGGCCACGCTCGGTCCGAACCGCACCCCGGCACCCACCGGGCCCGCGGAGAGGTCCCCACCGAGCGGGCCGGCGCCCCGGGCGCCGGTCGTGGACAGGGGGGTTCCTGCTCCCACCGGGCAGGGCCTGTCCAATCAGGCCGCGCGCACCGCGCGGCACGTGGTTGTCGCTCGGGGGTGATCGCCGGTGATTCGGACGCGCGTCGCGCCGCCTGATGCCTCGGCGCTCTCCTTCCCGAGGACGTAGCACTTCTCCCATCCCAGGACGGGCCCCGGCCCGCCCGGAGATGTACGTCCGAGAAGGAGGATTCTCATGAAGTCCCAGGTTCGTGGCGGGACCAGATGGAAGCGTTTCGCCGTCGTGATGGTGCCCAGCGTGGCGGCGACGGCAGCGATCGGTGTCGGTCTGGCGCAGGGTGCGCTGGCGGCTTCGTTCGCGATCTCCGGCCAGGAGTTCAAGGTCACCACCGACCGGCTGGAGGGCACCGAGTTCGTCCAGTACGGCAGCATCGCCAAGGGCAACACCCTGGACGGCAAGCCGTTCGCCGCCCCGGTCGCGGTCTCCGGCTTCGACACGGCCAAGATCACCAACATGTGCCAGTCCGTCGTCACCCCGGTCCTGGGGCTCGGTGACATCACCCTGCGCCTGGAGGCCGGCACCCAGGCCGCCAAGAGCGGTCTCGACGCCGACAAGGTCGCGGCCAAGGACATCTACCTCGACGTCTCCTCCCTGAAGGCGGACGCCGACTTCAAGAGCATCGACATCGGCGTCGCGGCCGGCCAGCTGCCCAAGCGGGACGGCGGCCAGGGCATCCAGCCCGGCACCGAGGCGAAGGAGTTCGGCTTCGCCCAGCGCGCCGACTCGGTCGAGCTGACCAAGGTCAAGCAGAAGGCGTGGGCCACCACGGCCGCCACCTTCAAGCTCCCGGACCTGAGCCTGTCCCTGCACCGGGGCACCTCCAAGGAGTGCTTCCAGGACTGACCGGTCCTGAGGTGCGGGCCGCTCCGGCGGCCCGCACCCGCTTCTCCCCTCTTCTTTCTCAGCAACACCGCTTCCAGGGAGCTGTTTCCATGAGCGCCGAGATCCCCGCTTCCCGCGAAGTCCCCAAGGAGAACCGGTTCAAGGTCTGGCGGCAGACCCGGCCCTTCTGGGCGGGACTGTTCACCATCCTCGGTGGCCTGCCGATCGCCTATCTCCCGTACGGGGACATGCGGCTCGGCAACATCACCCTCGCCATGAAGACGACCGCCGGATCCGGGGCGCTGATCATCGGCGTCCTCCTCGTCACGCTCGGCCTCACGATGTGGTACCAGCCCATCGTCCGGGTCTTCGCGGGTGTCGCGACGATCGTCCTGGGGCTGGTCTCCATTCCCGTGTCGAACTTCGGCGGTCTCGTCATCGGGTTCCTGTTCGCCCTCATCGGTGGTGGCATGTCCGTTGCCTGGGCCCCCGCCCCGCCGATCGAGGAGTCCGCCGACGCGGAGCACGACGGCCGGCCGGAGGCCTCCGCGGAGGCCACCCACGCGTCCGGGGCCGAGACCCAGGTCGTGGTGCCGGCCGGTGTCCCGGAGCAGCGCGAGGCGTACGGCGAGCCGCTGACCGACACGACGACCGACGCCAAGGGCGGGAGGAACAGTGCGGGGTGACGAGACCCAGCCGGCGCTCGCGAAAGGTCCGCGGCACGCGGCCCCTCGCAAGACGCTGCTGAACAGGATCCAGGGCCCGGCGGGCAAGGCGATGGCGCTGGCCGCCATGCCGACCGCGGTGCTCGTGGGCATGGGCCTCACGCCCAAGCTCGCCCTCGCCGACGAGAAGGACATCCCCTTCGCGCCCGGCCCGTGCGTGACCCGCTCCGACGAACCGACCCCCGAGGGGACGACCGCCACGCCCTCGGCGAAGCCGACGCAGAGCGCGACGCCCTCGCCGACCGCCACCCCGACGACCGGGCCCACGGCGACGGCGACGGCCACCCCGTCCGCCGAGCCGACGGCGGCCCCCTCCGTCACCCCGCTCCCGACACGGACCGGACCGGTGACGACGCAGGGGGCGGGGGAGCGGGCACCCGCCACGACGGCCCCGGCGCCCACCGCCACGCCGACCCCGACCGCCACGCCCACCCCGACGCCGACGCCGACGAAGTCGGTCAACCCGCTCGACCCGCTGGGCGTGGGCGACGCCTTGAAGGACCTTTTCGACGGTCCACAGGCCAAGCCGGCGGCCACCGCACCGGCGGCGCCGACGACCCCGGCTCCGGCTCCGGCGACGACCGCTCCGTCCCCCGTGAAGCCGGTCGTGGAACCCGACGCACCGTCCGTTCCGGGGACGACCGCCCCCACGGCCACCGCTCCCGCCCCGACCGCTCCCCGGCCGACGCGGACCGCCGACCCGGCGGCCGACGCGGTCAGGGAGGGCATCGAGAAGGCGGCCGGGGAGGCGGGCGCCGCCGTCCAGGAGCTCCCGGAGAGCGCCAAGGGCCTCGACCCCAAGAAGGACGAGGACATCCCCGAGGGCGCCAAGCCCCGGTTCCCGTGCCCCGTGCCGGACCCGGAGGCGCTCGCCGCGGCCGAACTGGAGCCGGGGATCCCGCTGCTCCCGGACGACCCCTGGCGCCTGGAGAGCACGAAGCTCACCCTCAAGGGCCTGAAGTACCACGGCATCGTGGAGGTGAAGACCGGCAGCGGCAAGATCAAGAAGGCGCTGAAGTTCACCGCGAGCGACGGCGTCGTGATCAAGGACCTCCACCAGCTGACGGTCCATTCGCCGGGCTTCACCGGCCACGTCCGTTCGGAGCGGGACTCGGACTCGACCATCACCGGGGGCACGGTGACCATGTACACCGAGGAGCTGAAGGGAAACCTCTTCGGCATCTTCCCGGTCACCTTCAGCCCGGAGACCCCGCCGCCGGTGGACGTCCCGTACGCCATGTTCACCGACGTCACGGTCCGCCAGGCCGGCCAGTTCGGCGGCACCCTGACGGTCAAGGGCCTCCACAACACGATCGAACCCAACTGATCGTCCGTACGGCGGTGGGCCGCACCCCCTTTCCGGGGAGTGCGGCCCACCGTGGTCGGTCTCGGCGCACGCGTCAGTCGCGCTTGCCGCCGCCCAGGTGGTGGACGCGGACCATGTTCGTGGTGCCCGGGACGCCGGGCGGGGAGCCGGCGGTGATGACCATCAGGTCGCCCTCGTTGTAGCGCTGGAGCTTCAGGAGCTCGGCGTCGACGTGGTCGACCATCGCGTCGGTGGTCTCCACGAAGGGGGCGAGGAAGGACTCGACGCCCCAGCTCAGGGTGAGCTGGTTGCGGGTCGACTCGTCCGTCGTGAAGGCGAGGATCGGCTGGGAGGCGCGGTAGCGGGACAGGCGGCGGGCCGTGTCACCGGACTTGGTGAAGGCGACCAGGGCCTTGCCGTCCAGGAAGTCCGCGATCTCGCAGGCCGCGCGGGCGACGGAGCCGCCCTGGGTGCGGGGCTTCTTGCCGGGGACCAGGGGCTGGAGGCCCTTGGAGAGCAGCTCCTCCTCGGCCGCCGCGACGATCTTCGACATCGTCTTGACGGTCTCGATCGGGTACGCGCCGACCGAGGACTCGGCCGAGAGCATGACCGCGTCCGCGCCGTCCAGGATCGCGTTGGCGACGTCGCTCGCCTCGGCGCGGGTCGGCCGCGAGTTGGTGATCATCGACTCCATCATCTGGGTGGCGACGATGACCGGCTTGGCGTTGCGGCGGCACATCTCGACCAGGCGCTTCTGCACCATCGGGACGCGCTCCAGCGGGTACTCCACGGCGAGGTCGCCCCGGGCCACCATGACCGCGTCGAAGGCGGCGACGACGTCCACCATGTTCTCGACGGCCTGCGGCTTCTCCACCTTGGCGATGACGGGGACCCGGCGGCCCTCCTCGTCCATCACCTTGTGGACGTCCTTGACGTCGTCGGCGTTGCGGACGAAGGAGAGCGCGACCATGTCGCAGCCCATGCGCAGCGCGAAGCGGAGGTCCTCGACGTCCTTCTCGGACAGGGCCGGGACGTTGACCGCCGCGCCGGGCAGGTTGATGCCCTTGTGGTCGGAGATGACACCGCCCTCGACCACGATCGTCTTGACCCGGGGGCCCTCGACCTCGACGACCCGCAGTTCGACGTTGCCGTCGTTGATCAGGACCTGGTCGCCCTTGGAGACGTCCCCGGGCAGGCCCTTGTAGGTGGTGCCGCAGATGGACTTGTCGCCCGGGACGTCCTCGGTGGTGATGGTGAACTCGTCACCGCGCACCAGCTCGACCGGACCCTCCGCGAAGGTCTCCAGTCGGATCTTGGGGCCCTGGAGGTCGGCGAGCACACCGACGGCGCGGCCGGTGTCGGCCACCGCCCTGCGGAGGCGGTCGTACCGCTCCTGGTGCTCTGCCTGGGTTCCGTGGCTCATGTTGAAGCGGGCCACGTTCATGCCGGCCTCGATGAGAGCCTTCAGCTGCTCATACGAGTCGACGGCGGGGCCCAGCGTGCAGACGATTTTGGAACGGCGCATGAGGCGGATCCTATCGGTTTGTTTCACTGCGGAATATTCCGACTGGCGGAAAGTACAAATGGGCGCGGTCCCGCTCAGGCGTTCACTTCTACGGCGCGGGCGCCACCAGAGCGAAGGTCTGCCGGGCGATCTCCAGCTCCTCGTCCGTCGGCACCACGGCGACCGCCACCCGCGCGTACTCCGGCGAGATGATCCGTGCCCCGCCGGAACGCACGGCGTTGAGGTCCGCGTCCACCGCGAGCCCCAGCTCCTCCAGGCCCGCGACGGCAGCCTCCCGTACCGCGGCCGCGTTCTCACCCACCCCCGCCGTGAACGCCACCGCGTCCACCCGGCCGAGCACCGCGTAGTAGGCGCCGATGTACTTCTTCAGGCGGTGGATGTAGATGTCGAACGCGAGCGCCGCCCGCTCGTCGCCCTCCTCGACCCGCCGGCGGATCTCCCGCATGTCGTTGTCGCCGCAGAGGCCGATCAGACCGGACCGCTTGTTGAGGAGGACGTCGACCTCGTCCTCGGACATCCCGGCCACCCGCTTGAGGTGGAAGGTGACCGCCGGGTCGACGTCGCCCGAGCGGGTCCCCATGACCAGGCCCTCCAGCGGGGTCAGGCCCATGGAGGTGTCGACGCACCGGCCGCCGCGCACGGCGGACGCGGACGCGCCGTTGCCCAGGTGCAGCACGATCACGTTCACCTCCTCCGGCGCCTTGCCGAGCAGCCGCGCCGTCTCCCGGGAGACGTACGCGTGCGAGGTGCCGTGGAAGCCGTACCGGCGGATGCGGTGCGCGTCCGCCGTCTCGACGTCGATCGCGTACCGGGCCGCCGACTCCGGCATCGTCGTGTGGAAGGCGGTGTCGAAGACCGCCACCTGCGGCAGGTCGGGGCGCAGGTCCATCGCCGTACGGATGCCGACCAGGTTCGCCGGGTTGTGCAGCGGCGCCACCGGCACCAGGCGCTCGATCTCCGCGAGCACCGCGTCGTCGATGACCGTCGGCTCGGTGAACCGCAGTCCGCCGTGCACCACCCGGTGACCGATCGCCGCCAGCTCGGGGGAGTCCAGGCCGAGCCCGTCCGCCGTCAGCTCCTCGGCGACCGCCTTCAGCGCGGCCGCGTGGTCGGCGATCGGACCGGTCCGCTCACGCCGCTCGCCGCCCTCCTTCAGCGGGGTGTGCGCGAGCCGCGAGGTCTCCTCGCCGATGCGCTCCACCAGACCGGCCGCGAGCCGCGCGCCGTCCTCCATGTCGAGCAGCTGGTACTTCACCGACGAGGAGCCCGAGTTGAGGACGAGGACCCGTGTCGGGGCGCCGGAGGACGGGGCCCGGGAGGAGTCGGCGGGGGCGGCGGGAGTGGGGGCGGTCATGCGGGAAGCTCCTGACCCTGGGCGGAACGGTCGGACGGGGCGGACGCGGCGGGATTCTGGGACTGGATCGCCGTGATGGCGACGGTGTTCACGATGTCGCTGACCAAGGCGCCGCGCGAGAGGTCGTTCACCGGCTTGCGCAGGCCCTGGAGGACCGGCCCCACGGCCACGGCGCCGGCCGACCGCTGCACCGCCTTGTACGTGTTGTTGCCGGTGTTCAGGTCCGGGAAGATCAGCACGGTCGCCTGCCCCGCCACCTCCGACTCCGGCAGCTTGGTCGCGGCGACGGACGGCTCGACCGCCGCGTCGTACTGGATCGGGCCCTCGATCCGCAGGTCCGGCCGGGACTCCCGGACCAGCTTCGTGGCCTCCCGCACCTTGTCGACGTCGGCGCCCGAGCCGGAGGTGCCCGTCGAGTACGACAGCATGGCGATCCTCGGCTCCACGCCGAAGCGCGCCGCGGTCGCCGCCGACTGGACGGCGATGTCGGCGAGCTGCTCCGCGTCCGGGTCCGGGTTGACCGCGCAGTCGCCGTACACCAGCACCTTGTCGGCGAGGCACATGAAGAAGACGGAGGAGACGATCGACGCGTCCGGCTTGGTCTTGATGATCTCGAAGGCGGGCCGGATGGTCGCCGCCGTGGAGTGCACGGAGCCGGAGACCATGCCGTCGGCCAGCCCCTCCTGCACCATGAGCGTGCCGAAGTAGTTCACGTCCGACACGACGTCGTACGCGAGCTCCACACTGACGCCCTTGTGGGCGCGCAGCGCCGCGTACTTCTCGGCGAACGCGTCCCGCAGCTCCGAGGTCTGCGGGTCGATCAGCTGCGTGTCGCCCAGGTTCACGCTCAGGTCGGCGGCCTTCCTGCGGATGGTCTCCACGTCACCCAGCAGGGTCAGGTCGCAGACGTCGCGGCGGATGAGGACGTCGGCGGCGCGCAGCACCCGCTCCTCGGTGCCCTCGGGGAGCACCACCCGGCGGCGGTCGGCACGCGCCTGCTCCAGCAGCTCGTGCTCGAACATCATCGGGGTGACCCGGCCGCTGCGGGCCACCGAGACCCGCTTGAGCAGGTCGGCGGTGTCCACGTGCCGCTCGAACAGGCCGAGCGCGGTCTCCGCCTTGCGCGGGGTGGCGGCGTTCAGCTTGCCTTCGAGGGCGAAGAGTTCGGCGGCGGTCGGGAAGCTGTTGCCGGGTACGGAGATGACGGGCGTGCCGGGCGCGAGCCGGGCCGCCAGGGTCAGGATCTCCTCGCTCGGCCGCTCGTTGAGCGTGAGCAGCACGCCGGCGATCGGCGGGGTGCCGGCCGAGTGGGCGGCGAGCGCGCCGACGACCAGGTCGGCCCGGTCCCCGGGGGTCACCACGAGGCAACCCGGGGTCAGGGCGTTCAGGAAGTTCGGCAGCATCGCGCCGCCGAAGACGAAGTCCAGGGCGTCCCGTGCGAGGCCCGCGTCGTCGCCGAGGACGACGGTGGCGCCGAGCGCGTGGGTGATCTGGGCGACGGTGGGCGCGGCGAGCGCGGGCTCGTCCGGCAGGACGTAGCAGGGGACGGGCAGCCGGGTGCCGAGCCGCTCGGCGAGGGCCTCCCGGTCCTCGGCCGCGACCCGGTTGACGACCATCGCGAGCACGTCGCAGCCCAGGCCGTCGTACGCCCGGAAGGCGTTGCGCGCCTCGGCCCGCACGGACTCGGCCGGCTGGCCCTTGCCGCCCACGACGGGGATGACCGAGGCGCCGAACTCGTTGGCCAGGCGGGCGTTGAGCGCCAGCTCGTCGGGGAGCTGGGTGGCCGCGAAGTCCGTACCGAGGACGAGGACGACCTCGTAGTCGCGGGCCACCGCGTGGAAGCGGTCGACGAGGCGGGAGACCAGTTCGTCGGTGCCCCGCTCGGCCTGCAGCGCGGAGGCCTCGTGGTAGTCCATGCCGTAGACGGTCGCGGGGTCCTGGGAGAGCCGGTAGCGCGCCCGCAGCAGCTCGAACAGGCGGTCGGGTCCGTCGTGCACGAGCGGCCGGAACACCCCCACCCGGTCCACCTGGCGGGTGAGGAGCTCCATGACTCCCAGCTCGACGACCTGGCGGCCGTCCCCGCGGTCGATCCCGGTCACGTACACGCTGCGCGTCACGCCGTGGTCTCCTGTCCAGTCCTGCGGTACGGGGCTCGTCCCCTGGGTCAATCTCCGGTGCGCAGAACACACCGATAGGGCGGCATTACCCCCTTGACAATACCCCCGCAGCTCGGTACGACGCCCGCCGGACGAAAGGCCCCGAACCTTGGGCCACAAGGCCTCCCGGAGCCCTCCACGAGGAAGGCTAGGGGGCCGGGACGGGGCCGCGGTGGGGGGCGCGCGCCGCCGCGCCGAAGGCGGCCCTCAGGCCCGGCGTGTGAGAATTGCGGTGGCTCAAAGGACCGCGACCGAGCAGGAGACACAGCACGATGCGCATCGGAGTTCTCACCGCAGGCGGCGACTGCCCCGGCCTGAACGCAGTGATCCGGTCGGTCGTGCACCGGGCGCTGACCGGCCACGGCGACGAGGTCATCGGCTTCGAGGACGGGTTCAAGGGACTCCTCGACGGCCACTACCGGCCCCTCGACCTCAACGCGGTCAGCGGCATCCTCGCCCGCGGCGGCACGATCCTCGGCTCCGCCCGGCTGGAGCGCAACCGGCTCCGCGAGGCCGCCGAGTCCGCCCCCGACCTGGCCCGCACCTACGGCATCGACGTCCTCATCCCGATCGGCGGCGAGGGCACCCTGACCGCCGCCCGGATGCTGTCCGACGCCGGCATGCCCGTCGTCGGCGTCCCGAAGACCATCGACAACGACATCTCCTCCACCGACCGCACCTTCGGCTTCGACACCGCCGTCGGCGTCGCGACCGAGGCCATGGACCGCCTCAAGACCACCGCCGAGTCCCACCAGCGCGTGATGGTCGTCGAGGTGATGGGCCGGCACGCCGGCTGGATCGCGCTGGAGTCCGGCATGGCCGGCGGCGCCCACGGCATCTGCCTCCCGGAGCGTCCCTTCGAGGTCGACGACCTGGTCAAGATGGTCGAGGAACGCTTCGCGCGCGGCAAGAAGTTCGCCGTCATCTGCGTCGCCGAGGGCGCCCACCCGGCCGAGGGCTCGATGGACTACCAGAAGGGCGAGATCGACCAGTACGGCCACGAGCGCTTCCAGGGCATCGGCAACCGCCTCGCCGTCGAGCTGGAGAAGCGCCTCGGCAAGGAGGCCCGGCCGGTCATCCTCGGGCACGTGCAGCGCGGCGGCACGCCCACGCCGTACGACCGCGTCCTCGCGACCCGCTTCGGCTGGCACGCGGTGGAGGCCGCCCACCGGGGTGACTTCGGCAGGATGACGGCCCTGCGCGGCACGGACGTGGTGATGGTGCCGCTGGCGGAGGCGGTGACCCGCCTGAAGACGGTTCCCGAGGACCGCATGCGCGAGGCCGAGTCGGTCTTCTGACGGACGGTCCTCCGGCACAGGACCCGCGCGCCCCGGCCGTGTCCCGAGCCCGCCGGCCCTCCGGATCCTCCGCGTCGAGTGGCCCCGACCGTACCCCCGTGGACGGTCGGGGCCACTCCGCTTTCCGCACGGCACTTCCGGGCCGGCCGGAAATACCTGATTCCACTCTTGAGCCCGCGCGTTCGATCAACAAGGCTTGGGGCTTGTCCCGGACATGTCCCAACCCTGTCCGGTGGAAGGGGGAGAGGCGCATGACCTCGGGGGAACGGGCTCCGGATCCGCGGGAGGCACGCAGCACCGCCGACTTCCTCGCCCGGCTCCAGGCGCTCAAGGACTGGTCCGGTCTCACCTACCGTGAGCTGTCGGCCCGGGCCGACGAGCGCGGGGACGTGCTGCCCCGCTCCACGGTCGCCAACATGCTGGCCCGCACCACCCTGCCCCGCGAGGAACTCCTCTCCGTCTTCGTCCGCGCCTGCGGAGCCCCGCCCGGCGCTCTGGAGGACTGGCTGGCGGTACGGAAGGAGCTGGCGGTACGCGGCGTGTACGAGCCCGGGCCACAGGAGCCGTTCGCCGGCGCCCCCGGGGACCTGGAGACCTCCGAGACCTCTGAGGCCCGGGAAGGTCCGGAGACCCCCCGGACCGGCGAGGCCGGGGAGACCGGTGAAGCCGTGGAGACCGGGCAGGGGCCGGCGCCCGCCAGGGCCCGGATGGCCCGGGTGCTGGTCGGGGCCGTCGGCCTCGCCGGTCTGCTGCTCGCCGCCGTCAGTGTGATCGCCTTCGTACGGGACGGCGGCGCCGCCCACCCGCGGTCCGGTCCCGGCCCCGCGCCCGCCGCCGGTGACGTGAGCATCCGCGTGGTCGGCCCGGACTTCTGCCTGGGGGAGCGGCGCGGTACGCGCAGCGGCCAGATCCACCAGCTTCCCTGCGCGGAGGCGGAGGTGCCCCGCTACTCGCTGAAGGAGCTGGGCGGCGGGCGGTGGCGGATCGTCTCCGACCACCCCGACTTCGGCTTCGGCTGCTCCGGCATTCCCTCGGGCGGCCGGATACCGGACGCCGCGTTCGAGGACTCCGAGTGCGGCGACCCGACCCGGGTGGAGAGCTTCACCCTGGAGCCGTACGGGAGCCCGGTACGGGGCCACCGCATCGTCCCGGCCGGCTCGGCCACGCCCGGCAGCTGCGTCACCGTGGTCGGCGACCGCGCCGCCGCCGGGTCGAGGCTGGCCCAGGCGCCGTGCGTCCCCGACGCCGCGGGCCAGCTGTTCGCCTTCGACCGCCGCTGAGGGGCGGGAGCGGCGGCTCCCCCCCCGGGGCCGTCCCGCCGTGTCGGTACGCCCTGTCCTGCCCGGCCGCACCCCGGTCGGTACGGGGCACGGCCCGGGGTGGGCGGCCCGCCGATCGGTGAGGGATTACCCGCCGACGGCCGCCCAGAAGTGCTCGGTGATCTCCTCCAGGTAGGCGCGGCCCGCGTCCCCGGTCGCCCCGGAGGCGCCCCAGCTGCTGGTGGCCGCCATCCGCGCGTGGTACTCGGCGTGCAGCCGCTGGAGCGCGGACTCGACGACGGACTTGGACAGCGGCAGCATCTTCACCGCCGGTTTGACGTAGGCCTGCCAGCGCGTGGTGGCGGCGTCCCGCAGCAGCGCCGCGAGCCGCTCGTCACCTCCGGTCGCGGTGATCAGCGCGCGGGGACCGAGCCCGAGGGACTCCGCGAGGGCGGCCGTCTGCCGTTCGGTACCGCGCCAGCGGCCCTCGTCCTCCATGCGCCGGTACGCCTGGGCGGTGATGCCCACGCGCCGTGCGAGCTCCTCGGCGGAGAGCCCACGGGCCATCCGGTGCTCGCGGAGGGTGGTGGCGGCGGCGATCAGATCGGCGGGGGAACACCACAGGACGCCCGCGAGGGCGGTCAGCTCCTGTTCGGTGGGGGCGAGCCGGCCGCGTTCCCAGGCGGCGACCGTGTCGGGGGTGACGAACATGCCGTACTGGGCGCGCAGCCCGTACGCGACATGGCCGTGGGTCATGCCGAGGCCCTCGCGCAGTCGTCGCGCGGCCGGGGCGTTGAAGGGTGGGGAGGGTTGGTGCACCCGAGCCACGGTAGGTGTGGGGGGTGACGGCTGGCTACGGTCTGTTCGTCCGACGTGGCAGGTCGTAGGAAGATGGGAACCGATCAGTAACCGCGGCCCCCCGCGCCGAGCCATCGGTACTGCAGCTCGGGGCGGCCGACCTGCCCGTACTGCGGGGCCCGCCCCGCCCGGCCGTCCGCCACCAGGTGCTCCAGATAGCGGCGGGCGGTGATCCGGGAGATGCCGACGGCGGCCCCGGCCTCCGCCGCGGTGAGCCCGTCCGGTGCCTCACGGAGCGCACGGGTGACCGCCTCCAGGGTGGGGGCGCTCAGCCCCTTCGGCAGGGCGGCGGGGTGCGGGGCGCGCAGGGTGGCGAGGGCCCGGTCCACCTCGTCCTGTCCGGAGGCCTCCCCGGCGGCCGCGCGGAACTCGGCGTACCGCCCGAGGCGGTCCCGCAGCGTGGCGAAGGTGAAGGGCTTCAGGACGTACTGGACGACTCCCAGCGACACGCCCTCGCGGACGATCGCCAGGTCGCGCGCCGAGGTGACGGCGATGACGTCGGCGGAGTACCCGGCGGCGCGCAGGGCCCGGAGCAGTCCGAGCCCGTGTCCGTCGGGCAGGTACAGGTCGAGCAGGATCAGGTCCACCCGCCGCCGTTCGAGCAGCCGCACGGCGGCGGCCCGAGAGTGGGCCACGCCGACGACCTCGAAGCCCTCCACGCGCCCGGCGTACAGGGCGTGCGCGTCGGCGGCGACGGGGTCGTCCTCGACGACGAGCACCCGGAGGGGAGCGGGTCCGGTGCTCACGCGCGCTCCTGTCCGCCGCCGGGCGCCCCGGCCGGGACGGCCCCCGGGACGGCGCCCACCGCGACCGCCGGGACGGAGCCCGGGACACCCCCCGTCCCCGCCTCCCCCTCCGGCAGCGGCAGGCGCGCGGTGAAGCGGGCGCCGCCGCCGGGCGGGGAGGTGAGGGTGAGGGTGCCGTGGGCGCGGGTGACGGCCTGGGCGACCAGGGCGAGGCCGAGGCCCCGCCCGGGACCCCGGGTGGACCAGCCGCGGCCGAGGATGGCGTCCCGGTCGGCCGGGCGGACACCGGGGCCGTTGTCGGTGACGCGGAGCAGCAGTTCGCCCTCGCCCGCGCGGGCGGCGACCGTGACGGTCACCCGGGCCTGCGGGGTGCCGCTCACCGCCTCCACCGCGTTGTCGACGAGGTTGCCGAGGACGGTGACCAGGTCCCGGGCGGGCAGCGCCGCCGGCACCACCCCGTCGTCGATGCGGCTGTCCTCGGTGAGCACCAGCTCCACGCCCCGCTCGTTCGCCTGCGCCGCCTTGCCGAGCAGCAGCGCGGCGAGGACCGGTTCGCCGACCGCGTCGACCACCCGGTCCGTGAGGGCCTGCGCCAGTTCCAGCTCCGCCGTCGCGAACTCCACCGCCTCCTCCACGCGGCCCAGTTCGATGAGCGAGACGACCGTGTGGAGCCGGTTCGCCGCCTCGTGCGCCTGCGAGCGCAGCGCCTCGGTGAAGCCCCGCTCCGAGTCCAGCTCACCGGAGAGCGCCTGGAGTTCGGTCCGGTCCCGCAGCGTCACCACCGTGCCCCGGCGCTCCCCGCCCACCACCGGGCGGGTGTTGACGACGAGGACCCGCTCGTCGGTCAGATGCGTCTCGTCGACCCGGGGCTCGGAGGAGAGCAGCGCTCCCGTCAGCGGAGCGGGCAGACCGAGGTCCACGGCCGGACGGCCGACGACCTTCTCGTCGAGCCCCAGCAGCTCCCGCGCCCCGTCGTTGATCAGCGCGATCCGCCGCTGCCCGTCGAGCATCACCAGACCCTCGCGCACCGCGTGCAGCGCGGCCTCGTGGTAGTCGTGCATCCGGCTCAGCTCGGCCGCGTTCATGCCGTGGGTGTGCCGGCGCAGCCGGGCGTTGATCACGTACGTTCCGGCGCCGCCGAGCGCGAGCGCCGCGCCGGCCATGCCGAGGAGGGCGGTCACCTGCTCCCGCACCTGCTCGCTGATCCGGTCGATCGTGATGCCCGCGCTGACCAGGGCGACGACCCGGTCGTGCTCGTCCAGGACCGGCGTCACCGTGCGGACGGACGGACCGAGCACGCCCAGGTGGGTCTCGGAGAAGGTCTCGCCGCGCACCGCCGCCTCGATGTGCCCGCGATAGGTGCGCCCTATCTCGGCCGGTTCCGGGTGGGTCCAGCGGGTGCCGTCCGGCGCCATCACCACCACGAACGTGACCCCGGCACCCCGGCGCAGCGCCTCCGTGTACGGCTGGAGCACCGCCGACGGGTCGGCGGAGCGGACGGCGGCGAGCACGGAGGGGGCGTGGGCGACGGCCGTGGCGGTCGCCGTGGACTGGCGGCGGGCGGTCTCCTCGGCCTGTGCCCGGTCGGTGACGTACGCGAAGACCGCGCACCCCGCCACCACGGCCGCCACCAGCACGACCTGCATGGCGAACAGCTGGCCGGCGAGGCTGCGCGGGCGGGGGAGGGGGAAACGCATGCGGTCCAGTCTGCACGCACGGATTCGCGCCACCGGCCCGCGTTCCCGAATCGTTCTCTTCCCCGGGGACGGTTCGGCCGTGAACGAAACGTACGCAATCGTGACCCGGGTCACAGGCTGGTGGATAGTCGCGGGGATCCACCGGGACGTGGACACCCATCAGCACGAGGAGGAGCCCGTGGCCGCACGACGGGACCGTACCCACTATCTGTATCTGGCCGTCATCGCCGCCGTCCTGCTCGGCATCGCGGTCGGCTTCCTGGCGCCGGGCGTCGCCGTCGAGCTGAAGCCGCTGGGCACCGGCTTCGTCAATTTGATCAAGATGATGATCTCGCCGATCATCTTCTGCACGATCGTGCTCGGGGTCGGCTCGGTCCGGAAGGCGGCGAAGGTCGGCGCGGTGGGCGGCCTCGCCCTCGGCTACTTCCTCGTCATGTCGACCGTCGCCCTCGCGATCGGCCTGGTGGTCGGCAACCTCCTGGAGCCCGGCTCCGGTCTCCACCTCACCAAGGAGCTGGCCGAGGCCGGCGCCAAGCAGGCGGAGGGCGCGAGCGAGTCCACGGCCGACTTCCTCCTCGGGATCATCCCGACCACCCTCGTGTCCGCGTTCACCGAGGGCGAGGTCCTCCAGACCCTCCTCGTCGCGCTGCTGGCCGGCTTCGCGCTCCAGGCGATGGGCGAGAGCGGCGAGCCGGTGCTGCGCGGCATCGGGCACATCCAGCGGCTCGTCTTCCGCGTCCTCGGCATGATCATGTGGGCCGCCCCGGTCGGTGCCTTCGGCGCGATCGCGGCCGTGGTCGGAGCGACCGGCCTCGACGCCCTCAAGTCCCTCGCCGTGATCATGATCGGCTTCTACCTGACCTGCGGTCTCTTCGTCTTCGTCGTGCTCGGCGCGCTGCTCAGGCTGGTCGCCGGGATCAACATCTGGACGCTCCTGAAGTACCTGGGCCGCGAGTTCCTGCTGATCCTCTCCACCTCCTCGTCCGAGTCGGCGCTGCCCCGCCTCATCGCGAAGATGGAGCACCTGGGCGTCAGCAAGCCGGTCGTCGGCATCACCGTGCCGACCGGCTACTCCTTCAACCTCGACGGCACCGCGATCTACCTGACCATGGCCTCCCTCTTCGTCGCCGAGGCCATGGGCGACCCGCTCTCCGTCGGCGAGCAGATCTCCCTCCTCGTCTTCATGATCATCGCCTCGAAGGGCGCGGCCGGCGTCACCGGCGCGGGGCTCGCCACCCTCGCGGGCGGCCTCCAGTCCCACCGGCCCGAGCTCGTGGACGGGGTGGGCCTGATCGTCGGCATCGACCGCTTCATGAGCGAGGCCCGCGCCCTCACCAACTTCGCGGGCAACGCGGTCGCCACGGTGCTGGTCGGCACCTGGACGAAGGAGATCGACAAGGAGCGGGTGGCCGAGGTGCTGGCCGGCCGCGCCCCCTTCGACGAGAAGACCCTCGTCGACGACCACGCCCCGGCGCCGGCCGCGGGCCGGACCGCCGAGGAGGGCGAGGAGCGGGCCCGCGCGGGCGTCTGACCCGCCGGGCCTGGCCGCCGTCCTCCCGTTCCCGGGCCTTGAGCCGGATCCGGGCCCGGGAGGACGGCCCGCCGGGGCCTCACGGGGCACGGCGCCGCCCGCCGCGCCCGTACGCCCATGGCCGGGGGCCCGCTCCCCGGCCCCGTACAGTCCCCGCCCGGACAGCCCGCGCCCTCTCGCTCGTACGCCCCCACCCGTACGTGCCCCTCACCCCACCGGCCGTGAGCCCTCCAGGGCGCTCAGCTCCTCCGCCGACAGCTCCAGGTCCGCCGCGCCCGCCGAGTCGCGGGCGCTCTGCGGGCGGCCGGCGCCGGGGATCGGCAGGACCGTGCCGGAGCGGGACAGGAGCCAGGCCAGCGCCACCCGCTGCGGGCTCACCCCCCGGGCCCGGGCCACCCGGTGGAAGGCCCCGAACGCCGGGTCCTCCTCCTGGGCCGAGGCGCCGTCCAGGGAGCTCTGCGAGATGCCGCCCAGCGGGCTCCACGGCAGGAACGCCAGGCCGAGTCCGGCACAGAGCCGCAGCTCGGGCTCGCTCTCCCGGACGGCGGGGGAGTAGCGGTTCTGCACCGAGACCAGCCGGTCGCCGAGGATCTCCCGGGCGAGCAGGATCTGTCCGGTGTCCACGTTCGAGATCCCGGCGAGCCGGACGGTGCCGGCGTCCAGCAGCTCCCGGATCGCGCCGAGCGATTCCGCGTACGGCACGGCCGGGTCCGGCTTGTGCAGCTGGTACAGGCCGATCGCCCCGCCGCCCAGCCGCCGGGCCGAGGCCTGAGCCGCCCGCCGCAGGTGCTCGGGCCGGCCGTCGACCGTCCAGCCGCCGTCGGCCGTGCGGCCCCGGCCGCCCTTCGTGGCCACCAGCACGTCGTCCGTGTTCCCGCCGTACGCGGCGAGGGCGCGGGCCACGAGCAGTTCGCCCTCGCCGGGGTCGCCGCCCGGCGGGTGGTAGGAGTCGGCGGTGTCGAGGAGCGTCACGCCCGCGTCCAGGGCCGCGTGGACGGTGGCGAAGGCCCGTGCCTCGTCGGGCCGGCCCTCGATGGAGAGCGGCATGGTGCCGAGGCCGACGGCCCCGACCCGGACGTCTCCCAGCATGCGGTGGCGCATCAGCGGATTCCCCCGACGGTCTCGGAAACGGCCTGGGCGAGCCAGTCGGAGGAATGCGAGAAGGCATAACCGAGAGCCGTGGCCCGGGAGTTGTCCATGGCGTAGGAACGGGCGAAGGAGAACGGCGAGACCTCGCCGACCTCCACCTCCTGGAAGACGGTCCGGCCGCCCACCCGGCGCTCGATCTCCGCGCAGAGGTCGGCGGTGGTGAGGGGGCCGTGGGAATGCGCGTTCACCGGGCCGGTGAATTCCGCCTCCGCCGCCCAGGCGAGGAACGCGGCGATCTCCTCCACGTACACATAGGTCGCCGGGCGGTTCACCACCGGGACTGCGATCGGCTCCCCGGCCCGCACGCGCCGCGCGTAGTGGTCGAGCCGGCCGGTGAAGTCGTCCGCGCCGCCCAGTACGTGGGCGACCCGCACCGAGGCCCAGGCGAACGCCGTCCCGTCCGCGAAGACCGCCTCCGCCTGCCGCTTCCCCTCCCCGTAGTGCGCGTCCCGGAACTCCGGGTCCTCCCAGGGCAGGCCCGTGTCCACCGTGACCGTCCGCAGGTCGAGCACGTCCTCGGTGACCGGCACCGCCGAGTCCTCGTACTCGTACACCTCCACCGTCGACGTCATCACGTAGCGGCGGGTGCGGGTCGCGAAGACCCGGCGGGCGATCTCCGCCTGGCGCGGTGTGTAGCAGACCTGGTCCAGGACGACGTCGAAGAAACGGCCCGTGAGAGCGGAACGCAGGGACGTCTCGTCATCGCGGTCGGCGACGAGGAGTTCCGCCCCCTCCGGCGTTCCGGAAGAGCCCCGGTTGAGCACCGTGACCCGGTGCCCGGAATTCGAGAGAAGCGTGACGAGCCGCTTTCCGAAATAGCGGTTCCCGCCGATGACCAGTACGTCCATGAAATCCCAACTCCCTTGTGCGGTGCGTCAAGTGTTACGTTGACCGCTCGCCGGTTGAAGGGGGAGACATGGGAGTTCAGGCCGCCGCGCGGAAAGAACCACGGCATCCGCGGTCCGCCGCCGAGGAAACCCCGGTGGGCGCCGTGGACGCGATCGACCGGCAGATCCTCGGCATCGTCCAGACCGACGGACGGATCAAGCTGAGCGAGCTGGGCCGCCGGGTCCGGCTCAGTCCCGCGGCGGTCACGGAGCGGCTGCGCCGCCTGGAGGCGAGCGGGGCGATCACCGGATACGGCGCCCACGTCTCCCCGGCCCGGCTCGGCTACGGCATCCAGGCCTTCGTCCGGGTGAACCCGCACGCCGGTTACAGCCTGCGGCACCCCCGGGCCCTGGAGCTGACCGGCCGCCCGGAGATCCTGGAGGCGCACCACGTGGTCGGCGAGGACTGCTGGATCCTCAAGGTCGCGGTCACGGACACCGCGCACCTGGAGGAGATCCTGGAGCAGACCTCGCGGCTCGGCCGGACGACGACCTCCGTCGTGCTCTCCTCCCCGGTCGAGCGCAAGCCGGTCCTGCCGCCGGGGTCCGGAGCGGGCGCCTCCGCCTGATCCCGCCGCCGTCCCCTCGAAGGGGCCGGCCCCTCGGCTCTTGCCCTGACGTCGGCGTCAAGGCCTACGGTCGGGGACATGCGCATCGGAGAGCTGGCCGAGCGGGCCGGAACGACCACGCGGACCCTGCGGTACTACGAGTCCCGCGGTCTGCTGACCGCCCGCCGTACGGAACGGGGACACCGCACCTACGACGAGGCCGACCTGCGGCTCCTGCGGCAGATCCGGACCCTGCGGGATTTCGGCTTCGAGCTGGAGGAGACGCGGCCGTTCGTGGAATGCCTGCGGGCGGGCCACCCGGCGGGCGACTCGTGCCCCGCCTCGATCGAGGTCTACCGGCGCAAACTCGACGAGCTGGACGGGCTGATCGAACAGCTCGGGACCGTGCGCGCCCAGGTGGGCGCCCAGCTGCTGCGGGCCGAGGCGGAACTCCCGCACGGCCCGGAACCCCGCTGCGCCCTCGGCGCCCACCCGGGCGGCGCCGACGAGACCGACGAGACCCACGAGACCCACGAGACAGGAGTGACGGCATGACGACGTACGCGCACGGGGTGGCCGAGGTCACGGACGCGGATTTCGCCGCGGAGGTGCTCGGCGCGGACCGGCCGGTCCTGGTGAAGTTCACGGCCGAGTGGTGCGGGCCCTGCCGGCAGCTGAGGCCCGTCCTCGGCGCCCTCGCCGCCGAGGAGGTGGAGCGGCTGCGGGTCGTGGAGATCGACGTGGACCGCAATCCGGCGACGGCCCTGCGCTACGGGGTGCTGTCCACCCCGACGCTGATGGTCTTCCGGGCGGGCGAACCGGTGAGGTCGCTCGTCGGCGCCCGACCCGGGCGGCGCCTTCGCGAGGAGCTGGCCGACGTGCTCGGCTGAATCCCGCGGGCACGGAAAAGCCCCGGATGAGAGAATTGGCATCCGGGGCTTTGTGTCGCGTATATTGATGAATTCCGTGTCTCCGTGCGGCTCGCCTGTGAAGGGGGCTCGGAAGGATTCAATAAACGCACTGTATCGCGCTGGGAGTGGAATTGTCAACCGAGCCAATTCGGGATGAGCAGAAATTCATCACCTCGCTCTACGCGCGGCTCGACGACCTGCGGGACCAGGCCGAGGCCGGCGTCGCCCGGGCGCTGGCCACGCCCGGGACCGGAAGCGCCCAGTCGCGTCTGGAGCGGGACGTCCTGGTCGCCGAACAGTCCGGGCTGCTCGCCGCCTTCGACGCGGGCGAGAGCGGACTCTGCTTCGGTCGGCTCGTCTTCCGCGACGGCCGCGACCATCACATCGGCCGCATCGGCATCCGCGAGGACGACACCGACCGCACGCCCCTCGTCGTCGACTGGCGCGCCGAGATCGCCCGCCCCTTCTACCTCGCCACCGGGTACGAGCCCATGGGCCTCAGCCGCCGCCGGCACATCACCACCCGGGGCCGCGAGGTGCTCTCCCTCCACGACGAGGTCCTCGACCTCACCGACACCACGCGCACCGGCCACGAGAGCCGGGACGCCGACGAGGTGCTGCTCGCCGCCCTCGACGCCGCCCGCACCGGCCGCATGCACGACATCGTGCAGACCATCCAGGCCGAGCAGGACGCCATCATCCGCTCCCCGCACGGCGGGGTCCTCGTCGTGGAGGGCGGCCCCGGCACCGGCAAGACCGCCGTGGCCCTGCACCGGGCCGCGTACCTCCTCTACGCCCACCGCGAGCAGCTCGCCCGCCGCGCCGTCCTCATCGTCGGCCCCAACCCGGCCTTCCTCGGCTACATCGGCAACGTGCTGCCCTCCCTCGGCGAGACCGGCGTCCTGCTCGCCACCCCCGCCGAGCTGTACCCGGGCGTCCGCGCCACCGGCACCGACACCCCCCGCGCCGCGGCCGTGAAGGGCGCCGCCGCCATGGCCGGGGCGCTCGCCGCCGCCGTACGCGACCGGCAGCGGGTCCCCGAGCGCGGCGAGCCGCTGGTCGTCCCGCACGAGGACGGCGACCTGGTCATCGACTGGGACATGGCCCTGGAGGCCCGCCACCACGCCCGGGACACCGCCCTGCCGCACAACCTCGCCCGCCCGTCCTTCGTCTTCCGCCTCCTCGACGCGCTCGCCGAACAGCTCGCCGACCGCATCGGCGCCGACCCCTACGGCGGCCCCAACTTCCTCGGCCCCGACGACCGCGCGCTCCTCGCCAAGGGCGTCGCCGCCAACGCCGACGTCCACGCGGCGATCGACACCCTCTGGCCGGCCCTCACCCCCGAGGACTTCCTCGCCGACTACCTCGCCGACCCCACCCACCTCCCCGAGGAGGACGCCGCCGCGATCCGGCGCGACGGCGGGCCGTGGACGCCCGCCGACGTACCGCTCCTGGACGAGGCCGCCGAACTCCTCGGCCACGACGACTCGGCCGCCCGCGCCGCCGAGGAGGCCGAACGCCAGCGGCGCATCCAGTACGCCCAGGGCGTCCTCGACGTCAGCTACGCCTCGCGCACCTACGAGTTCGAGGACAAGGAGGAGGTCGACGAGGACGCCTCCGAGGTGCTGTCCGCCCACGACATCATCGACGCCGAGCGGTTCGCCGAGCGGCACGAGGAGGCCGACCACCGCACCGCCGCCGAACGGGCCGCCGCCGACCGCACCTGGGCCTTCGGCCACATCATCGTGGACGAGGCGCAGGAACTGTCCGCCATGCTGTGGCGGCTCCTCATGCGCCGCAGTCCCACCCGCTCCATGACCCTGGTGGGCGACCCGGCGCAGACCGGGGACCCGGCCGGCGTCGGCTCCTGGGAGGAGATCCTCAGCCCGTACGTGGAGGACCGCTGGGAGCTGGTCCGGCTCGGCGTCAACTACCGCACCCCGGCCGAGATCATGGCGGTGGCCGCCGCCGTGCGCCGCGAGACCGACCCCGGATTCGAGCCGCCCCGCTCCGTCCGCTCCACCGGCGTCGAGCCGTGGGAGCGGACCGCCGCGGACCCGGTGAAGGAGACCGCGGCGGCCGTCGCCGCCGAACTGCGGGAGGAGGGCCGGCTCGCGGTCATCGCCCCGCCGGAACTCCACCCCGCGCTCCGCGCCGCCCTGCCCGGCGCCGCGCACGGCCCGGCACCGGACCTCACCCGGCCGGTGGTCCTCCTCGACCCGCGGCAGGCCAAGGGCCTGGAGTTCGACACCGTCCTCGTGGCCGACCCCGACGCCATCCGGGCCGGCGGGCCGCACGGCGTGAACGACCTGTACGTGGCCCTGACCCGGGCCACGCAGCGCCTCGGTGTGGTCAGGCGGGCCTGACCACACCCCCGCCCGGGCCGCCGGTCAGGCAGGCCTGAGCCACACCGTCGCCAGCGGCGGCAGCGTCATCCGCACGCTCGACCCCCGGCCGTGCCACGGCACCGACTCGGTCTTCACCGGGTCGGTGCCCACCACGTCCGAGCCGCCGTACCGGGCCGCGTCCGTGTTCAGGACCTCCGACCAGGCGGCGAACGTGTCCGGCACCCCGAGGCGGTAGTCGTGCCGCACCACCGGGGAGAAGTTGCAGACGGCCAGCAGCGGGGAGCCGAAGCCGTCGAAGCGGAGGAAGGCGAAGACGTTGTCGTCGGCCGCGTCCCCCACCACCCACTCGAAACCGTCCGGGACGGTGTCCCGCTCCCAGAGCGCCGGGGTCGCCGTGTACACCGTGTTCAGGTCGCGCACCAGGTCCCGCACGCCCCGGTGGTCCGGCTCCGCCCCGTACGCCGGGTCCAGCAGCCACCAGTCCGGCCCGTGGTCCGCCGACCACTCCGCTCCCTGGGCGAACTCCTGCCCCATGTAGAGCAGCTGCTTGCCCGGATGGGCCCACATGAAGCCGAGGTAGGCCCGGTGGTTGGCGCGCTGCTGCCACCAGTCGCCCGGCATCTTCGACACCAGCGCCCGCTTGCCGTGCACCACCTCGTCGTGCGAGATCGGCAGGATGTAGTTCTCGCTGTACGCGTACACCATCGAGAAGGTCATCTCGTGGTGGTGGTACTTGCGGTGCACCGGCTCCTTCTGCACGTACTGGAGGGAGTCGTGCATCCAGCCCATGTTCCACTTCATGCCGAAGCCCAGGCCCCCGAAGCCGCCCGGCCCGACCTGGTCGGTCGCCCGGGTGACCCCGTCCCAGGCCGTGGACTCCTCGGCGAAGGTGATGATCCCGGGGCAGCGCCGGTACACCGTCGCGTTCATCTCCTGCAGGAAGGCCACCGCGTCCAGGTTCTCCCGGCCGCCGTACTCGTTCGGCACCCAGTCGCCGTGCTCGCGCGAGTAGTCCAGGTAGAGCATCGAGGCCACCGCGTCCACCCGCAGCCCGTCGATGTGGAACTCCTGGCACCAGTAGACCGCGTTGGCCACGAGGAAGTTCCGCACCTCCTTGCGGCCGTAGTCGAACTCCAGGGTCCCCCAGTCCGGGTGGTGCGAGCGGCGCGGGTCCGGGTGCTCGTACAGCGGCCGTCCGTCGAACTCGGCGAGCGCCCAGTCGTCCTTCGGGAAGTGCGCCGGCACCCAGTCCATGAGCACGCCGATCCCGGCCCGGTGCAGCGCGTCCACCAGGTACTTGAAGTCGTCCGGGGTGCCCATCCGGGCCGTCGGCGCGTAGAAGCCGGTGACCTGGTAGCCCCAGGAGCCGCCGAAGGGATGCTCGGCGACCGGCATGAACTCCACGTGTGTGAAGCCGAGGTCCCGCACGTACGCCGGCAGCTGCTCCGCGAGCTGGCGGTAGGTGAGCCCCGGCCGCCAGGACGGCAGGTGCACCTCGTACACGGAGAGCGGCGACTCGTGGTGGGGGCGCCGGCCGCGCCGCTCCATCCACTCGGCGTCGCCCCACGCGTAGTGCGACTCGGTGACGATCGACGCCGTGTTCGGCGGGCACTCGGTGCGGCGGGCCAGCGGGTCCGCGCGCAGGGTGTGCGAGCCGTCGGGCCGGGTGATGTCGTACTTGTAGACGGTGCCCTCACCGAGGCCCGGCACGAACAGCTCCCACACCCCGGTCCCGCCGAGCGAACGCATCGGCAGGCCGGTGCCCCAGTGCGCGAAGTCACCGGTGACCCGCACGCCGCGGGCGTTCGGCGCCCACACCGCGAAGCGGGTGCCCGCCACGCCCTCGTGCGTCATGATCCGGGAGCCGAGGGCCGTCCACAGCTCCTCGTGCCGGCCCTCCCCGATGAGGTGCAGGTCCAGCTCGCCGAGGGACGGCAGGAAGCGGTACGGGTCGTGGAGCGCGATCTCGTCGCCGTCGTAGCGCACCCGCAGTTCGTAGGCGGGGACCTTGCGCAGCAGCGGCAGCAGGCCGGAGAAGAGGCCGTCGCCCTCGTCGTGGAGCGTGATCCGGCGGCCCTTCGCCAGGACGGTGACCTCCCGGGCCCAGGGGCGGAGCACGCGGATCACCACGCCGCCGCGGACCGGGTGGGCGCCGAGCAGGGCGTGCGGGTCGTGGTGCTCACCGGCCAGCAGCCGGGCCCGGTCGCCGGGGTCGAGGGGTGGCGCCTTCCGTACGGCGGTCCGGTCCGGCGCGGGGGTCTTCGTGCGGGGGGCCGTCTTGCCTGCGGGGCGGGCGGTCACAGGGATGCCTCCTGGGGGGCGGGGGACGGGGGACGGAGTGAGGGGATACGGGTACTGAACGGCCCCCGGGGGGCCGGGGACACTCGGCCGAACGGGGCGCGCGGGCCTTCGCGCAGGCGGAGGGCCGGACGGCAGGACACCGCGCTGCCCCGAACGGGTGGTACGGCCTGCCGGGCACCGGGGATCCGGGCCCGGCCGGGTCACGGGACGGAGGCGGCCAGGCGCTCGATGGCGGACATCGGCACCGGCAGCCAGTCGGGGCGGTGGCGGGCCTCGTACACCACCTCGTACACGGCCTTGTCCGTCTCGTAGGCCCGCAGCAGCGCCGGATCGGCCCGGGGATCGGTCCCGGACACCTGCGCGTAGCCGGTGCAGTAGGCGGCCCGGCAGCGGGACGCCCAGTCGGCGTTCCACGGCCGGTGGGTGCGGGCCGCGTAGTCGAAGGAGCGGAGCATGCCGGCCACGTCCCGGACCGTGGGCTGCGGCCGGCGCCGTTCGTCGAGCGGCTTCGCCGGTTCGCCCTCGAAATCGATCACCGCCCAGGCGCCGTCGGCGCCCCGCAGCGTCTGCCCGAGGTGCAGGTCGCCGTGGATGCGCTGGACGATGCCCGCGCCGGCCGCCCCGCTCGCCGCGGCGAAGACCGCGCGCAGGCCCGGTACGTACGGCAGCAGCGCCGGCACGGCCTGTGCCGCCGTGTGCAGCCGCCGGTCCATCGCGGAGGCGAGGTGCTCGGTGTCGGAGGGCCGCAGCCGCTCGGTGGGCAGGGCCTCGGCGAGGGCGAGGTGCACCTCGGCGGTGGCCCGGCCCAGAGCGAGCGCCTGGCGGGTGAAATCCTGCCCGGAGGCGAGCGCGTCGAGGGCGAGCCGCCAGCCGTCCCGGGAGTCCGCCAGGTAGGGCTGGAGCACGCCGAGGGTGGCGGCCCCCGACTCGAACCAGGCGACCGGGGCGGGCACCCGGGCGCAGCCGGCCCGGCCGAGGGCGAGGGGCAGTTCCAGGTCCGGGTTGGCGCCGGGACTGACCCTGCGGAAGATCTTCAGGATGTACGAGTCCCCGTAGACGAGCGAGGAGTTGGACTGCTCGGCGTCCAGGACCCGGGGGGCGAGGGCCCCGGGCAGGGCGGTGGTGGCGTGGAAGCGCAGGGTGCCGATGCGGCCCGGGGTGCGCAGCCGTTCGTAGAGCAGTCCGGCGAGCCGGGGGTCGCGCAGTCCTTCGTAGACGGCGCGTCCGGCGAGCGGGCCCTGCCGGACGCGGCCGATCAGGGCGGGGGCGAGCCGGGGCGGCAGCTGGCTGCGTACCCCCAGGAGGATCTGGTAGCAGTCGGCCGGGGTGCCGCTCGGGCGGCTGGGCTGTTCGACCCGGACGAGCAGATGGAGGAGGCCCGGGCCGGCGCCGTCCAGGGGCAACAGCTCGGTGGCCGTGTCCAGGGCGAATCCCGTGACCCGGCGGCCCTTGCCCGCGAACCAGCGCTGCCGGGGCAGCCATTCGTGGAGCAGGGGTGTGAGGGACGGCAGGAGGGCGTCCGTGGCCCGGGTCGTGGATGCGGTCTCCGGCATGGCATCGCGTCCTTTCCCCGGGGTGCGCAGATGACTGTCGTAGGTATTCAAATGCGCAGATTGTCCCGGATTGCGGCTGTGGCTGTCCGGATGTGCGGGACGTGTCGGAAAGGGAAGATCCGTACGGGTCCGGGTGGGGGCCCGGACGGACCTGGATCGTGCGGTGGTGACGGTGCCCGGGGCACGGCGGGGGAAACCGCCCCGCCCCGGGCCGGACGAACCGACCTGAGGTCAGCTCGTCTTGAGACGGAACCAGTAGAACCCGTGTCCCGCAAGGGTCAGGAGGTAGGGAAGCTGGCCGATGGCCGGGAACTGCACCCCGCCGATCAGCTCCACCGGGTGGCTCCCGGCGTAGCGCCGCAGGTCGAGCTCGGTCGGCTGCGCGAACCGCGAGAAGTTGTTCACGCAGAGGACCAGATCGGCGTCCATTCCCTCTTCGGGGGCGGACTCCCGGATGAAGGCGAGCACCGCCGGGTTGGACGCCGGGAGTTCGGTGTACGTGCCGGTGCCGAACGCCCGGTTCTGCTTGCGGATCTCGATCATCCGCTTCGTCCAGTGCAGCAGCGAGGACGGCGACGCCATGCCCGCCTCGACGTTCGTCACCTGGTAGCCGTGGACGGGGTCCATGATCGCCGGCAGGAACAGCCGCCCCGGATCGCAGGAGGAGAAGCCCGCGTTCCGGTCGGGCGTCCACTGCATCGGGGTGCGCACCCCGTCCCGGTCACCGAGCCAGATGTTGTCGCCCATGCCGATCTCGTCGCCGTAGTACAGGACCGGCGAGCCCGGCAGCGAGAACAGCAGGGCCGTGAACAGCTCCATCTGCTTGCGGTCGTTGTCCAGGAGCGGGGCCAGGCGCCGCCGGATGCCGATGTTGGCCCGCATGCGCGGGTCCTTGGCGTACTCGGCGTACATGTAGTCGCGCTCCTCGTCGGTGACCATCTCCAGGGTCAGCTCGTCGTGGTTGCGCAGGAAGATGCCCCACTGGCAGCCGGAGGGGATCTCCGGGGTCTTCGCCAGGATCTCGGAGACCGGGTGGCGCGACTCGCGCCGCACGGCCATGAAGATCCGGGGCATCACCGGGAAGTGGAACGCCATGTGGCACTCGTCGCCGCCCGAGCGGAAGTCGCCGAAGTAGTCGACCACGTCCTCGGGCCACTGGTTGGCCTCCGCGAGGAGCACCGTGTCCGGGTAGTGGTCGTCGATCTCCTTGCGGACCCGCTTGAGGAAGGCGTGGGTGGCGGGCAGGTTCTCGCAGTTGGTGCCCTCCTGCTGGTACAGGTACGGCACCGCGTCCAGCCGGAAGCCGTCGATCCCCAGGTCGAGCCAGAACTTCAGGGCCGACAGGATCTCCTCCTGCACCGCCGGGTTCTCGTAGTTGAGGTCCGGCTGGTGCGAGAAGAAGCGGTGCCAGTAGTACTGCTTGCGCACCGGGTCGAAGGTCCAGTTGGAGGTCTCGGTGTCGACGAAGATGATCCGGGCGTCCGCGTACTGCTTGTCGTCGTCGGCCCAGACGTAGTAGTCGCCGTACGGCCCGTCCGGGTCGCGCCGCGACTCCTGGAACCACGGGTGCTGGTCGCTCGTGTGGTTCATGACGAAGTCGATGATCACGCGCATCCCGCGCTGGTGGGCCGCGTCCACGAACTCCACGAAATCGGCGAGATCACCGAACTCCGGCAGTACCGAGGTGTAGTCCGACACGTCGTAGCCGCCGTCCCGCAGGGGGGAGTTGAAGAACGGCGGCAGCCAGAGACAGTCCACCCCCAGCCACTGGAGGTAGTCGAGCCGGGACGTGATGCCCTTGAGGTCGCCCACGCCGTCGCCGTTGCTGTCCTGGAAGGACCGGACGAGGACCTCGTAGAAGACGGCCCGCTTGAACCACTCGGGGTCGCGGTCCTGGGCGGGGGTGTCCTCGAAGGTGTCGGGGACGGGATCGTTGACAGTCATGAGGTGGGTGACCCTCCGGTCTGCGGGGACGGTCGCAGGACGAGGACGTGCGCGGGCCTGACACCCGGCTCCAGACGCACGTAACTGGCCCTGCCCCAGTGATAGGTCTCGCCGGTGAGCTCGTCGCGCACCGGCACGGTCTCGTGCCAGTCCAGGCCGAGTTCCGGCATGTTCAACGAGACCGTCGCCTCGTGGGTGTGGTGCGGGTCGAGGTTGACGACCATCAGAACCGTGTTCGAACCGGTGCGCTTGGAGTACGCGATCACCTGCGGGTTGTCCGTCTCGTGGAAGGTCAGGTTCCGCAGCCGGCGCAGCGCCGGGTGACGGCGCCTGAGCCGGTTCAGGGTGGTGATCAGCGGGGTGATCGTGGTCCCCGCCCGCTCCGCCGCCTCCCAGTCCCTCGGCCGCAGCTCGTACTTCTCCGAGTCCAGGTACTCCTCGCTGCCCTCCCGCACCGCGGTGGCCTCGCACAGCTCGTACCCCGCGTACATCCCCCAGGACGGCGACAGGGTGGCCGCCAGCACCGCCCGCACCTCGAAGGCGGGCCGGCCGCCGTGCTGGAGGTAGGCGTGAAGGATGTCCGGGGTGTTCACGAAGAAGTTCGGCCGCATCTGCGCCGCCACGTCCCCGGTCAGCTCCGTGAGGTACTCCGTGAGCTCCTCCTTGGTGTTGCGCCAGGTGAAGTACGTGTACGACTGCTGGAAGCCGATCGCGCCGAGCGTCCGCATCATCGCCGGCCGGGTGAAGGCCTCCGCCAGGAAGATCACGTCCGGGTCCGCCCGGTTGATCTCCCCGATCACCCGCTCCCAGAACACCACCGGCTTGGTGTGCGGATTGTCCACCCGGAAGATCCGCACCCCGTGGTCCATCCAGTGCCGCAGCACCCGCACGGTCTCCGCGACGATCCCGTCCATGTTGTCGGGGGCCGCGTCGAACGCGATCGGGTAGATGTCCTGGTACTTCTTCGGCGGGTTCTCCGCGTACGCGATCGAACCGTCCGGCCGGTGGTGGAACCACTCCGGGTGCTTCTCCACCCACGGGTGGTCCGGCGAGCACTGGAGCGCGAAGTCCAGCGCCACCTCCAGACGCAGCTCACGGGCGCGCGCCACGAAGGCGTCGAAGTCCTCGATGGTCCCCAGACCCGGGTGCACGGCGTCGTGCCCGCCCTCCGGCGAACCGATCGCCCACGGCACGCCGACGTCGTTCGGACCGGCCGACAGCGAGTTGTTCGGGCCCTTGCGGTGCGTCTCGCCGATCGGGTGGATCGGCGGCAGGTAGACCACGTCGAAACCCATCGCGGCAATGGCCGGAAGCCGCTCGGCGGCCGTCCGGAACGTCCCCTGCACCGTACGGCCCCGGACCTTCCGCACCCCCTCCGAGCGCGGGAAGAACTCGTACCAGGAACCGAAGAGAGCCCGCTCCCGCTCCACCACCAGCGGCAACGCCGGGGACGCCGAGACCAGTTCGCGCAAGGGATGCCGGTCGAGCGCCTCGACCACCCGGGGGGCCAGAGCGGCGGCCAGCCGCACGGCCGCCGGACGCGACTCGTCCCGCAGCGCGTCCACGGCGGCGAGCACCGCCTCGCGGCCACCGCCCTTCTTCGGCACGCCCTTGGCGGCCCGCTCGTGCAGCTCGGCCCCCTCCGCGAGGACCAGCTCCGAGTCGATCCCGGCCGGGATCTTGATCCGGGCGGTGTGACGCCAGGTCGCGACCGGGTCGCTCCACGCCTCCACGGTGTACGTCCACAGGCCCTCGGTGTCCGGGGTGACCTCGGCACCCCACCGGTCGGTGCCCGGAGCGAGTTCACGCATCGGGGTCCACGGGCCCGGGCGGCCCGACGGCCCGCGCAGCACGACATTGGCGGCGACGGCGTCATGACCCTCGCGGAAGACGGTCGCCGTCACCTCGAAGGTCTCACCGACCACCGCCTTCGCGGGGCGCCGGCCACAGTCGACCAACGGACGGACGTCCAGAACGGGAATGCGTCCCATGAGCGGATTCACAGCATCACCTGACGGGGTTACGGGGTGCGGGTGGTGGTGCGCTCTTTCTAGCTCCGCCGACGGCCGGTGCATGGCGGGCACCGCCGCTCCCGTCCGCGTTCACTCGGATGGCGTGTCCACAGGGATGAAGGGGCTGGAGGACGGACGGGTTCAGGATGCGCGGAGCCGTTACCGGAGGAGCCTTCCACGGTACGTGCGAGGGCAATCCGGTCCTTTGTTAACTACTAGGGCGTCAAGTACCGGGGCGCAACCGGATGGGCGCCGTTCGGCCAAGGGCCGGCGGGAACCGGGCCGCCACGCCGGGCGCACCGCGTGGTGCGCCCGCTCCGTCGGTTCCGCGCGCGAAGGTGGTCCCGTGAAGGCCATTCGTCGATTCACCGTGCGTCCCGTCCTCCCCGACCCCCTGCGGCCCCTCGCCGGCCTCGCGCACAACCTGCGCTGGTCCTGGCACGAGCCCACCCGCGCCCTCTTCGACTCCCTCGCACCCGAGGGCCTCTCCGGCGCCGACCCGGTCCGGATCCTCGGCTCCCTCGAAGGGTCCCGGCTCACCGCCCTCGCCGCCGACGAGGAGTTTCTGGCCCGGCTGCGCGCCGCCGCCGAGGAACTCGACACCTATCTGCACGCCCCCCGCTGGTACCAGCGGGAGCTCGGCGCCGCCGAACCCCCGGCCGGCATCGCCAACTTCTCGCCCGAGTTCGGCGTCGCCGCCGCCCTGCCCCAGTACTCCGGCGGCCTCGGCATCCTCGCCGGCGACCACCTCAAGTCCGCCAGCGACCTCGGCGTCCCCCTCACCGGCGTCGGCCTGCTCTACCGGCACGGATACTTCCGCCAGTCCCTCGGCCGCGACGGCTGGCAGCAGGAGCAGTACCCCGTCCTCGACCCCGGCGAGCTGCCGGTCACCCTGCTGCGCGAGCCCGACGGCACCCCCGCCCGCGTCACCCTCGCCCTGCCCGGCGGCCGCAGCCTCCACGCCCACCTGTGGACCGCCCGGGTCGGCCGGATCCCGCTCCTCATGCTCGACTCCGACGTCGAGGAGAACGCCCCCGGCGAACGCAACGTCACCGACCGGCTCTACGGCGGCGGCAGCGAGCACCGGCTCCTCCAGGAGATGCTCCTCGGCATCGGCGGCGTCCGCGCCCTGCGCACGTACAGCCGGCTCACCGGCGCGCCCGCCCCCGAGGTCTTCCACACCAACGAGGGCCACGCGGGCTTCCTCGGCCTCGAACGCGTCCGCGAACTCCTCGCCGAGGGACTGGACTTCGACTCCGCCCTGGAAACGGTGCGGGCCGGCACCGTCTTCACCACCCACACCCCCGTCCCCGCCGGCATCGACCGCTTCGACCGCGCCCAGGTCGCCCGGCACCTCGGCGAGGACGGCGCCCTCCCGGGCGTCGACCTCGACCGGGTCCTCGCCCTCGGCGACGAGACCCCCCTCGGCGGCGACCCCGGCGTCTTCAACATGGCCGCCATGGGCCTCAGGCTCGCCCAGCGGGCCAACGGCGTCTCCACCCTCCACGGCGCCGTCAGCCGCGCCATGTTCGCCGGCCTCTGGCCCGGTTTCGACGCCGAGGAGGTGCCCATCACCTCCGTCACCAACGGCGTCCACGCCCCCACCTGGGTCGCCCCCGAGGTCGGCCGGCTCTCCCCCGACGCGAGCGACCGCGAACTGTGGGAGCTGCGCCGCACCCTGCGCGAACGGCTCGTCACCGACGTCCGCGCCCGGCTCCGCGCCTCCTGGCGGCAGCGCGGGGCCACCGACGCCGAACTCGGCTGGACCGACACCGTCCTCGACCCCGACGTCCTCACCATCGGCTTCGCCCGCCGCGTCCCCTCGTACAAGCGGCTCACCCTGATGCTGCGCGACAAGGAGCGGCTGCGGGCGCTGCTGCTCCACCCCGAGCGGCCCGTGCAGCTCGTCGTCGCCGGGAAGGCCCACCCCGCCGACGACGGCGGCAAGCGGCTCGTGCGGGAACTCGTCCGGTTCGCCGACGACCCCCGGGTCCGCCACCGGATCGTCTTCCTGCCCGACTACGGCATGGAGATGGCCCGCGGCCTCTACCCCGGCTGCGACGTCTGGCTCAACAACCCCCTGCGCCCCCTGGAGGCCTGCGGCACCAGCGGCATGAAGGCCGCCCTCAACGGCTGCCTCAACCTCTCCGTCCTGGACGGCTGGTGGGACGAGTGGTACGCGCCGGAGTTCGGCTGGGCCATCCCCACCGCCGACGGCACCGCCGCCGACGAGGAGCGCCGCGACGACCTGGAGGCCGCCGCGCTCTACGAGCTGATCGAACGCCGCGTCGCCCCCCGCTTCTACGACCGGGGCCCCGACGGCGTCCCCGCCGCCTGGACGGCCATGGTCCGCAGGACCCTCGGCGACCTCGGCCCGAAGGTGCTCGCCGACCGGATGGTCCGCGAGTACGTGACCCGCCTCTACGTCCCCGCCGCCGAGGCCCGCCGGGCCCTCACCCCCGACCGGGCGCGGGAACTCGCCGCCTGGAAGGCCCGGGTCCGCGCCGCCTGGCCGGAGGTCTCCGTCGGCCACGTGGAGCTCGGTGACGGTGCCGGCGCCGGCGGCGACCTCACCGGCGCGGACGCCGAACTGGGCGCCACCCCGGTCGTCCGGGTCCGGGTCTCGCTCGGCGGGCTGAGCCCCGACGACGTCGAGGTCCAGGCGGTCACCGGCCGCGTCGACGCCGACGACACCCTGACCGCCACCCGCACCTGCGCGCTCAAGCCCGCCGGCGGCGAGGACCTGGACGGCCGCCAGCCCTACGCGGGCACCCTGGAGCTGGACCGGACGGGCCCCTTCGGCTGCACGGTCCGCGTCCTGCCGGCCCACCCGCTGCTGGCCCACCCCGCCGAACTGGGCCTCGTCGCCCTCCCGCCGGAACCGGCCGCCGAGGCCCCGGGCGTCCTGCTGCGCTGACCGGCCGGGCCGCTCAGCCCACCTCGTCCTTCGTGGCGAGGCGCCCCTGGGCGAAGCAGAGCCGGTACACCGGAACCGCCGCGAACACGGTGGCCCGGTAGTACCGGCACTCGTCCATCCCCGGCGGCGCGGCCCCGAGCCCCGGCGGCGGCGCCGCCAGCGGACGGTCCGGGAGGTCCTCGGCGATCTCCGCGTACGGCCGGCCGACCAGCAGGCGCGCGTAGTTGTCCCGCTCCAGATAGGAACGGGACTGCGTCCACAGGGCCACGCCGGCCGTCAGCACCGTGAGGGCGGCGAGCAGCGCCAGCGGGATCCAGATCGCCCGCGCCAGGTCCCGGCGGACCTCGCGGCGGGCCCGGTCCAGCTCCCGCGCCGAGGTCGGGGCCGCCACCACGGGCCGCGCGGCCGTCCCGCGCCGGGGCAGGACCGCGGTGAGGACGAAACCGCCGTCCCCGGCCGGGCCGTGGGCGAGGGTGCCGCCGGCCAGCCGGACCCGCTCGTCGAGGCCCACGAGCCCGGTACCGCCCGAGGCGAGCGGCTCGCCTCCGGCGCCCGGCCCGCTGGCGACCCGGACCCGGACCGACCCGCCCTTCTGCTCCACCGTCACCGTCACGGCCGCGCCCGGGGCGTGCTTGGCCGCGTTCGTCAGCCCTTCCTGCACGACCCGGTGCAGCGCCCGGCCCGCCATCCCGGGCGGCTCCGGGACCGGGGCGCCGGTGAGGGTCACGTCGAGACCGGAGGCGCGGGCCCGGTCGACCAGCTCCTGAACCGTCTCGCCCGGCGGGGCCGTCGGCGCGGCCGTGCCCTCCTCCCGCAGCACCCCGATCACGTCCCTGAGCCGTTCGGTGGCGCCCGCGGCCGCCCGGCGCAGCTCGCCCGCGGCCCGCTGCTGCTCCGGGCCGAGGGCCGGGTCCACCTCCAGGGCGCCGGCGCGGACCGCGATCAGGGCCAGGTCGTGGCCGAGCGAGTCGTGCATGTCGCCCGCGATCCGGGACCGCTCGCGCAGCCGCTCCCGGTCCGCGACGGCCGCCTGCTCCCGCTCCATCCGGTCGGCCAGCTCCCAGCCGCTGCGCACCAGCCGGTCGTACTGGCGCACGTACCGGCCGACCAGCCAGGGCGCGACGATCGCCAGCGCGACGGCGAGCAGCAGGGTGAACCACGGGCCGAGGGAGGTGCTGGTGAGCCGGGTGAGCAGCAGCCCGACGGCCGCGACCCCGCCGAACAGCCAGAGCGCCCCCCGGCTGTGCTCCTGCCGCCGGCCGGCGAGATAGCCGAAGGCGACGAGGGCGAGGCTGTACGAGGGGGTGAACAGCTCCAGGGTGGCGGGCAGGCTCGCCGCGACGGTCACGGCCAGGGGAAGCAGGGGCAGGCGGCGGCTGACGGCGACACAGCCGCCGAGCAGGACGACACCGAGGGCGACCTGGGTCCAGGAGCCGCCGTCGGCCGGGTCGGAACGCAGCAGCACCGGGACGCAGAGCAGCAGCCACAGCCCGAGGTCGAAGAGGCGGGCGCGGAGCGGGGTGGTCTCACGCACCGGGCGGGCCCTGGGCGCCGTCGGGGACCAGACCCGCCTCGTGGGCGAGGATCGCGAGCTGCACCCGGTTGCGCAGGCCGAGGCGGCCGAGGACAGCGCTCACATGGGCCTTGACGGTGCCCTCCACGACATGGAGCCGGCCGGCGATCTCCTGGTTCGACAGGCCGGCGCCGAGCAGCGCCACGACCTCGCGCTCGCGGCCGGTCAGCGGCTCCAGACGGGAGCGGGCCCCGGCCGCGCGAGAGAGACGCTCACCGCCGAGGGTGTCGATGACCCGGCGGGCGACGGTGGGGGAGAGGGCGGCGCCGCCCGCCGCCACCGCCCGTACCCCCGCGATCAGTTCGCGCGGGTCGCCGGACTTCAGCAGGAAACCCCCGACCCCGCAGCCGAGGGCGCGGGCGATGTAGGCGTCCTCCGAGAAGGTGGTGAGCATGACCACCGCCGTCCCGGGCAGCGTGGCCCGCAGCTCCTCGGCGGCGGCGAGCCCGTCCAGACGGGGCATGCGCACGTCGAGGAGGACCACGTCGGGGCGGTGCCGGTGAGCGAGGCCCACGGCCTCCCGTCCGTCGCCGGCCTCCGCGACGACCTCGATCCCGGGATCGGTGGCGAGAATGGCCCGCACCCCGGCCCTGATCATCGCCTCGTCGTCCGCCAGCAGCACCCTGATCATGCGGACCAGCCTAGAGCGCACACGCGCCGGGGCCCGGAGGGAAGGTTCCCTCCGGGCCCCGGCCGGGCGTCGCCTCCCTTACGGGAAGGTCAGCTTGACGCTGTTGATGTAGCCGGTGTCGACCCGGGCCTTGTCCTGGGCGCGGAGCTTCCAGGCGCCGTTGGCGACCTCGGAGGAGGCGTTCACGGTGTAGGTCTGGACGATGTTGTCGGCGCTGCCGCCGGTGCGGTTGTGCAGGTTGTAGACGGTGCCGTCGGGGGCGACGAGGTCGACGACGAGGTCACCGACGTAGGTGTGGACGATGTTGACGTCCACCTTGAGGGTGGAGGGCGCGTTGCCGGTGACGCCGGTGACGTTGACCGTGGAGGTCACCGCGACGCCGTTGTCCGGGATGGACACGTCGGCGGTGTTCTCGAAGACCTTGCCGGTGGGCGGCTCGGTGCCGCCGGGGCGGGTGCCCACGTTGACGCCGGCCCAGGCGTGCTCGACCGCGAGCACCTCGGGGCTGCCGGCGCCGTAGAGCTCCGTGGCCGCCGCGACGGTGCCGGTGCGGGCGCCGGCGTAGTTGGTGCTGGAGGTGAACTTGGTGGTGAGCGCCTTGAACCAGATCAGCGCGGCCTTGTCCCGGCCTATGCCGGTGACGGGCAGGCCGTCGGAGGTCGGGGAGTCGTAGGCGACGCCGTTGACCGTCTTGGCGCCGCTGCCCTCGGAGAGCAGGTAGAACCAGTGGTTCGCCGGGCCCGAGGAGTAGTGGACGTCGACCGAGCCGATGCCGGAGTACCAGTAGTCCTTGGACGAGCCGTCACGGCTGGGCTTGTCCATGTAGCGCAGCGGGGTGCCGTTGCCGCGGATGTCGATCTTCTCGCCGACCAGGTAGTCGCCCTGGTCCTGGGCGTTGTTGGCGTAGAACTCGACCGCCGCCGCGAAGATGTCCGAGGTGGCCTCGTTCAGGCCGCCGGACTCACCGCTGTAGACGAGCTTCGCGGTGTTCGAGGTGAGGCCGTGGGTCATCTCGTGCGCGGCCACGTCGATGGACGTGAGCGGCTTGGCGTTGGCGGAGCCGTCGCCGTACGTCATGCAGAAGCAGGAGTCCTGCCAGAAGGCGTTGACGTACGCGTTGCCGTAGTGGACCCGGGAGTACGGCGCGACGCCGTCACCGCGGATGCCGTTGCGGCCGTGCACGTTCTTGTAGTAGTCCCAGGTGAGCGCGGCGCCGTAGTGGGCGTCGGCGCCCGCGGTCTCCAGGTTCTGGGGGGTGCCGTCGCCCCAGATGTCGTCGGAGCCGGAGAACAGCGTTCCGGTGCCCGACGTGCCGCGGTTGAGGTTGTACGTCTTGTGGTTGCCGCGCGCGGTGTCGGTCAGCGTGTACGAGGGCGCGGTGCCCAGCGTGACCTGGCCGCTGTACTGCGTGTTGCCGGTGCCGTTGTGCACGGCCTGCCACTCGTACAGCTTGGCGCCGGTCTTCGCGTCCGTGACGACGTGCAGCTCGTTCGGCGTGCCGTCGTGCTGGAGGCCGCCGACGACGGTCTCGTACGCGAGGACGGGGGCGCCCTGCGCCATCCAGACGACCTTGCGCGGGGCGCGCTCGGCGGCGGTCTTCTCGGAACCCTCCGCGCGGGCGAGGCCCAGGGCCTGCTTCTCGGCGGCGGCCGGGGCGACCGAGGCCGTGAGGTCGACGTTCTTCAGCTCCGCGCGGGAGGACTTGACCACACCGGTGGGGGTGCCGGCCTTGTTCTCCGCGACGATCAGGTCGCCGCCGAGGACGGGGAGTCCGGCGTAGGTGCGCTCGTAGCGTGTGTGGGTGGTGCCGTCGCGGTCCTTCACGACGTCCCGGACGACCAGCTTCTCCTGGGTGCCCAGGCCGAGCGCCTTGGCGGTGTCCGCCTTGTCGGCGTCGGCGGCCTTGATGAGCGCGGTGCGCTCGGCCGGCGTGAGGTCGGCGGGGAGCTTGCCGGGGTTGGTGGCGATGGCGTTCTGGGCCTTGGGGGCGGCGGCCGCACCCAGCGGGCCGTCCGCCGCGGTGGCGGCTCCCGTCTGGACGCTCACGGCGAGCATGGCGGCGGCAGCGATCAGGGCGCCGGTCGCGGTGGCGCGACGGCTGGGCGTGGATCTCACGCAGACTCCTTTTGCGAGGGGGGTACCGGAGCGCTGGGGGATGCCCTCCGGGCGGAGCAAACAGAGCTGTGCAGCACGTTCGGGTGATGCGGTGAACAGTGGTGCGAAGAACCGCTGAGAGACTGACAGCCAGGGCATGGACCTGTCAGGACCGTGTCGGCAAGTTGGCCAGAAATCGTCCGGTGCCCGTACAGGCGTGTTCGTTGACCGGACGTTTCAGTGATCTTGGAAGCCCGGCCTTCCGTTGTTCACCGTGCGCCGGGAGGCCGGGCCCCCGTTCGGCTCCGGGGCCGCCCGCCCCTCGCGCGGGCACCCGGCGCGGCACGCTCCCGGGACCGCGGGCCGCCGCGACCCCCGCCGACCCTGGCGCGATCCTTCTCCCGGGCCGCCGGGGGAGTTCGGCAAGTCCGCGCCACCCCCGTCCGGGCTCGCGGCGCCGCCCCGCGCCACCGCCCCGGGCTCACCCCACCAGGCTCTCCCGCCAGGCCCGGTGGAGCCCCGCGTACCGCCCGTCCCCGGCGACCAGCCGCGAGGGCGCCCCGTCCTCGACGATCCGTCCCGCCTCCATCACCAGCACCCGGTCCGCCACCTCCACCGTGGACAGCCGGTGCGCGACGACCACCGCCGTGCGGCCCGCGAGCACCGTGTCCATCGCCCGCTGCACCGCCCGTTCACCCGGCACGTCCAGGGAACTCGTCGCCTCGTCCAGGATCAGCACCGCCGGATCGGCGAGCAGCGCCCGCGCGAAGGAGACGAGCTGCCGCTGCCCCGCCGAGATCCGGCCGCCCCGCTTCCGTACGTCCGTGTCGTACCCGTCGGGCAGGCCCGTGATGAACTCGTGCGCGCCGATCGCCCGCGCCGCCGCCTCGATCTCCTCGCGCGTCGCGTCCGGACGCCCGATCGCGATGTTCTCCGCGACCGTCCCGGAGAACAGGAACGCCTCCTGCGTCACCATCACCACACCGCGCCGCAGCTCCGGCGTCGCCAGCTCCCTCAGGTCCACCCCGTCGAGCAGCACCCGGCCCTCGGTCGGGTCGTAGAACCGGGCCAGCAGTTTCACCAGCGTCGACTTGCCCGCGCCCGTCGCCCCCACCACGGCCACCGTCCGGCCCGCCGGGATCGTCAGGTCGAAGCGGGGCAGGACCTCGCCGCCCGTCCGGTAGGCGAACCGCACCCCTTCGAAGACCACCTCGCGGCCCGGCGCCCCCGGCCGGCGCGGCGGCAGCTCGCGCGGGGCCGCCGCCTCCGGCACGCCGGGCTCCTGCGCGAGCAGGCCCGCGATCTTCGCGAGGGAGGCCGCCGCCGACTCGTACGAGTTGAGGAACATCCCCAGCCGGTCGATCGGGTCGTACAGCCGGCGCATGTACAGCACGGCCGCCGCCAGCACGCCCAGCGCCAGCGTGCCGCCCGCCACCCGGTAGGCGCCCCACAGGCACATGCCCGCCACCGCCGTGTTCGCCACCAGCCGCGAACCGACCACGTACCGGGCCATCTCCAGGAGCGCGTCGCCGTTGCTGCGCTCGTGGCGCCGGTTGAGCACCGCGAACTCCGCGTCGTTCGCCCGCTCCCTGCGGAACGCCCGCACCGGCCGGATGCCGTTCATCGTCTCCGCGAACTTCACGATGACGCCCGCCATGGCCGTGGACTTCTCCCCGTACACCCGGCCCGCCCGCCGCCGGTAGAGCCGCACCAGCAGCAGCAGCGGGACGAACGAACCCACCGCCACCGCCCCGATCGCCGGATCGAGCCAGAGCAGCATCAGCGAGATCGAGACGAAGGACAGCACCACCCCGATCAGTTCCTGGAGCCCCTCCGACAGCAGCTCCCGCAGCGACTCCACGTCCGTGGTCGAGCGGGAGATCAGCCGGCCCGAGGTGTACCGCTCGTGGAAGTCCACGCTCAGCACCTGCGCGTGCCGGAAGATCCGGCCCCGCAGGTCCAGCAGGACGTCCTGGTTGATCCGGGCCGCACCCCGCACGAAGACGTACTGCAGCAGCCCGCCCAGTCCCGCGCACAGCAGATAGCCGGCCGCCACCGCCACCACCGGCCCGTGGTCCCCGGCCCGCAGCGCCGGCACCCCCCGGTCGATGGCGTACGCGACGAGGAGCGGGCCCGCCTGGACCGCGGCCTCCTTCAGGAGCAGCACCAGCGCCGCCCCCGCGACCCGCACCCGGTGCGCGGCGAGCAACGAGCGCAGCAGCGCCCCCGTCGCCCCGCGCGGCGCGGGCAGGTCGTCCCGGTCGAAGGGGTCGACGGGTGCCCCCGCCCCCGGTGCGCCCGCCGGACCGGGCCCGTCCGGCCGCTCCTCCTCGGCCGCCTGCGCGAGGGTGGTGTCCGTCATCGCTCCCCGTCCCTCCGGCCGGCCCCGCCGGCCTTGCCGTCACCCGACATCAGCCAGGCGTACTCCGCGCTGCTCCGCAGCAGCTCCTGATGGGTGCCGACCGCCGCGATCCGGCCCCCGGACAGCAGCGCCACCCGGTCCGCCAGCATCACCGTCGACGGCCGGTGCGCCACCACCAGCGCCGTCGTCTCCCGCAGCACCTCGCGCAGCGCCGCCTCCACCCGCGCCTCCGTGTGCACGTCAAGGGCCGACAACGGGTCGTCAAGGACGAGGAAACGCGGCCGGCCGACCACCGCCCGGGCCAGGGCCAGCCGCTGCCGCTGACCGCCCGAGAGGCTCAGCCCCTGCTCGCCCACCTGTGTCCGCGCGCCCTCCGGCAGCCGGTCCACGAACCCGTCCGCCTGCGCCACGGCCAGGGCCCGCCGCAGCTCCGGCTCCCCGGCCCCGTCACCCGCGCCCATCAGGACGTTCTCCCCGACGCTCGCCGAGAAGAGCGTCGGCTCCTCGAAGGCCACCGCCACCAGGGACCGCAGCCGAGCGCGGTCCATCAGCGCGATGTCCTCCCCGTCGAGGAGGATCCGGCCCGCCGTCACCTCGTGCAGCCGGGGGACGAGCGCGGTGAGCGTGGTCTTGCCGGAACCCGTGCCGCCGACCAGGGCCAGCGTCTCACCGGGCCGGATGCGCAGATCGACGCCGTCCAGGACCGGGGGAGCGTCCGGCGGCGCGTCCGGGTGGCGGAAGGTCACCCCCTCGAAGCGGACCCCGTCCGCGGCCCCGCCGCCCACCGGCTCCCGCCCGGCGCGCCCGCTCCGGTCCGCCTCCTCCTCCGCGTCCATCACCTCGAAGTACCGCTCCGTCGCCGTCGCCGCCTCCTGGCTCATCGCGATGAGGAAACCGAGGGACTCCACCGGCCAGCGCAGGGCCAGCGCCGTCGACAGGAAGGCGACCAGCGTGCCCGCCGACAGCTCCCCGTCGGCGACCCGCACCGTGCCGAGCACCAGCGCCGCACCGATCGCCAGCTCCGGGAGGAAGGTGATCAGCGCCCAGATCGCCGCCAGGAGCCGCGCCTTGGCCAGCTCCGTGCCCCGCAGCAGCGCGGTGAGCGCCCGGAAGGCCTCCGCCTGGCTGCGGTGACGCCCGAAGCCCTTCACGATCCGGATCCCGAGCACGCTCTCCTCGACGACCGTCGTCAGATCGCCCACCTGGTCCTGGGCCCGCCGCGCCACGAGCGCGTACCGGCTCTCGAAGAGGGAACAGACCACCACCAGCGGCACCACGGGGGTGAGGAGCACCAGGCCCAGGGCCCGGTCCTGGGCGAGCAGCAGTACGTAACCGACCAGGATCGTCACCCCGTTGACCACCAGGAAGGTCAGCGGGAAGGCCAGGAACATCCGGACCAGCATCAGATCGGTCGTGCCGCGCGAGAGCAGCTGCCCGGACGCCCACCGGTCGTGGAAGGCGATCGGCAGCCGCTGGAGCCGCCCGAACAGCTCGCCCCGCATCCGCGCCTCCACGGAGGCGAGCGGCCGGGCCACCAGCCAGCGCCGCAGACCGAAGAGGAGCGCCTCGGCGACGCCGAGCAGCAGCAGGTACAGGGCGCCCAGCCACACCCCGCCCGGATCCCGGTCCGCGACCGGGCCGTCCACCATCCACTTCAGGACGAGCGGGATGACGAGCGAGAGGCAGGAGGCGACGACCGCGACGGCGGCGGCCGTGAACAGCCGGGCGCGTACGGGCCGTACGTAGGGCCACAGCCGGAGGAGGGCCCGCACCGCCGAGCGGCCGGGAGGGGAGGACTCTGGGGCGAGGGGATTCTCGGGCATCAGGTCCGACCATACGGTTCACCACTGACACGGCTCATCCCGATTTCCGGCCGGAACCGTCCGGAGCCCGGGGGCCTCCGCCGGAACGGAACCGTCCTGAGCCCGACCGCCCGCGTCCGCGGCCCCGGCCCCGTACGGTCCCCGCCCCTCAGTCGCCGACCCGCAGCAGCACCACCGACCGCGCCCCCACCGTGAGCGTCTCCCCGCCCGCGTGCCGGGTCGCCGGCGCCGCGGACTGGTCCTCCCGGGCGGTGTCGAGGACGAGCTCGTACGACGCGGCCCACGGCGGCCCGGGCAGCCGGAACTCCAGCGGCTCGGCGCCCGCGTGCAGCACGGCGAGGAAGCTGTCGTCGGTGATCCGCTCGCCCCGGTCGTCCCGCCCCGGGATGTCACGGCCCGACAGATACAGCCCGAGCGTGGCCGAGGGCGCGTACCAGTCGCCCTCGGACATCTCCGTGCCGTCCGCGCCGAACCAGGCCAGGTCCCGCAGTCCGTCCGCCCGCTGCGGCCGGCCGGAGAAGAAGGCCCTGCGGCGCAGCACCGGATGCCGGTGGCGCAGGTCGAGCAGCCGCCGGGTGAGCGCGAGGAGCTGCGCCCGGCCCGGGTCCTCGGGCAGCGACCAGTCGAGCCAGCCGATCTCGTTGTCCTGGCAGTAGGCGTTGTTGTTGCCGCCCTGCGTGCGGCCCATCTCGTCGCCGGCCACGAGCATCGGCACACCGGTCGACAGCAGCAGCGTGGTGAGGAGGTTCCGCAGCTGCCGCAGGCGCAGGGCGTTGACCTCCGGGTCGTCGGTCTCGCCCTCCGCACCGCAGTTCCACGACCGGTTGTCGTGCGTGCCGTCCCGGTTGCCCTCGCCGTTGGCCTCGTTGTGCTTCCGCTCGTACGTGACGAGGTCGCGCAGGGTGAAGCCGTCGTGCGCGGTGACGAAGTTGACGGAGGCGTACGGCCGCCGCCCGCCCCAGGCGTAGAGGTCGCTGGAGCCGGACAGCCGGTAGCCGAGGTCCCGCACGTCCGGCAGCGCGCCGCGCCAGAAGTCCCGCACCGTGTCCCGGTAGTGGTCGTTCCACTCGGTCCACAGCGGCGGGAACGCGCCGACCTGGTAGCCGCCGTTGCCCACGTCCCAGGGCTCGGCGATCAGCTTCACCCGCCGCAGCACCGGGTCCTGGGCGATCACCGCCAGGAACGGCGAGAGCATGTCGACGTCGTGGAAGGAACGCGCGAGCGCCGCCGCGAGGTCGAACCGGAAGCCGTCGACGCCCATCTCCGTCACCCAGTACCGCAGCGAGTCGGTGATGAGCCGCAGCACCTGCGGCTGCACCACGTGCAGCGTGTTGCCGCAGCCGGTGTAGTCGGCGTACCGCCGGGCGTCGGACTGGAGCCGGTAGTAGCCCCGGTTGTCGATGCCCTTCAGGGAGAGGGTGGGGCCGAGCTCGCCGGCCTCCGCCGTGTGGTTGTAGACGACGTCCAGGATGACCTCGATGCCGGCCGCGTGCAGGGCCCGCACCATCCGCTTGAACTCGCCCACCTGCTGCCCGGCCGTCCCGGACGCGGAGTACCCGGCGTGCGGGGCGAAGTAGCCGATGGAGTTGTAGCCCCAGTAGTTGCGCAGGCCCCGCCGCAGCAGGTGGTCCTCGTGCGCGAACTGGTGCACCGGCAGCAGCTCGACCGCCGTCACCCCGAGCCGTACGAGATGCTCGATCGCCGCCGGGTGCGCGAGGCCGGCGTACGTGCCGCGCAGGTGCTCGGGCACCCCCGGGTGCAGCCGGGTGAACCCCTTCACGTGCAGCTCGTAGATGACCGAGTCCGGCCAGGGCGTCTTGGGCCTGCGGTCGTCCGACCAGTCGTCGTCGTCCTGCACCACCACCCCCTTCGGCACGAACGGCGCCGAGTCCCGCTCGTCGCGCACGGTGTCGGCCACGTGCTGCTGCGGCCAGTCCCGTACGTGCCCGTACACCTCGGCGGGCAGCGAGAACTCGCCGTCGACCGCCCGGGCGTACGGGTCGAGCAGCAGCTTCGCCGGGTTCCAGCGGGCACCCGTCCACGGGTCCCAGCGGCCGTGCACCCGGTAGCCGTACCGCTGCCCCGGCCCGATCCCGGGCACGAAGCCGTGCCAGATCTCGTGCGTCAGCTCCGTCAGCGGCAGCCGCCGCTCCGTCCCGTCCGCGTCGAACAGGCACAGCTCGACGGCCTCCGCACCCCCCGCCCACAGGGCGAAGTTGGTCCCCGCGACCCCGTCGGGGCCGACCCGGCAACGGGCTCCGAGGGGCGTCGGCGCCCCCGGCCACACCGGCGGCCCGGACCGCTCCAGGGCACGCTCCGGTACCGCCTCCTGCTCGGCTGCGCTCGACACGTCCCGGCCTCCTGCGGCTCCGTCGGGCACGCACATCGCGGGAGCGGTGGCGTCCCGGCCCCGCTCCCGCGCGTCGTTCTCCCCTCTCTTCTGCCCGCACGGCCGTGCTCCCAACATGCCCCGTACGGACGTTTCCCCTGGAGGGTGGCGGTCGTTGGCCGGGCATGGCACTTGTATGGAAACGGGCGGGACGCGCCCTCGTGGTGGCGGGACTGCTGACGGGGGCGCTCACGGGCCTCGCGGGCTGCACCGGAACGGGCGGGATCGGGGGCGCCGGCATCTCCCTGCCGGGCAAGGCGCGGGCCCCCGGAGACGTCATCCGGATCACCCCCGACGACGGCAGCCGCGGGGTCCCGGCCGAGGGGCCGGTCGAAGTACGGGTGGACAGCGGACGCCTGGAACGGGTGACCGTCGTCCGGGTCGAGGACGCCCAGCGGGCCGAGGTCCCCGGCGCGATCTCGGCGGACGGGCTGCGCTGGCGGCCCCGCCCCGGCACCCGGCTCGCGCTCTCCGCGAAGTACAGCGTGGACGCGGTCGCCCTCGACGGCCACGGCCGGCGCTCCGCCCGGCACGGCACCTTCACCACCGTCGTGCCCGAGCACCGGTTCATCGGCTACTTCAAGCCGGAGAACCGTTCCACGGTCGGCACCGGGATGATCGTCTCCTTCGGCTTCAACCGGCCCATCGAGAACCGGGCCGCCGTCGAACGGGCCATCAGGGTCACCTCCGAGCCGCCGGTCGAGATCGCCGGCCACTGGTTCGGCCGCGAGCGGCTGGACTTCCGGCCCGAGGCGTACTGGCGGCCCGGCACCGTCGTCACCGTGGACCTCGCCCTCCGCGACGTCGAGGGCGCCCCGGGCGTGTACGGCATCCAGCGCAAGAAGGTCTCCTTCACCGTCGGCCGCTCCCAGGTGTCCCTGGTGGACGCGGCCGCGCACACCATGGAGGTCCGCAGGGACGGCCGGCTCCTGGCCACCGTCCCGATCACCGCGGGCGCGCCGAAGACCACCACGTACAACGGGAAGATGGTCGTCACCGAGCTGTACGACGTGACCCGGATGAACGGGGCCACGGTCGGCTTCGGCGGCGAGTACGACATCAAGGACGTGCCGCACGCGATGCGGCTCACCGAGTCCGGGACCTTCCTGCACGGCAACTACTGGGCGCCGCCGTCCACCTTCGGCACCGCCAACGTCAGCCACGGCTGCGTGGGGCTGCGGGACGACAAGGGCGGCAGCCCCGACTCCCCGGCGGGCTGGTTCTTCGACCGGACCCTCGTCGGCGACGTGGTGGAGGTCGTCAACTCCAAGGACAAGCAGGTCGCCCCGGACAACGGGCTGGGCGGCTGGAACCTGGACTGGAACCGCTGGAAGGCCGGCTCCGCCCTGCGCTGACGCCCCGTCGCCGTCCTCACCCCGGTCGCTCGTCCCCTCACGCCCCTCCCACCGGTCACTCCCCGCGCCCCCCGGACGTGCCGCCCCGGCCCTCGCGCCCCCACCGTTCACCGGCAGGTCAACTGCGACGTAACGGTGACATTCACGAGGAAGTTTCGTGTCCTGCGGTGTGATTATCTAGCGGGCGTGTGCACGCCAGGTTGCGCACGGGGGTGGGGCCGTGGCGATGCCGGGCCGTGCGAGGGGAGACGACCACAGTGAACGGGCAGCCGATATCGGGGGCATCGGTAGGGGGCGCGGGCCTGCGCCGGCGGCGTGGGGGCGCCCGCCTGGGAGCCCTCGCGACGGGGGCACTGCTGCTGGCGCTGACCGCCTGCGGCGGCGGTGACCCGGCGGCCGACGGCAAGGGTGCGAACGCCGCAGGGGGCAGCGCCCGGTCCGACAACGCCGCCTCGCAGGCCGTCGTGTCGATCCTTCCGAAGGACGGCGCCGACTCGGTGGCCACCAGCGGGGCCCTCAAGGTCACCGCCTCGCAGGGCAAGCTCACCACCGTGACCGTCGCCGACTCCAAGGGCACCCCGGTGGAGGGGCGGATCGCGGCGGACGGCGCCAGCTGGGAGCCGACCGCGCACCTGTCCGCGGGCACGCAGTACAAGGTCCACGCCGTCGCCAAGGACGCGGAGGGCCGCGAGTCGGCGAAGGACACCACCTTCACGACCCTCGTCCCGAAGAACACCTTCATCGGCCACTACACGCCCGAGGACGGCTCGACCGTCGGCGTCGGCATGCCGGTCTCCATCAACTTCACCCGGGGCATCACCGACCCCGAGGCCGTCGAGAAGGCCATCAAGGTGACGGCCGAGCCGGCCGTGCGGATCGAAGGCCACTGGTTCGGCAACGACCGGCTCGACTTCCGCCCGGAGCAGTACTGGAAGGCCGGCACCAAGGTGAAGGTCGAGCTGAACCTGGACGGCGTCGAGGGCCGCCCGGGCGTCTACGGCAAGCAGAAGAAGACGATCTCCTTCACCATCGGCCGCCGCCAGGTCTCCACCGTCGACGCCGAGGCCAAGACGATGAAGGTCGAGCGCGACGGCAGGATCGTCAAGACGCTGCCGATCACCGCCGGCGCGCCGTCGACGACCACGTACAACGGTCAGATGGTCATCAGCGAGAAGTACAAGGTGACCCGGATGAACGGCGCCACGGTCGGCTTCGGCGGCGAGTACGACATCAAGGACGTGCCGCACGCGATGCGCCTGTCCACCTCCGGCACCTTCGTGCACGGCAACTACTGGGCCTCGGCGTCCACCTTCGGCTCCGCCAACGTCAGCCACGGCTGCGTCGGCCTCCAGGACCGCCGGGGCGCGGGCGACAGCTCCATGCCGGCCGCCTGGTTCTACGACAGCTCGATCATCGGTGACGTCGTGATCGTGAAGAACTCCAAGGACAAGCAGATCAAGCCGGACAACGGCCTGAACGGCTGGAACATGGACTGGTCGGAGTGGATCAAGTAGTCCGCCCCTGAACTCCGCGCGGGACCCGGTGCTGTGAGCAACAGCACCGGGTCCCGCGCCGTTAACGCCCACTAACCTTCCGGTATGACTGTGAACCTCGAAGTCGCCGAAGGCGTCGGTACGATCCGCCTCGACCGCCCCCCGATGAACGCTCTCGACATCGCCACCCAGGACCGGCTGCGCGAGCTGGCCCAGGAGGCCACCGACCGCGACGACGTGCGCGCCGTGGTCCTCTACGGTGGCGAGAAGGTGTTCGCGGCCGGCGCGGACATCAAGGAGATGCAGGTCATGGACCACGTGGCCATGGTCAAGCGCTCGCGCGCGCTCCAGGACGCCTTCACCGCCGTCGCCCGCATCCCCAAGCCCGTCGTCGCCGCGGTCACCGGCTACGCCCTGGGCGGGGGCTGCGAGCTGGCCCTCTGCGCCGACTACCGCATCGCCGCCGACAACGCGAAGCTGGGCCAGCCGGAGATCCTGCTCGGCCTGATCCCCGGCGCGGGGGGCACCCAGCGGCTCTCCCGGCTGATCGGCCCCTCCCGCGCCAAGGACCTCATCTTCACCGGACGGATGGTCAAGGCGGACGAGGCCCTGTCCCTCGGACTGGTGGACCGGGTCGTCCCCGCCGCCGAGGTCTACGAGCAGGCGCACGCCTGGGCCGCCCGGCTCGCCCAGGGTCCCGCGGTGGCGCTGCGGGCCGCGAAGGAGGCGATCGACCAGGGCCTGGAGGCCGACATCGACACCGGCCTCGCGATCGAACGCACCTGGTTCGCGGCCCTGTTCGCGACCGAGGACCGGGAGCGCGGCATGAAGAGCTTCGTCGAGGAGGGCCCGGGCAAGGCGAAGTTCGTATAAGACCGCCCCGAACGGACAGCCCCCGGCATATGCCGGGGGTACGTCCGGAAAATGTCCCCCCCGAGGGTGCCGATTCCCGGGGAACGGCACCCGGAGGCCGCCCGCTGCGGCCATGATGGGGGGCATGGCGGGCCTGGAGGGTAGGGAACAACCGCGGCAGGGCGGCAGCGCCGTCGCCGCACGGTGGACACCGGCCGTGGAGGACGAACAGGCCCTCGAAGCGATCGAGTTGTACGGCAACCCGGCCGAGGGCGACGTCGGCCTGCCCTCCCTCCCCGAGTCCGCGCGGCTGGCGCGCCGGCTCACCCAGTACGTGGTGCTCCGGCAGTGGGGCCTCGGCCCGCAGATCGCCGAGCACGCGGTCCTGCTCGTCTCCGAACTCGTCGGCAACGCCGTCCGGCACACCGGCGCGCGGGTCTTCACCCTGCGGATGCACCGCCGCCCCGGCCGGATCAGGATCGAGGTCCGCGACCCCTCGCGCGGGCTGCCCTGCCTGCTGCCCGTGCGCGAACTCGACATCAGCGGGCGCGGCCTCTTCCTGGTGGACAAGCTCTCCGACCGGTGGGGCGCCGACCTCGCGCCCCGGGGCAAGACCACCTGGTTCGAGATGCGCGTCACGGACCGCTAGGTGGTGCCTCCGGGCCGCCCCGGACGCACGGAAGCCCCCGTTCGCCGTGGTGCGGCGCTGGGGGCTTCCTGGTGGGGCGCCGGTGGACGAAGGGGGTGTGTCCACGGTCGCCGGGTCGACCTCGCCCGGGTCAATGGGGGTCGTGTCCCCGACTATGGCAGACGGGGGGCCTTGCCGCCAAAAGACCTTATCGGGCGAGAATCGGGCAGATCGGGATAGTTTGCCGATGAATCATTGGTGACATCCAGCACTCACCTTGCAAACCATGAATGATTATGCGGTTCATCGATTGTTTCCCGGGATCGTCCGCATGCTGGACGCCTTCAGTGGGCGATGAGCAGCGCCTCCGAGGCCACCGGCCGGTACCCCGCCGCCTGGAAGACCCGCACGCTCCGCGCGTTGCCCGGCGACTGCTGCGCCCAGACCACCTCACCCGGGGTGAGGTGCCGGGCCGCCAGCGCCAGCGCGCGGCCGAGCCCCCGGTGCCGTACCGCCTCGTCCACCTCGATCGCCGCCTCCCAGCGGCCCCCGACCGCCCGGCCCAGGATCAGCACCCCGCCGTCCGCCGCCCACACCCGCACGTCGTCGCGGTACTTCCGCGCCCGCGCCACCCGGGGATGCTCCGGGTCCTCGATCTCCCGCAGCGGCAGCGGAGGCGGCCCGGGCAGCGCGTCCGCCACCGTCAGCAGGTCTATCGTGTGCATGCGCCGGCCCGTCCGCGCCATCAGCGCCACCAGGAACGCCGGATTCATGCTCGCCGCCAGCGGGTCCGCCGCCGTGGCCGCCAGCTCCGCCCGCACCCACTCCGGGTCCTCGTCCGTGAAGACCACGGAATGGGCGGTGAACGCCAGGACCCCCGCGTCCCGCGGGCCCGGCTGCGGCACCACCCGCGTCCGCCCGTCCGGCGGCGGGAACTCCCCCCGCGCCGCCGCCGCCAGTATCCGTGCCACTTCGCTGCTCATACCCCCATCATCCGGCAGCGCCGCGCCCGCTAATCTGGCCCCGTCAGAGAAGCACCATGAAGGGGCGGAAGCAGTGGCGGACATCGAGTCGGCACGCACGGCATTCAACCGGTACGACGTGGACGGGGACGGCTTCATCACCGCCGCGGAGTACAAGAGCGTGATGGCGCAGCTGGGCGACTTCAACGTCACCGAGACGGTCGCCGAGGCGCTCATCAAGCAGCGCGACGACAACGGCGACGGCCTGCTGTCCTGGGACGAGTTCTGGGGCCACTACAGCAAGGCCTGACCAAGCCCGCTCCGACGGGCGGCACCCCCTTGAGTTGCCGCCCGTCCGGGGCTCGGTGACGATCGTCCGGTGACGCTTCCCGGACCTTTCGGTACGCCGAGCCGTCTGACCGCGGCGGTCCTCGCCGCCGCGGCCGTCCTCGCCGTCGCGCTCCTCGGCGCGGGCCTGGCCCAGACCGGAACCGGCGAACTCCGCATACCCGCGGCCGGCACCACCACGCTGCTCCGCCTGCTCGTCCTGACCGGCCTCGCCGTCCACGTGGGCGAGCTCGCCGGCACCCGCATCGCCGGCGCGGCGGACCCCCTGCCCCGCCGCTGGTCCGCCCCCGCAGCCCTCCTCGCCGCGGCCGCCTCCGCCGCCCTCCTGCTGCTCCTCGCCGCCGTCAGCGGACTGAGCCTCCCCGTCGTGTACGGGCTCCGCGAGGGCCGCCTGCTCCTCGTCACGGCCAACGCCTTCGCCCTCGCGGCCCTGTGCGCCGCCTCCCGCAGACCCGGGCTGGCCGCCCTGCCCCTGGCCGTGGCCGTCGGCGCCGAGGCCCTGCGCGCCCACCCCGAGACCCCCGGCTTCGGCATCGGCACCGGGCTCACCCTCGTCCACCTCACCGCCGCCTCGCTCTGGTGCGGCACGCTCCTGTACGTGCTCCGCACCCTGCGGCTGCGCGCGGGCGGGCGCGAGGTGCTGCTCCGGTACGCCCGGATGGCCGCCTGCGTCTACGGGGCGCTCGCCGTCACCGGCACCGTCTCCACGCTGCGCAGGCTGCCGCTCGACGCCGTGCTCGCCACCGCCTACGGCCGCGTCCTGATGGTGAAGCTGCTGCTGTTCGCCGGAGCCAGCCTGATGGCCCTCGCCGCCCGCTCACGCCTCCTGACCGGCGGCGATCCCGAGCCGCCGGCCCGCACCGAGCTGGGGGTCCTGGGGTCCGTCATGGTGATCTCGGCGCTCCTGACGGTCGTGCCCGACCCGCACTGGCTCACCCCCTGAGACCCGGGGACCCCAGGGGGAGGGCAGGACCGCTCAGCACTCGATGATGTTGACCGCGAGGCCGCCGCGGGCCGTCTCCTTGTACTTGACGCTCATGTCCGCGCCGGTCTCCTTCATGGTCTTGATG
>NZ_JBEORS010000010.1:0-241178 GCF_040302405.1 Streptomyces sp. NPDC126503
CCTGCCGCCGCCGCCGCCGGCGCGCCTCGGCCGCCCCCCCGCCCCCCCCGCCCCCCCCCGGCCGCCGACCTCCCCCGATCCGTCCCGCCACCCCTCCCCGCATGCCCCGGCGCGACCCCTCACGGGACGGGGCATTGGGTAGGGTGGCGGCGTGCAGCGGGTTGTGGAGGCAGGGCGGCAGTGACGGACTTCGACGCGGTCGACGCACTTCTCGCGGCAGTCGCCCCCGAGGCGGAACTGCCCGCCCCCGAGGAGCGGGTCCGGCTCAGGGAGAGCGCCCGGCTGTCCAAGGCCCAGGTGGCGCGCGCCCTCGGTGTCAGCCCCACCACCCTCGCCGGCTGGGAGGCGGGCCGCGAACCCTCAGGGGAGACCCGCAGCCGTTACGCCTATCTGCTCGACGGCCTCCGCGCCAAGCTGGACGCGCCCACCGCACCGGCCGTCGCCCCGCCCGCCCAGGACCGGGATCCCGCACCGGCGGGAGAGCCCGCTCCGGCAGGGGCGCTCGCGGCGGACGACGGCGACCGGCTCGCCGAGCCCCGCCCGTGCGTCCTGTGCGGACACCCCGCCCACCACGAGGTCGCCGGCTTCGCCCAGCACCTCGACCCCGCCGACTGCGAGGCCGCGTCGGGCCCCCGCGCCGTCCCCGCCCCGGCCACCGAGCGCCCCGCCGGACCGCGGTCCGGCGCCGCGGCGGCGCGCCCCGCCCGGCCGGCACCGCGCCGTACCCCGGCCGCGTCCGCCGGGGCCGCCACGACCGCGCCCGCCCCCCGGGCGGGGAAGGCGACCGGCCGGACGCCGAGCAGGCGCGCGTTCCAGGAGCCGGCGCCCACCCCGCTCGGCACCCTCCAGGACTCCGTCCGTGCCGCGCTGGAGCGCCACGGCGGCGACACCGAGGCCGCCACCGCCGACCTCGTACGGACCGCCATCCCGGACGCCATGGCCCTGCTCGACCAGTGCCGCACCGGCGCGCGCTACGAGATCGTCGCCCACCCGCCGCTCCCCGGCATCCTCCGCAAGAAGACCTCGCGCGGGGCGGACGAGATCTGGGAGGCGCGGCCCAAGTGGACGCGCCCCGCCCTGCCCCCCGGGCCGCAGGAGATCACGGCCCTCGACATCAACGGCGCCTATCTCAGCGCCCTCAAGACCCATCTGCCGCTCGGCGCGCTGGAACACCACACCGGCGGTACCCACGACCGGCGCCGTGCGGGCGTCCATCTCGTCACCCCGCCCGAGTGGCACCACGAGCACGAGCTGCCCAACCCCCTCGGCTCCCGCGACGAACCGGGACCGCTCTGGGTCACCGAGCCGACCCTCCGGCTGCTCCTGCGGCTCTCCTCGCCCGCGTACGGGTTGTGCGAACCGCCCGTCATCCACGAGTCCTTCACCTCGGGCTCGACCGAGAACCTGCTGGAGAAGTTCCGCACCACGCTGCGCGAGGCCCGGGCCGAGGCCCTGGAGGCCGGGGACGAGATCACCCTCGAATACGTGAAGGCGATGTACTCCAAGTTCGTCGCCACCATGGGCGAGTCGAACTACAACCGGGAGCTGTACCGGCCGGACTGGATGCACATCATCAGGTCTCAGGCCTTCGCCAACCTCTGGACGAAGGCCTACAAGGCCTACGAGTCGGGCCTGACCGTGGTGCGGGCCATGGGTACCGACGAGCTGCACGTCATCGGGGACTGGCGGCGGGTCTTCCCGGAGGGCCGGGGCGTCACCGAGGTCAAGGTCAAGGACGTCTACACCGCCCAGGACGACGAGGGCTGACACCCGCACCGGCTTCTGCCGTCAGCCTTCCGCGCCCAGCCACAGGTCCGGGCCGAAGACCTCGTAGTGCACGTCGGCCGGGTCCGTGCCGAGCGCCAGCAGGTCGCCGCGGACCGCGCGCATGAAGGGCAGCGGTCCGCACAGGTAGGCGGTGAGCCCCTCCGGAAGGTCCAGCGCCCGCACATCGGCGCGGCCCGCGCGGGCCTCCGTCCCGCCCGGCTCCTCGTACCAGAGGTGCAGCGAGCCGTGCGGGAGCGCGTCGACGTGGCGGCGCAGTTCGCCGGCGTGCGCGTGCGCCGCGGGGGAGCGGTCCGCGTGCACGACCACGACCCGCCGGGTCGACCCCGTGGCCGCGAGCCGGCCGAGCATCGCGAGGAAGGGGGTGCTGCCGATGCCGGCGGAGGCGAGCAGCAGGGGGCCGTCGCCCTCCGGAAGGACAAGATCCCCGAACGGAACCGACACCTCCAGAAACTCGCCCGCCCGCGTGTGGGCGAGTAGCCACGAGGAGACCTCCCCCGCCGGGTCGCCGTCGGCCCGCTTCACCGTGATCCGCCAGTGCGGCAGACCGGGCGCCGAGGAGAGGCTGTACTGCCGTGTCTGCCGGGCACCGTCGGGCAGGAGCACCCGCACACCGACGTACTGCCCCGGCCGGAAGGCCCCCGGGGCCGAGCCGTCGGGCCGCTCCAGGAGGAAGGAGACGGTGTCGTGGGTCTCCTCACGGCGCGCGGCGATTCGCAGCGTGCGCCACACCTCGCCCTCGGCGGTTCCCGCCTCCTGGTACAGCCGGCTCTCCACGGCGATGAGCGCGTTGGCCATCAGCCAGTACACCTCGTCCCACGCGCGGGCCACCTCCGGGGTGACGGCGTCGCCGAGGACCTCGGTGATCGCGGCGAAGAGGTGCTCGTGGACGGTCTTGTACTGCTCCGAGGTGACGCCGAGCGAGGCGTGCTTGTGCGCGATGCGGTTCACCAGCGCGTCGGGGCGCGCGTCGGGCCGGTCGAGCAGCGCCACGGCGAAGGCGGCGAGGGAGCCGGCGAGGGCGCGGCGCTGTTCGCCGTTGGCCTGGTTGCCCCGGTTGAAGAGATCCCGCAGCAGTTCGGGGTGGGCGTCGAAGAGGCGCGCGTAGAACCGCTCGGTGATCCGGTCGAGCGCCCCGCCGACGGCGGGCAGTGTGGCGCGGACGACCGGAACGGCCTGCTCGGACAGCATCGGACACTTCCTATTCGGTAAATGATCTACGTGTTTTAAGGCGTGGCACGTGAAGGCGTGGCACGTGAAGGCGTGGCACGCGGAAGGCGCGTTGGGCGGGTTCTCAGAGAAGGGGGCGGCCGGTGAGAGAGAGGAGGAGAGGCCCCGTCGGGGAATCCACGAGGTCCGCCACCGTCAGCGGGTCGAGCGTCCGGTGGAACGCCTCCTGCGCCTCGCGCAACGCCCCCCGCAGCCGGCAGGCCGCGCGCAGCGGGCACGGCGGATCGGCCTCGCAGGCCACGACCTCCTCCTCGCCCTCCAGGGTGCGGGTGAGCCAGCCCACCGACGAGCGCCGGCCGAACTCGGTCAGCAGCAGGCCGCCGCCCCGCCCGCGCCGGGCCTCCACCACCCCCAGATGCTGAAGACGCGTGACCACCTTCGCCATGTGGGCGTGCGGGACGTCCATCGCCTCCGCCACCGCGCGCGTGGTGAGGGACTCCTCGGGCCCGGTGACCGCCAGGCGCATCACGGCACGCAGCGCCAGGTCGGTGAATTTGGTCAGCCTCACGCGGCCGACCGTACCAAATACGCTTTCCGGATACTTATTTGGGGGCGGGTCAGGGGCGGCGCAGCGCGGCGAGCGCCCGGTCGGCGTGTGCGCTCATCCGCAGCTCGCTGCGGACGACCTCCCGCACCCGCCGGTCCTGACCGATCACGAAGGTCACCCGCTTCGTCGGGACGAGCGAGAATCCGCGCTTCACCCCGAACCGGGCGCGGAGGGCGCCGTCCGGATCGGAGAGCAGGGGGAATCCGAGCGAGTGCCGCTCGGCGAACTCCCGCTGCCGGTCCACCTCGTCGGCGCTCACGCCGACCGGTCGCGCCCCCACCGCGCGGAACTCGGCCGCCAGGTCACGGAAGTGACAGGCCTCGGCGGTGCAGCCCGGAGTGAGCGCCGCCGGATAGAAGAAGAGGACGACCGGCCCGCCGGCCAGCAGCCCCGTCAGGGAACGGGGCGTCCCCGTCTCGTCCGGCAGAGTGAAGTCCTCGACGAGATCGCCGATGTTCATGAAGTCCGTCCCCGATCCGTGCCCACCGCGCACCGGTGACTCCGGTGACCGGCCGGAGACGTTACCGCAGAGTACGTTCCGTGGGGACCCCGGCCGGGGCGCCCGCCCGGGCGTCCAGGACGGCGAGCACCCGCTCGCCCCACCGCAGGTTCTCCTCCTCCAGGAGCCGGCCGCGCAGGAGCGTCAGATACGGCCCGACCCGCTCCGCCTCCCGCAGGTACGTCTCCTCGTCCCGGCCGTCCAGCAGCCACTCCCGCAGCCGCTCGTACCGCGCCAGCTTGCCCCGCGCGGTCTCCATCCGTTCCGCCACGAAGCCCCGGACCGCCTCCGTGTCCCCGCTGTCGCACGCCTGGACCTGCACCATCAGCTCGTCACGGACGGCGGTGGGACGCGGTGCCGTCGTCGTGTACGCGTACAGGTCCGCGCGCCCGGCCTCCGTGAGGCTGAACATCCGCTTGTTGGGACGCCGTTCCTGTTCGACCACCCGAGCCGTGATGAGCCCCGCCTCGGAGAGCCGGTCCAGCTCGCGGTAGAGCTGCTGCGGGGTCGACGCCCAGAAGTTGGCGACGGACACGTCGAAGATCTTGGCCAGGTCGTACCCGGATGCCTCGCCCTCCAGGAGAGCGGCGAGAACGGCGTGCTTGAGGGACATTCCGACACGCTAGCAGCCGTTGAATATTTTCCTCCGCACCTATTCAACGGACGCACCACGCCGGGGACCGGGGACGACGGCAGCCCCCCGGGCGGGGGCGCTTCGCTGGCAGCGTCCGACGGGGCCCGCCTACTGTGGAGGAGGGAGGAGAGGGCAGACCGCGCGGGGGCAGACCCGGAGGAACGGCACGATGGACAGCGACGCCTTCGTCTACACCACTTACATCCGGACCACGCCCGACGACCTCTGGAAGGCCCTCACCGACCCCGAGCTCACCCGCCGGTACTGGGGCGTGGCCTTCGAGACGGAGTGGACGCCGGGCGCCGCCATGGTCTGGGACGAGGGCGGCCGGCGGACCTCCGACCCCGAGCAGATGGTCCTCGAGGCCGTGCCCGGCCGCCTTCTCTCGTACACCTGGCACACCATCACGCCCGCCTGGGCCGAAGCGGTCGGCATCGGTGACGAGGTGTACGCGCGGCTCGCGGCGGAACGCCGCTCCAAGGTCACCTTCGCCCTCGAACCCGCGGGAGACATGGTCCGGCTCACCGTCACCCACGACGACCTGGAGCCGGGCGGCACGATCCGCGAACTGATCGGCGAGGGCTGGCCGGCCCTGATCTCCAGCCTGAAGTCGCTCCTGGAGACCGGCGAGGAACTCCCGCCGCCACCGCGCTGAACAGACCCTCCACCGACCCCCGACCCGAGGAGCAGCCGTGCCGGACGTCACCGAGGTCGAGGTCGGCGCGGGCGGCGCCACGCTCCGGGTGGAGGCGCGGCGCCTCGCCCCCGACGAGGGCCTCGAAGGGTTCGGCGGCCGGCTGCCCGACCTCTCCGCCGTCACCGAGGCCCTCTCCGCCTTCGCGCAACAGATCGGACAGGCCCTCGACCGGGCGGCCCCGGACCGGGCCACCGTCGAGTTCGGCTGCCAGCTCTGCCTGGACGCCGGCCGTCTCACCGCGCTCGTCGTCCAGGGCGGTGCCCAGGCCAGCCTCCGCGTCACCCTCGAATGGGACCGGACCGCCCGCTGAGCCCCCGGCTCCTCACCCGGCCGTCCGGTACTCCACCGTCAGCGTCACCGGCGCGTCCCGGTTCACGAAGAGGTACGCCGTCCCGGCCGGGGCCGCCGCGAACCCGAGCCGCATCTGCGTGGTCCCGCCCCGGTTCAGCGCCGCGAGCGCCGCCGCCGACAGCTCCGACGACACCGCGCCGCCCGAGAAGAAGGCCGGCACCTCCGCCCCGCCCGCGACCGTCGCCGCCGCCGACCAGTCCGTGGCCTCGAGAGCGCAGCCGCCGAAGCAGCCCGACCGGACGTCCACCAGCAGCCGGTTCCCCGCCGGTGAGGTCCACGGGTCGCCCGCGCCACCGCTGCGCGCCAGTGTCAGCCAGGCCCGGGTGACCTCCGCACCCGCCGGGATCCGGGAGGTGTCGAAGGACACCACCGACCGGTTCACGCGGCCGTCCGCACCCCGCCCGACCGCGAGCCCGTACGTGTCCTCCAGCGTGCCGACCGCCGCGCCCGACCCGTCGGCCGCCGCCTTCACGTACCCGTCCTCGGCGTCCGCGCTGGACAGTACGGCCCGTCCCGGCGCGGGCGGCGGCGTGCCCTCGCCGCGCAGCGCCCGCACCATCGCCATCACCGCCTCGATCTGCTTCCCGCCGTGCCGCGCGTACGCCCGGTCACCGAGGTAACCCCACCAGTTCCAGCACCCGTTGGGGTTCTCCAGGGTCGCGGTCGGCGCCGCCTGCGGGTAGAGCACGATCAGGTCGTTGGTGTCGGCGTACTCGTTGAGGTGGGCGCCCTCCACGAACCGCGTCCCGAACCCCTGGTACGCGTACCCCTGCTTGCAGCCGTGCAGCGCGACCAGCAGCCGGCAGCGGGCCCCGGCCGCGCAGGACGCCGGCACGTACGCGAACCCGTCCGCGCCCATGGACAGGGCCGCCGCCGAACCCCCGGGGGCGTACGCGTTCTGGTCGAACCGGATCAGCGAACCGCCCGTCCCCGACCCCGGCGCGGCCACCGGACCGAGCAGATGCCCGAGCAGCGCGCCCGGCGCGTCGATCCCGCAGTCGTTGAGGTACGGACTGGCCGTCACCGCGCACGCGTTGGGGCCGAGCGGCGTGACCCACGCGTGCCCGGCCGCCGAGGACCGGTCCTGGCGCACGCGGGCACCGAACCGCCCGAAGTGGTCGACCAGGGCGTTCACCACCGGCGGCTTCACCGTCGTGTCGTTCGCACCGCCGAACACGTACACCGGGTCTCCGGCCAGCTGCTCCACCGGATCGATCAGCCCCTGCGCCGAGCGTTCCCGCGTCAGCCGCTCCAGCGCGGCGGGGTCCAGCGGCTGCGTGGTGTCCATGCAGGCGTTGAGCGCCGTGGCCAGCGAGCCGCGCGCGCAGTCGTACGGCCCCGAGGCGAAGGAGGCCGAGCCCTCGAACGTACCGGAGTACGCCACGTGCAACTGGGTGGCCATGTAGCCGCCGGACGACACGCCCGCGCTGAACACGGCGCCGACGTCGTACGCCCGCAGGGTGCCGGGCACCGGCGGGGGAGCGGCGGCCCCCGCGGTCCCGGCGGACGGCGCGAGGACGGCCGCCACGCACAGCAGCAGCGCCGCGAGACGGCTCCGCCCGCGCGGGCGGGGCAAGGGGAAGGAACGCATACGGACTCCCGGTGGCTCGTTCCTGACGAAGGATCGGCCGGGAGGCTACGACCGGCGCCCGCCCCGCTCCATGGCCCCGGACGCCACAACCCGCCCCGCGCGGTGTGGCGGTCCGTCACCTGGCGTCCCGCGCCACCGGGGACCGGTCAGTCGTTGACGGCCGTCAGGAGGACCACCGCGTCCTCCAGCGCGGTCAGCCCGTGCCGCTCCTTGGGGATCATCCGCAGCTCGCCGGCCGACATGTCCGCCGACCTCTCCGCCGCCGTCAGCCGCACCCGGCCCCGCAGCACCTGGAGGCTCGCGGCGGGCGGCGCGTTGTGCTCGTCCAGGGCGGTGCCCGAGGTCAGGGCGATCACCGTCTGCCGGAGCACGCCGTCGTGCACCACCAGGTGGGCGCTGCGGCCGTGCTCCGCGGTGCGGGCCGCGGCCAGGTGCTCGTCGGCGAGGGCGCTGAGGTCCAGGTTCATGTCTCTCCCTACGGCATCCGCCGCTCCGAGGTGACCGGGCGGCTACCCCCAGCCTCTCGTGCGGCGCGCACGGCGCAACTCGGCGCGTGCCGACGGGCGGGGCCCGTCCCCGCCCACCCCCACGGACGCCACCACGGCCCCGCCCGCGCCGGCCACCCCCGTGGACCCGGTCCCCCGCCCCGCCCGCGCCCTGGGCCGCCTCCTCCGTACCGCCGGCCGCCCCGCCGGCCCCCGGCCTCGCCCCCCGGACCGCGCCCGGCCGCCTCCGGTGCCGGACGGCCACGCCCACCGAGCCCCGGCATCCGCGCCCGGGGGAGCGGGCGGTACGGGCGCCGACGCGCGGGCGGGCGCGGCCGGAGCCGTACCCGCCCGCCGGGGCGGCGATCACCCGGTCAGGCGGCGGTACCGGCCCCCGGGCCGGTCTCCGCGTCCGGCAGGCTCCGCGCGAGGATCGCCGCCGTGTCCACCCCGCCCGGCAGGGTGCCGAAGGCCAGCCCCCGGTCACCGTCGAGCCGCGAGGCGCAGAACGCGTCCGCCACCGCCGGATGCCCGTGCCGCACCAGCAGCGAGCCCTGGAACACCAGCGCCATCCGCTCCACGAGCCGCCGCGCGCCGAACTCCACCGAGGCCGGGTCACCGAGCCCCGCCAGGTCCTTGCGGAGCCCCGCCACGGCCGCGTCCAGGCGCCGGTCCGCGCCCGCGGCCCGCTCCGTCTCCGCGAAGAACGCCTCGACGGCCTGCGGCTGCCGGCCCATCGCCCGCAGCACGTCGAGCGCGGCCACGTTCCCCGACCCCTCCCAGATGGACGGCAGCGGCGACTCCCGGTACAGCCGCGGCAGCCCCGAGTCCTCGACGTAGCCGTTGCCGCCCAGACACTCCAGCGCCTCCGCCGCGTGCGCGGGAGCCCGCTTGCACACCCAGTACTTGGTGACCGCGAGGCCGAGCCGCCGCAGCTGCTCCTCCTCCGCGTCGCCGCGTGCCGCCCGGTCCACCGCCCCGGCCAGCCGCAGCGCGGCGACCGTGGCCGCCTCGGCCTCCACGGCCAGGTCCGCGAGGACGTTCCGCATCAGCGGCCGGTCGGCGAGGCGGGCCCCGAAGGCACGGCGGTGCGTGGCGTGGTGCGCCGCCTGCACCAGGCCGTACCGCATCCCGGAGGCGGAGCTGACGGCGCAGTCGAGGCGCGTCATGTTCACCATGCGGATGATGGTGGCGACCCCGCGCCCCTCCTCCCCGACGAGCCGGCCGAGGGCGCCCTCGTACTCGATCTCGGAGGAGGCGTTCGACCGGTTCCCCAGCTTGTCCTTGAGCCGCTGGAGGCGGATCGCGTTGCGGCCGCCGTCCGGCAGGACGCGCGGCACCAGGAAGCAGGAGAGCCCGCCGGGCGCCTGCGCGAGGGTCAGGAAGACGTCCGACATGGGGGCGGAGGTGAACCACTTGTGCCCGGTCAGCGCGTACAGGCCGGGCTCGCCCGTGGGGACGGCCCGCGTGGTGTTCGCCCGGACGTCCGAACCGCCCTGCTTCTCGGTCATCGACATCCCGGCGATGATCCCGCGCTTCTCCGTCGGCACCCGCAGACCGAACTCGTACACGGGGGAGGAGAGCAGCGGCTCGTACACCTCGGCCAGCTCGGGCTGGACGCGCAGCGCCGGGACGGCGGCGTACGTCATCGAGACCGGGCACAGGTGCCCGGCGTCCGCCTGCCCCCACACGAACACCTTCGCGGCACGCGCCACGTGCGCGCCCGGCCGGTCGTCGCGCCAGGGGGCGCCGTGCAGCCCGTGGCGTACGGCGACGCCCATCAGCTCGTGCCAGTACGGGTGGAACTCGACCTCGTCGATCCGGTGGCCGTACCGGTCGTGGGTGTGCAGGACGGGGGAGTGGCGCTCCGCGAGCCGCCCCCACTCCTGGGCCTCGGCCCCGCCCGCCCGCACCCCCAGCTCGCGCACCTCGGGCTCGGCCCAGCCGGCGCCCTCCCGGCGCAGCGCCTCCAGGAGCGCGGGGTCGGCGGAGACGTCGTAACCGGTCAGGGGCGGTACCTGGTTGGTGACCTCATGCGTGGTCGGCATCGGGAACTCCCAGTGCTCGCAGGGTGAAGGTGACGAGTGCGGGTACGGTGCCCGGCCCGACGGACCCCTCCGCCAGCGGGCCGACGAGCGCCTCTGCGCCGGCGCCCACGAGCGCCGAGGCCGTGAGGACCGGGTCCTGCGGGGGCAGCTCGCCCCTGCGCACGCCGTCGCGCACGTGGGCGGCGAACACGTCGCGGAAGGCGCGCCGGAAGACCAGCCGCTCGGCGTCCACGGCCGGGTCGACCGGCTCCGCGAGCAGGGCGTAGGCGAGGCGGGGCGACTTGAGGGCGCGCTGCGCGAAGGTCTCGATCACGGCCACCACCCGTTCGGCGGCCGAGGCGTGCCCCGGGTGCGCGGCCGCCGTGGAGACCGCGGTGACCTCCCGGCGTACGACGGTCCTGAAGAGTTCGACGGCGAGTGCGGACTTGCCGTCGAAGTGGCGGTACACGCTGCCGGTGGCGATCCCCGCCCGGGCGGCGACGGCCGCCATGGTGCAGCCGGCGTAGCCGTGCTCCGCCAGCAGCCCGAGCGCCGCGTCGACCACGGCGGCGCGCTGGGCGTCCAGCCGGGCCTGGACGGCGGGGGTGCGTCGGTAGGGCATGGAAGGAGTGAAGCAGTGATTCATTCCTTCCTCAAGGGCATGCGCGAAGGACGCCTCCCCGGGGTGGGGAGGCGTCCTTCGTCCGCCGCGCGGGCCGCCGCCGCGCCGGACCGGCCGGCCGGGGGATCCGGTCAGCCGGTGAAGACCTCCGTCAGCGACCAGACGGCCAGGCCGGCCATGCAGACGCCGCCGATCCGCTGCACGGTCTTGAGCGGGACGCGCTTGGCGATGAAACGCCCGGCGACCAGGGCCAGGGCGGAGACGCTCGTGAGGGCGGCGAAGGAGCCGATCGCCGTGGACCAGGTGCCGTTGGTCGCCGCCAGGTTCGCCGTGGTGATCTGCGTCAGGTCGCCCCACTCGCTGATGAACACGGCCGTGAAGGCGGTCGAGAAGACCGGCCAGAAACCGGTGACCGTCCGGCCGCCGGCGTCGTCCTCCTCGTCGTCGTCCCCGCCGCGCAGCAGGACGTACGCGCCGAAGCCGAACAGCAGCGCCGAGACGAGCTTGACGGTCCAGCCGGGCAGCAGCCCCAGCAGGCTGCCGGCGCCGACGGCGATGGCGACGTGCGCCAGGAAGGCGGTCGACGTGCCGAACCAGACGTACAGGGGACGCATCCGCGTGCCCATGGCGAGGGACGCGAACATCGTCTTGTCGGGAAGCTCGGCGAGGAAGATCAGCCCGAAGGCGGTGAGGATCGCCAAGGGGTCGAGGTGCATACCGGGGCTCTCTGCTCGGTCCGGGCCCGTGGACCGGCACGGCGCCTCGGTGGGCGACGGGAGGACCACTCGGCCCGGCATGACGGACCACGCCCGCACGGACGCGGACGCGGCTGTTGCCTGGCCGAAGGTCTCGCCCGTCCGCCGCACTCGTCGTACGCGGACCCGGTCACCGGGAACCCGGGGGCTCCAGTGTGTCGACGACCGGTTCGCAGGGCTACTCCCCTTCGCTGCCCCCGAGTGTAACCGACCTGGTCACCGCCGCCCCTGCCCGATGGGCCGGGCCCGCCCCGCGCCACCCCCGGCCGAGGCCCCGCGCCACGCCCCGTCGGGACCCCGCGCCGCTCGCCCCGCAGGGGACACGCCCGGCGTCGGCGCACGCCCCGGGACGCCCGGCGACCTTGCGTACGATCACCGAATGTCCACAGCCCGTCACCGGCGCCCGCACGGCGCGGCGACGCGCACCCAGTTCAACCTCGGTCGCGCTCTGCCCCTCCTGGTGCTGGTCCTCACCGTCCTCGTCGACCTGCTGACCCCCGACCGGGAGCGCTTCGACCGCTTCCTCGTCGCCGCGCCCGCGCTCGCCGCCGTCACCTGGAGCATGCCGTGGACGATCGGCTTCGGCCTGGCGTCGATGGCCCTGCGCGCCCTGCTCGGTGTCCAGCGCGGCGAGGGCCTCGCCTCCGAGCTGCTCGCCTCCGAGGCGGTGCTGGCGGGGGTGACCGCCGCCGCGGCCTGGGTCAGCAGGGTCCGCACCCGGTACGAGCGGGACCTGGCGGAGGTCACGGCCGTCGCCGAGGTCGTCCAGCGCGTCGTCCTGCGTCCGCTGCCGCCCCGGCTCGGGCCCGTGGAGCTGCACCTGCTGTACGTGGCGGCCGCCGCCAAGGCCCGGATCGGCGGCGACTTCTACGAGGCCGTCCGGGTGCCCGGCGGGGTGCGCCTCATGCTCGGGGACGTCCAGGGCAAGGGCCTCGGGGCGGTCGAGACCGCCTCCGTCCTCCTCGGCGCCTTCCGCGCGGCGGCCGACGAGGCCCCCGGTCTCCCCGAGCTCGCCGACCGGCTCGACGAGGGACTCGCCCGCTACGGAGCGCTCGACCCGGCCTCCGAGGCCACCGAACGCTTCGCCACGGTCCTCCTCCTGGAACTCCCCGAGGGCCACGACGTCGTCCGGCTCCTCAGCCGCGGCCACCCGCCGCCGCTGCTCCAGCACGGGTCGGCCGTCACCCCCGTCGCCTTCGCCGAGCCGTCCCTGCCGGTCAACCTGGCCGGCCTGGCCGACACCGTCCACCGGGTGGAGGAGGTGCCCTTCGGTCCCGGCGACCGGCTGCTCCTCTACACCGACGGCGTCAGCGAGTGCCGCGACCGGGCCGGCGCGTTCTACCCGCTGGAGGTCCGGCTGCGCGCCTGGGCGGACAGACCGGCCGGGGAGGTGCTCACGCTCCTCCACCGGGACCTCGTCGCCCACTGCTCCGACCACATCGACGACGACGTGGCCGCGCTGCTCGTGGTCCGCCCGCCCGCGTCCGGCTGACCGGCGACGGCACGGACGGACAGCTACGGGCGGACAGGCACGCGCGGTCACGGCCCCGCGCGGTGACCGGCCCGTCCGGCGTCAGGAGCGGTACGGGATGTTCGCCCCGGCCCAGTCCGCGAGGGCCCGCGCGCACCCGGCCACCGACTCGCGCCAGGTGCGCCCGGCGCCCTCGCCCGCGTCGTCGCTGACGTGCTTGACGATCCGCAGCGGCACGCCCGCGCGTTCCGCCGCCACGGCGAGGGCGTACCCCTCCATGTCGACCAGCGGCGCCAGCTCCGCCAGCCGCGCCCGGGCCGCCTCGTCCGAGACGAACAGGTCCCCGGTGGCGAGCACGACGTCGCCCCCGTCCGGGAGCGCCATCGGAGGGCCGTACGTGCCGCCGTCGGTCAGCGCGGCGAGCGTCGCGCCGTCCAGGTCGTGCTGGACCACGGTGCCCACCACGTGGGTGCCGGTCCAGCCCGGCCGCAGCGCGCCGGCCGTCCCCAGGTTCACGACCCCCGACGGCCGCGGACCCCGGGCGAGGACGGTCGCCAGCGCGGTCGCCGCGTTCACCTTGCCCATGCCGGTCAGCAGCACCGGAAGGTCGGTGTCCAGGTGCTGGGCCTCCTCCTTGACGGCGAGGACGAGCAGGGGACGGTCGGCCGCTATCTCTCCGATGAGTTCCATGGGGGTCACCGTAGTTCTCCCGCCCGCGCGGCCCGCAATCGGGACCGGTGCGGGCACCCCGGCCGGGGGCCGCGCCCGGCGCTCAGACCGGCGTCAGGCGGGCGATCAGCGCGGCCAGCCGGCGCGCGTTCGGGCACGCGTGCATCTCGACGACCTCGGCGTACGCGGGGGCGGCCGAGTCCCCCGTGCCCCAGAGGGCCGGCCGCTCCGGATTGAGCCAGTACACCCGGCGGGCGCGGGCCGCGATCAGCCGCAGCGCCGCCACGTCGGGATCGGCGCCGTTGGTACGGGCGTCACCGAGGACGAAGACCACCGAACGCGGCCCGACGGCCCGCGCGTACCGCCTGGCGAACTCGCCGAGCGCCGCCCCGTAGTCGCTCTGCCCGTGCCACCCCGTCACCTCCGCCTCCGCCAGGATCCGCTCCCCGAGGCCGGCGGGATCGGCCGCGCCACGCGCGATCAGCCCGGTCACCTCGTCCACCCGGTTGACGAAGGCGAAGACCCGCACCCGGGCGAACTGCTCGTGCAGGGCGTGCACGAGCAGCATCGTGAACTGAGCGAAACCGGCCACCGACCCCGACACGTCGCACAGCAGCACCAGCTCCGGTCGCCCGGGCGCGCGCCGCCGCGGAACGGGGCGCACCGGCACGCCCCCGGTCGACAGCGACCGCCGCAGCGTCCTGCGCAGATCGATCTCGCCGCGCGCGGCCCGCCGCCGCCGGGCCGCGAGACGGGTGGCCAGCTTCCGGGCCAGCGGACCCACCGCACGCCGCAACTCGTCCAGCTGTGCCCGGCCGGCCAGCAGGAAGTCCACCGAGTCCGCCGTCCCCGCGACCGCGCGGCGCGCGACCCGGTCCCGGCCCTGCCGCTCGGCCACCCGCCGCCGCGCCTCGGTCCGCACCCGCTCCCGGAAGTCCTCGATCCGGCGCCGGATCCGGTCGTCCAGGAGGCGGTCGGTGAACTCCGGCCCGTCCGCCGCGTCCCGCAGCCGGTCCCGCACCCGGACGAGGAGGGTCTCGGGGCGCAGCCGGGCGAGCGTACGGTACGAGGACCAGCCGTCCGACTCCGGGCCGGAGCCGTACCCGCCGAAAGCACCCACCGCCTCGGCCGCGAGCCCGTGGAGAGCGGCACCGTCCCCGGAGGCGAGGGCCGCGACCAGCCGCTCCCGCAGCCCCGCGAGGCCGGCGGGCCCCTCCCGGGGGCCCGGCGCCGCCACTCCGTCGCCGAGCGGGAAGTACAGGTCGAAGACCGGCCGCTGCCGCTCCCCGTGGAGAAGCGTCGCCGCGAGCGCCTCGCGCATCCGCTCCCGGTGGGCGAAGCCGACCGCCTCCAAGGCGAGGCCGGCGTCCACCGTCTCGCCGGTGCCGACCCCGAAGCCGTGCGCGCGCAGCGCCCCCACCCGACCGGTGAGCCGCGCCGCCGCTTCCGAAGGCTCCGGCCCGTCCGCACGTCCCGTGCCCCTCACACCACGTCCAGGGCGAGCTCGGCGGCGGCCTTGACGATGTCCTCCTGGTGCTTGAGCAGGACGCCCAGGGTGTCCCGCACGAGCCGCTCGTCCAGCCGGCCCGCCCCGAGCGCCAGCAGCGTGCGCGCCCAGTCGACGGTCTCCGCCACCGACGGGGCCTTCCGCAGGTTCATGGCCCGCAGCGCTCCGGCGACCCGGACCACGGAGTCGGCGAGGGCCGTGTCGAGACCCGGCACCTTCAGGGCGAGGACGCGGCGCTCCAGCTCCTCCTCGGGGAAGCCGATGTGCAGGAACAGGCAGCGGCGGCGCAGCGCCTCCGACAGCTCGCGGCTCGCGTTCGAGGTCAGGACGGCGAAGGGGCGGTGGGTGGCCTTGATCGTACCCAGTTCGGGCACGGTGATCTGGAAGTCGCCGAGCACCTCCAGGAGCAGGCCCTCCACCTCGACGTCGGCCTTGTCCACCTCGTCGATCAGGAGCACGGCCGGTTCCTCGGAGCGGTCGCCGTGAGCAGCGGCCGGGCGAGCAGGAACTCCTCGCCGAAGATGTCCGACCGCGTCTCGTCCCACGACTCGCCACGGCCCGCCGTGATCCTCAGCAGCTGCTTGGCGTGGTTCCACTCGTACAGGGCCCGGGACTCGTCCACGCCCTCGTAGCACTGGAGCCGTACGAGCCGGGCACCCGTCACCCGCGCGACCGCCTTCGCCAGTTCGGTCTTGCCCACCCCTGCGGGGCCCTCGACGAGCAGGGGCTTGCCCAGCCGGTCGGCGAGGAAGACGGCGGTGGCGACGGCCGGTGACGCCACATAGCCGGTGGCGGCGAGCCGTTCGGCGGCATCGTCGACGGAATGGAAGAATCCGGTCGTCATGGCGGTCCCCCGGGGAGCGAAGATTACTGGTCGGTAGCCTCAGGGAGCACTCGACCAGATCCCGCGCCGCCGCACAACCGTTCCGCGAACCCGTTCCGCGGCGCGCGAGCCGGGCGCGGTCACCCTCCCGCGCCGGTGACCGACGGCCACCCCGGCACCACCCACCGTCGTGACGGAACGTCACTTCGCCCCCGCTGACCACCGGATTCCCGCCCCGGCCGGATTCTTTCGCCCGGACGCTTGTGCCGGACCCCGGGGCCCGGCACGCTCCTCGGTATGAACACGGCCCGGCACGCCAGTGAACGCTTGATGAGCTGGCCCTCGCTGAGTCCGAGCCCCGCCCAGTGCGGCGCCGAGCTCGGACTGCGCACCCCGACGCACGACATCGTGCACTTCCACGGCGAGCACGAGGCCGACGTCCATCTCACCCGCGCCATGATCGCCAAGCTGCGCCCGGCCCTCCTCGGATCGAGCGCGCTGCGCCTGCGGGCCGGCTCCGGCTGGGTGACGGTCCGCCTGGACACGGGCTCCGACATCGACCTGCTCGCCACGCTGGTGAGCGCCGCCCTCCAGGCCCACGGCGTCCCGGACGCCGCCCCGGACGGCTGCACCCGCACCCTCCCGGTCCCCGGCCTCCGCTGACTCTTCCGGCCGTCCGGGCGAGGCCCCGTGAGCCTGCGGCGGCCCGGCCGGCCGGTGCGCCCGGAGGAGCACCGTGCCACCCGTTCGGCCGCATCCCGGAGCGGTCCCGGCGCCCCGCCGGGTACCCCACCGGACATGCCCCCCACCCCCGGCGCACCGCACGACGACACCCCCACCGGGTCCGGCCACGGGAGCCACCGGTTCCGGCGGCTCCACGAGCGCGTCCTCGACTCGCCCGCGGCCCTCGTCTGGAACCGGGGCCGGGCCATGGAACTCATGCACCGCGCCATGGGATTCGCGGCGCTCTGCCTGCTCACGCTCGTCCCCCTGCTCATCGTGGTCGCCGCCGCCGACCTGGCCAGCGGGCAGGGCTTCGCCCGCTGGCTCGTCCAGGGACTGGGCGTCTCCCAGGTGTCCCAGGAGGAGGTGGAAGGCCTCTTCGGCCGTCCGGGACAGGCCCTCCAGCGCACCACCGCCTTCGGTCTCGCCGCGCTCGCCGCCTTCGGCGTGACCTTCGGCTCCGCCGTCCAGACCGGGTACGAGCGGGTCTGGGACCTCCCCACCGCCCGCTGGCACACCATGTGGCGCCACGTCGTCTGGCTCGCCGTCCTCATCGCAGCGCTGCTCCTCTTCGTCGCCTTCCCCGCCCCCGCGAACGCCCCCGCCGCCGTCACCGCCCTCGTCGCCCTCGGCGACCTCACCGGCACCTTCGCGTTCTTCTGGTGGTCGCAGCGCTTCCTCCTGTGCGGCCGCATCCGCTGGCGGGCCCTGGCCCCCGGCGCCGCCCTCACCGCCTGCGGCCTGCTCGGCCTGCGCGTCTTCTCCCAGCTGGTGTTCTCCCCGCTCATCGCCTCCAACGCCGTGACGTACGGCCAGTTCGGCACCGTGCTCGTCCTCCAGTCCTGGCTCGTCGGCGTCGGCTTCGTCGTCTACGGGGGCGCCCTCGCCGGCCGCCTCGTCCACGAGCACCGCGTCCGCCGCGGCCTCGGCCGCACCGGGCCACCGCCCGAGGACTGACACCGGCCGCCCGCGCCGGTGCCAGAGCGCCCCGGCCCGGACGCGCCCGAGCCCCAACGGTTCACCGGCCCGGACGCTCCGAGAACGGTGAACCGTCCCCGGACACGCCCCCGTCCGAGAACGGTTCACCGCCCCGCCCGCGCCCCGCTCACTGGTCCCGGCGCCGCACCACCAGCGCCGTCACGACCGCCGCGGCGACCGGCCACATCCCGTACACGAGCCACGCCCCGCCCGTCGTCCACGGGTACGGCACCGCCTCCGCGGGTCCCGCCGCGACCAGCCGCTCCCAGGCCCTCAGCGGCGTCGCGTGCGCGAGGACCGCCGTGAGATGCCGCCGCTCACTCAGCGCCATGGGCAGGAACAGCAGCACCACCACCGCCGCGACCACCGACAGCGCCGCCCGCCGCACCACGGCCGCGAGCGCCATCCCGGCCACCGCGCAGACCGGTGCCAGCAGGGCCGACGCCAGGACGATGCGCAGCGCCCCGGGATGCGAGAGCGGCACCCCCGCGCCGCGGGCCGCCAGCACCGCCTGCGTCAGCCAGAACGACAGCCCCGCGACCGCCGCCCCGAACAGGGTCTGCACCGCCGCCACGACCAGGACCTTCGCCGACATCACCGCCCCCCGCGCCGGCACCGCGGCGAAGGCCGTGCGGATCGACCCGCTCGCGTACTCACCGGACACCGTCACCGCCCCCATGGCCGCCGCGCACAGCACCAGCACGGTGGCGGCGTTCCCCGTGAACGCGTCGCGCAGCGCCATGCCGTGGGCCACGAAGTCCACCCGGTCGGCCGGGCCGTACGCGTGCCAGTACCGGTAGTGGTCCCAGGCGGTCCCCACGTTGAACGCCACCACGGCCACCATCGCCGCCGGCAGCGACCAGAACGTGGACCGCAGCGACCACAGCTTCAGCCACTCGGCGGCGAACAGGTCCCGGAACCGGGCCCGCGGCTCCCGCGCGGACAGGACGGCCCCGGTCACCGGAGGTCTCCCGCCGGGTACTCGACACTGCCGGCGGTGAGTTCCATGAACGCCTCCTCCAAGGACGCGGTCCGCGTCGTCAGCTCGTGCAGCGGCACCCGGTGACGCAGCGCCAGTTCCCCGACGCGCGCGGCCGGCAGACCCGAGACCGTCAGCCGCCCGGCCTCCTCCACGACGACGGCCCCCGCCGCGAGCAGGGGACCGGCCAGCGCCGCCGGATCGGACGTCCCCACCAGCACCTGCGGCGGGCCCGCCCGCCCGGCGAACGCGGACAGGCTCTCCGCCGCGATCAGCCGGCCCCGCCCGATCACCACCAGCTCGTCCGCCGTGTGCTGCATCTCCGTCATCAGATGGCTGGAGACGAAGACCGTACGGCCCTCGGCGGCCAGCCGCCGGAACAGGCCCCGCACCCACCGCACGCCCTCCGGGTCGAGGCCGTTGAGCGGTTCGTCGAACAGCAGCACCGGCGGATCACCGAGGAGCGCCCCCGCGATCCCGAGCCGCTGCCGCATGCCCAGCGAGAAGCCGCCGATCCGGCGCCGCGCCGCGTCCGCGAGGCCCACCTCCTCCAGGACGGCGTCGACCCGGGCGGGCGGCAGCCTGTTGCCCCGGGCGAGCACGGCCAGATGCCGCCGTGCCGTCAGACCGCCGTGCGCGTCCCCGGCGTCGAGGAGTGCCCCGACGTGCCGCAGCCCCCGCGAGCGCTCCGCGAAGGGCCGCCCGCCGACCGTCACGGAGCCGCTCGTCGGCGCGTGCAGCCCGAGGATCATCCGCAGCGTCGTGCTCTTGCCCGACCCGTTGGGCCCGAGGAAACCGGTGACCCGGCCCGGCCGGACCGTGAAGGTGAGTGCCTGGACGGCGGTTCTGCCGCCGTACCGCTTGGTGAGTTCCCTGACATCGATCATGACCACAACGGTGCCGCCCGCGCCCCGGCGGGACATCGGACCGGCGCCGACAATCCGTCACCGCCGTGTCATCCCCGGTCGTACACCCCCGGTCCGACGACCGGCGGCGCCCGGGCCCCTACGATCGCGGCATGTCTGTCATGCCGTCGGCCCCGTACCTGAGGAGAATCACCCCGGCCGGGTGGACGGTGACGGCCTGGCTCGCCGGGCTGGCCTTCACCTTCCTCCTCCGCGTACGTCTGCCCGGCCAGGAGCAGGCGGACGTCCTGGCCGGTGTGGCGTTCCTCCGCTGGGACGGCCTCACCCTGCTCGCCCTCGCCACGGCCCTCGCGGTGCGCGGCGGCCTGCTGCTGGCCCGCCGGCCGGCCGCGGCGCTCCGCCACCTCCTCGCCGCCGCCGTCGTGGGCACCACGCCCCTGTCCGTCACCGCGATCCCCCTCGCCCAGTACCTCGCCGTCGACGTGGCCCTGTACGTCATCGCCGCCTCCCGGCCGGCCCGCGAGGCGAACCGGGCCCTGCTGCTGGCCCTCGGCGTCCCCGTGGCGTACCTGGCCGTCCGGCTCCTCTCCGGCTGGAGCGTGGGCACCACCGGCGCCCTGGCGGTGGGGCTCACCGCCGCCGTCGCCTGGCTGCTCGGCCGCTTCGAGCGGCAGAGCCGTACGCACGCGGAGGAGACCCGCGTCCGGGACGCCGAACGCGCCGCCGAACGGGCCGTCACCGCCGAGCGCCTCCGCGTGGCCCGCGAGATGCACGACACGGTCGCCCACAGCATCGGCATCGTCGCCCTCCAGGCCGGCGCCGCCCGCCGGGTCATCACGACGCAGCCCGACGCGGCCCGCCAGGCCCTCGCCGAGATCGAGGCCGCGAGCCGCGACACCCTGGCGGGCCTGCGCCGGATGGTCGGCGCGCTGCGCACCCCGGACCAGGACACCGGAGCGGAACCGTCCGCGCCCGGCGACCCGCACGGCGCCGGACCCGCCGGGCTGCCCGACATGCCCGGCCTGGACGCGCTCGACCGGCTCACGGCGCTCACCGCCGCCGCGGGCGTCCGCCTCACGGTCCACCGCACCGGCGCCCCCCGCCCCCTGCCCCCGGACATCGACCTCTCGGCCTTCCGCCTCGTCCAGGAATCCGTCACCAACGTCGTACGCCACTCGGGCGCGGACTCCTGCACGGTCACCGTCGACCACCGCGACCCCGCGTCCCTCGTCGTCACCGTCGAGGACCCCGGTCCGCGCCCCGGCCAGGAGCGTGCCCGCACCGGCGGAGGCTCCGGCCACGGCCTGATCGGCATGCGGGAGCGCGTCGGCCTGCTCCACGGACGGTTCGAGGCGGGCCCCCGGCCGGCCGGCGGATTCCGCGTCACCGCCCACCTGCCCGTGCCCTCACCCTCCACCCCGGCCTCACCCTCACCCTCCACCTGACCTTCACCCCTCACCCCACCGCCACCCCCGCCCCGGAGTCGCCCCCGCCATGAGCCCTGCCACCCCCGCACCACCCGCCACCCCCGGCACCGGAGACGCGCCCCCGGTCCGTGTCGTCCTGGCCGACGACCAGCCCCTCGTCCGCACCGCGCTCCGCATGGTCATCGCCGACACCCCCGACCTCCTCGTGGTCGGCGAGGCCGCCGACGGGGCCGAAGCCGTCCGCCTCACCGAGGCGACCGCCGCCGACGTCGTGCTCATGGACCTCCGCATGCCCGGCACCGACGGCATCGAGGCCACCCGCCGCGTCACCGCCGGACCGAGCGGCGCCCGGGTCGTCGTCCTCACCACTTTCGACGACGACGAGCACGTCTACGGCGCGCTGGACGCCGGAGCCTCCGGCTTCCTCGTCAAGGACATGGCCCTCGACGACATCCTCGCCGCCGTCCGGATCGTCGCCTCCGGTGACGCGCTCCTCGCCCCCGGGGTCACCCGCCGCCTCATCAAGGAGTTCGCCGGCCGCCCCCGCCGGCCCGCCGCCGCACCCCGCCCGGGACCCGACGGCATCACCGACCGCGAACGGGAGGTCCTCACCCTCGTCGGCCGCGGCCTATCCAACACCGAGATCGCCCAGGAGCTCCACCTCAGCGTCGCCACCGCCAAGACCTACCTCACCCGGCTCCTGTCCAAGCTCGGCGCCCGCGACCGCGTGCACCTCGTCATCCTCGCCTACGAGACCGGGCTCGTCTCCGCGGACTGACCGGCCCCCGCCCCGCCGCCCCGGCCGGCTCACACGATCCGGTGATCCGTTCCGGAGCGGCCGGACGGTCCGCCCGGGACCGCTTGGATGGAGGAATCCCCATCGGCCCGTCGAGAGAGAGCCGCCCATGACGCACGCCTGGCTGCCGCCCGCCGCATACGTCGAGACCCTGCCGAGAGCGACGGCCTACGCCTGTCTCTACTTCACGGACACGGCGGGGCGCCCCTTCCAGCTGCGCGCCGGCTACGGAGCCGAGTCCTGCCGGTGGCAGTGGCCCGGCGGCAACATGGACCCGGGGGAGACGCCCTGGCAGACCGCCCTGCGCGAGTGCCGCGAGGAGACCGGGATCGTCTTCACCGGCCCGCCGCGCCTCCTCGGCGCCGACTTCACCACGGACCGGGGTGCCGCCTGGCCGGCGAACCACATCGGATTCGTCTTCGACGGCGGCGAGCTGACCGACGAACAGATCGCCGGGATCGTCCTCGACCCCGGGGAGCACAGCGAGTACCGGGTGCGGACCCTGGAGGAGTGGGAGCGCGAGATGGACCCCCGAGAGTTCCGCCGCCTCGCCGCCGTCGACCGCGCCCGCAGGACCGGGACGACCGTGTACATGGAGTCGGAACCCACCGGAGCCTGAACGGCGGCCCTCGGAGGCGGGGGCCTCCCCGCCCCGGTGTCGCGGGGGCGCCCCCGCGGCGGACGCGGTACACATCGGACATGTGCTGGAGTGCGGCGGCGGACCTCTGGGCGGGTCTCGGGATCGGAGCGGCCGGGGTGGTGGCCCTCGCCTCGGTGCGCCGTCCGGGCGACGCCCCGCTCGCGGCCCTGCCCCTGCTCCTCGGCGCCCACCAGGCCGTGGAGGCCGCCGTGTGGAGCGGTGGCGGGGGAGCCGGCCCGGCCACCCTCCTCTGGGCCGTGATCGCCCTGCCCCTGCTGCCGCTCTGGGTGCCGCTCGGCGTCCTCGCCGCCGCCCGGCCCGGCGACCGGCCGCGCCTGTACGCGCCGCTCGCCGCCGGACTCGGGACCGCCGCCTTCCTCGCCCACCGGCTCGCCACCGCCCCCGTCACCGCCGAGATCCACGGACGCACCGTCGGATACGCCGTCGGCCTGCCGTACGCCCCCGTGGTCCTCGCCGGCTACCTCTTCGCGACCGTCGGAGCCCTGCTCCTCGCCCGGGACCGGCGGCTCCGCCTGCTCGGCCTCGCCACCGGCGCGGGCGCGGCGCTCTGCGCGCTGCTGTGGCGCACGGCGTTCGTCTCCACCTGGTGCGCCCTGGCCGCCGTCGCCTCGCTGCTCCTCCTCGGATGGATCCGTGGCCGGCGAACCGTAACTCCTCGGCCGCTGAGCAGTTGACCAGGGCATGAAGAAGCGCAGCATGCTCGCCATCGCCTCCCTCGCCGCAGGCGTCGTCACCGCCCTCATCACCCCGCCGCCGCAGGCCGACGCCGCCGAAGCGCCCCTCGGCGGAGCCACCGGACTGCTCCAGGAGGACCAGGCCGTCGAGACCGTCGTCCACGAGGCCGGCCAGGCCGCCGAGGGCGCCCTGGACCAGCGGGGCGGCGGACTGCTCTGATCCCGCGCGCGGATGCCGTCGCGGGTGCCCCTCGCCCCCTCCCCGGGCGGCGGGGCACCCGCGACGTGACACGGCGGGAGGCGGCCCGTGCGCGTGCGGTACGGGGGTAATGACAGGATGTCCCCATGAGCAACGACAACGTGTTCTTCGACATCACCATCAACGACGAGCCGGCCGGCCGGATCGTCTTCAAGCTGTTCGACGACGTCGTCCCGAAGACGGCGCGCAACTTCCGTGAGCTCGCCACCGGCGAGCACGGCTTCGGTTACGAGGGCTCCCCGTTCCACCGCGTCATCCCGGAGTTCATGCTGCAGGGCGGTGACTTCACCAACGGCAACGGCACCGGCGGCAAGAGCATCTACGGCGAGAAGTTCGCCGACGAGAACTTCACGCTGAAGCACGACCGCCCGTACCTGCTCTCCATGGCGAACGCGGGCCGCAACACCAACGGTTCGCAGTTCTTCATCACCACGATCGTCACCAGCTGGCTCGACGGCAAGCACGTCGTCTTCGGCGAGGTCGTGGAGGGCCAGGACCTGGTGAAGAAGATCGAGTCCCTCGGCTCCCAGTCCGGCCGCACCAGTGCCAGCATCAAGGTCGCCAAGTCCGGCGTCGTCAAGGGCTGAGCCCTTCCCCGCCGGCCGGGGCCGGGCGCGCCGTTCTCGACACGCACCCGCCCCGGCCGGGACCCGCCGCCACGGCTCAGCCCTGCTCGCCGTACCGGCGCTCGAACTTCGCGATCCGGCCCTCCGTGTCGACCGTCCGCGCCTTGCCCGTGTAGAACGGGTGGCTCTCCGACGAGATCTCCACGTCGATCACCGGATACGTGTTCCCGTCGTCCCACTCGATGGTGGTGTCGCTGGTCGCCGTCGACCGCGTCAGAAACGCGTACCCCGCCGAGCGGTCCCGGAAGACCACCGGCCGGTACTCGGGCTGCTTGTCCTGCTGCACGTGTCCTCCTCCGGGGCTGACGCCCTGAGTCCTCCGGCCTGAGCGACAGGCCACCCCCAGCCTCGCCGCGCCCGGCCGGGGCGACCAGCGCCACGGGACCGACCGGGTGACGCGCCGGACGAGTCCCCCGGACCGCCCCTTTGACTGCGCGCGACCGGGACGCCACACTCGGTCGTCGGGCGCCGCCGAGAGGTGCGGGCCCTTCCCAGGCCACCAGGGGGCGCGATGACCGGCAGGGTTCTTCCGTACGAGGTGCACGGCGAGGGGCCGGGTCGTGCCCTCGTGCTCCACAACTGGTTCGGCGACCGCACCAGCTTCGCCCCGCTCCGCGACCACCTCGACCCAGCCGCCGGGCAGTACGCCTTCCTCGACTGCCGCGGCTACGGCGAGGCCCGCGACACGCCCGGCGACTACACGATGGAAGAGGTCGCCGCCGACGCCCTCGCCGTCGCCGACGACCTGGGCTGGGACTCCTTCACCGTCATCGGTCACTCCATGGGCGCCAAGGCCGCCCAGGTGATGCTCCTCGACGAGCCCGGCCGCGTCCGGTCCCTCGTCGGCATCTCACCGGTCTCCGCCGCGGGCTTCCCGCTCGACCCCGAGACCTGGGAACTCTTCGCCGGGGCCGCCGCCGAGCCCGCGAACCGGCGCGCCATCATCGACCGCACCACCGGCGGGCGGTACGACGACACCTGGCTCGGCACCCGCGTCGAACGGTCCGTGAACCGTTCGTCGGCCACCGCCTTCCGCGCCTACCTGGACTCCTGGGCCCGCGCCGACTTCCACGAGCGCGTCCGCGACAACCCCGTGCCCGTCCTGCTCGTCGTCGGCGCCCACGACCCCGCCCTCGGCGCGGAGGCCATGGAGGCCACCTGGCTGCGCTGGTACCCCAACGCCCGCCTCCACGTCCTCGAGGACGCCGGCCACTACGCCCCCGAGGAGACCCCGAAGGCCCTCGCCGAGGCCATCGAGGCCTTCCTCGCCGCCTGACCCGGCCCCGGGCCGCTCCCTTGGGGTGCGGGCGACGGTGGGGGCGTGCCTACCCTGGAGGGAGCACGGGCCGGGGGCAGGGCCCCGGCACCGCCCGGAAGCCGCGGCGCACGCGGACGGCGGAAGGCGGCCGAGCATGTACTTCACGGACCGGACCGACGCGGGACGGCGCCTCGCCGCCCGCCTCGGCCACCTCGCGGCCCTCGACGTCACGGTCCTCGGCCTGCCCCGGGGCGGGGTCCCCGTGGCCGCCGAGGTCGCCGACGCCCTCGGCGCGCCGCTCGACATCTGCGTGGTACGGAAGCTGGGCGTGCCGTACCGGCCCGAGGTCGCGATGGGGGCCATCGGAGAGGGCGGCGTCAGGGTCCTGAACGACCAGGTGCTCCGCGACGCCCGGGTGGCCCCGGGTGACCTCGCGGCTGTCGAGGAACGCGAGCGCGCCGAGCTGGAGCGGCGCGCTCGCCGCTACCGGGGCGGCCGGCGGCCCGTACCGCTCGACGGCAGGACGGTCCTCGTGGTCGACGACGGGCTCGCGACCGGGGCCACCGCGCTCGCGGCCTGCCGGGTCGTCCGCGCCCGGGGCGCGGCACGGATCGTCTTCGCCGTCCCGGTCGCCCCCCGCGGCTGGACCACCCGCCTCGGCGGGGAGGCGGACGAGACCGTGTGTGTCCACACGCCGGACGGCTTCGCCGCGGTCGGCCAGTTCTACGAGGACTTCTCCGCGACCTCCGACGAGGAGGTCGTCGCCCGGCTCGCGCACAGCCGGGCCGTGCACGGACCCGTCGTCCGGGAGTCGGACGTCCGACTCCCGCTGCCGGAGGGCGGGGGCACCCTCGCCGGGCGGCTGGCCGTGCCCGAGGACGCGCACGGCGTCGTCCTGTTCGCCCACGGCAGCGGCAGCGGCCGGCACAGCCCCCGCAACCGGGCGGTGGCCGGAGCCCTGAACCGGGCGGGCCTCGGCACGCTCCTCTTCGACCTGCTCACCGAGGACGAGGCGGCCGACCGGCGGCTCGTCTTCGACACGCCGATGCTCGCCGGACGCCTGGCCCGGGCCACGGAGTGGCTGGCGGCGGAGCCGGCGGCCCGGGGGCTGCCGCTCGGCTGGTTCGGCGCGAGCACGGGAGCGGCCGCCGCCCTGTGGGCGGCGGCCGGGCCGGTCGGTACGGCGGGCGGCGGGACCGGTGCCCGGCCCGCGGCGATCGTCTCGCGCGGGGGCCGGCCCGACCTGGCCCACGAACGGCTGGCCCGGGTCGACGCCCCCACCCTCCTCGTGGTGGGCGGACGCGACGCGCTCGTCCTGGACCTCAACCGGAAGGCACAGGCGATGCTGCGCTGCGAGAACCGGCTGGAGGTCGTGCCCGGCGCCACCCACCTCTTCGAGGAGCCGGGCGCCCTGGAGGAGGTGGCGGAGCTCGCCGCCTCCTGGTTCACCGGGCACTTCGGACGCCGGACGGCCGCCTCGGACGTCAGTACGGGCCGTTGACGTTGTCAATCGAGCCGTAGCGGTCCGCCGCGTAGTTGCAGGCGGCGGTGATGTTCGCGACCGGGTCGAAGAGGTCCATGGACGTGCCCGGCACGTGGTAGGCCATGAAGGTCGGTTCGATGACCTGGAGCAGGCCCTTCGACGGGGTGCCGGCCGCGGCGTTGGAGTCCCACAGGTTGATGGCCCGCGGGTTGCCGGAGGACTCGCGCATCACGTTGCGCAGGATGCCGTCGTACGAACCGGGGATGCCGTACCGGGCCATGACGTCGAGCGACTCGCGGATCCAGCCGTCCAGGTTGTCGGCGTAGGCCGTCGTGGCGGCCCGGGCGGCAGGTGCCGCGGCGGGAGCGGCGGCCGGAGCCGCGGCGGCACCGGAGGAGGCGGGAGCCGAGCGCCGCTCGCCGCGGCTCGCGCGCTCGCTGGTGCCGGCCGGGGTCTTCGCCGCGGGAGCCTTCGCGGAATCCCGACGAATCGTCAGTTCGAGCCCGGGGTGAATGAGTGACGGATTGTCACCCACCACGGTCCGGTTGGCCCGGTAAAGAGCCTTCCAGCCGCCCTGAATTCCCTTCTCCCGTGCGATGCCGGAAAGGGAGTCGCCCTTCACGACGGTATAGGTGCGGGTCGTGGCGGGAGCGGCGGGGAGCGTGGCGGGGACGGTCGCGGCCGGCCGGGCGGAAGGCGCCGCCGGGAGCGCGTGGGCGGCGGTCTGCGGGGCCCCGGCGACCGGCTGGGCACCGGCCGAGGCGGGTACGACGAGCGGCAGGGCCAGCGCGGCGCCGCCCGAACCGGCGAGGGCGAGACCACGGGGGACGGTGCGGCGCCGAGGGCGGCGGTGCTTACCGTGTGCAGGCATGACGGCTTCCTCTCCGGCGCCTGCGGGGTGAGCTGTCGGGTTCGGACGGGAGGTGTCCGGCCGCGCGCACGCGGCTTCACCCCGAGCCGCTCCGGAAGGCCGGACCGGCGTGTTCGTGGGTCCCCCGCTCCTGCCGTCGGGTGAAAAGGGAGGTTTTCAGGCGGTGGCAGGATTCGGCGGTCCGCCTGAATGGGGGTGACCGTAGGCCAGAAAGGGGGCCGGGAACAAGGCGTCGCCCCGCGCATTCACGGAAAAGCGGTTCCCGGAATTCGCGCATTCAAGATCCTGTGGAGCGGCGGCCGGGCGAACGGCCTTGCGGCGTACGGCTCGGCCGACGCCGGAACCCCTCCGGGCGGGCCGGGAAGTGAAACGCGTCACCCGGAGCGCAATGTCCGAATATGGGCTGTAATTCCGATCGAAAGGGAAGCGGGTGAAATGCTCCCCCTTCGGGTGGCGTGAAAAGGGGTGGCCGAGCGCCGCGCCCACGAAAGGGGCAAATGTCGCGAAGTCGACATTTGTGCTGAAGGATGAGGTCCTCCGACCTCAGGAGCCGCCCATGTCCTCCGCCCCTTCCCTGCTCGGCCCCGACGCCCTGGACCGCGAGGCCGCCGCCCTGTACGAGAGCGCGACCTGGCAGCGGATCGTCGAGAACTGGCACGGCCAGGCCCCCGCCCCCGCTCCCCCCGGCGAGAACCCGGGCCCGGAGGAGCGGCCGGGGGAGGACTGGCGCGCCCTCCTCACCGTCCCGGTGGACCGGCTCGTCGCCGAGGCCCTCGACGCGCTGCCGCCCGCCCTGCCCGCCGAGCGCCGGCTCCCCGGCCGCGTCGGAGCCGCGCTCCCGGACCGCCTGCACGTGTGGCGCCGGATCGGCCAGGCCGATCTGCGCCCCTCGGTGCACCTCGGCTACGCCCGCCAGGTCCTGGAGGAATGGGGCTGGCAGAACGCCCCGTACCGGCTCCGCGACGCCCGGGGCGCCCGCTGCGTCTGCGGCGCCCTGCTCGCCGCCCACCGCCTCGGCTACGGCAGCGCCGACACCATGAACCAGGCCGCCGCCTGGATCGTCACCGAGCTGCGCGCCCGGGGCTGGACCGGGCTGATCGGACCCTGGAACCGTGCCCCCGGCCGGACCGCCGCCGACGCCCTGGCCCTGCTGGACGCCACCGCCCGCCGGGCCGCGTACGCCGGCCACTGAACGGCCGCCCGCCGCCCGGCCCCGGTGACTCCGGCACGAGGGCGGCGGCGCGGTCGGTCAGACGGTCAGCACCTTCACGCCCGCCTCGCCGAACCGCGCGACCGCCTCCGCCGGGACGGCGGAGTCCGTGACGAGGAGGTCGACGCGGCCGGTCCCGCAGATGCGGGCGAACGCCCGCCGGCCCAGCTTCGAGGAGTCCGTCACGACCACGACCCGGCTCGCCCGCTCGGCGAACAGACGACTGACGGCCGCCTCCTCCTCCTGATGGGCCATCACGCCCAGCTCGGCGTCCATGCCGTCGACGCCGAGCACCACCACGTCCAGGACGACTTCGCCGAGCACGCCGGCCGTCAGTGGTCCCACCAGCTCGTACGTCTGCGGACGCGCCACCCCGCCCGTCGTGACCAGCTTGATCGCCGGCCGCACGGCCAGCTCGCCGGCGATGTTGAGGGCGTTGGTGACCACGGTCAGCGCCGGCGCGGCCGGGACGGCACCCGGCGCCTGTGCCCGCTCGCCGGCGAACCGCACCGCGAGCGCCCGCGCCACCTCCGTCGTCGTCGTACCGCCGTTGAGTCCCACGACCTCGCCGGGCGCGATCAGATCCGCCACGGCGGCCGCGATCCGCCGCTTCTCCGGCGTGTGCCGGGTGGACTTGTAGCGCAGCGGAAGCTCGTACGAGACGCCGTGGGCGACCGCGCCGCCCCGGGTGCGCACGAGCAGCCGCTGCTCGGCGAGTTCGTCCAGGTCGCGGCGGATCGTGGCGGCGGAGACGTCCAGCGCGGCGGCGGCCTCCTCGACCTCCACCCTGCCGGAGTCGGCGAGCAGTTCGAGGAGCGCGTTCCACCGCTCGTGCTTGGCCATGTGTGCCGTTCCCCTCCCGCTCGTCCGCGCGGCGATTCTAGCCGCCGCGCTGCACGGGACCTGGAAAGTGGATGCGTGGATCTGCTTGAATCTGACGCTGTCCGAGCAACTTCAATCATCACCCCGTCTCTCCGTTCGCAAGGAGCGCCGCATGACCTCCCGTACCTCCGCGGAGATCGCCTCCCAGCCCACCACCTGGCGCCAGGCGGCCCGCACCCTCGACCGGCACACCGCGGCCCTGCCCCGGCGCGGCGAGCGCGTCGCCGTCATCGGCTGCGGCACCTCCTGGTTCATGGCACTGGCCTACGCGGAGCTGCGCGAGTCCGGCGGCCACGGGGAGACCGACGCCTTCGCCGCCTCCGCCTTCCCGTACGGACGCCGCTACGACCGCGTCCTCGCGATCACCCGCTCCGGCACGACGAGCGAGGTCCTCACCGTCCTCGCCCGGCTCCGGGGCGGCGTGCCGACCGGCGCCCTGACGGCCGACCCGACCACCCCCGTCATGGACCTCGCCGACGCGGTCGCCGTCCTGGACTTCGCCGACGAGGAGTCGGTCGTGCAGACGCGGTTCGCCACGACCGCCCTGGCCCTGCTCCGCGCCCACCTGGAGGCCGAGGGCGCGCTGCCCGAGGGCGTCGCCCCCGTCGAGGAGGCGGCGGGCGACGCCGAACGGGCCCTCGGCCTCCCCCTGGACGAGGCGCTCGTCTCCGCCGAGCAGCTGACCTTCCTGGGCACCGGCTGGACCTACGGACTCGCCCTGGAGGCCGGACTCAAGATGCGCGAGGCGGCCGGCGCCTGGACCGAGGCGTACCCGGCGATGGAGTACCGCCACGGGCCCATCAGCATCACCGGCCCCGGCCGGGTGGCCTGGGGCTTCGGCGCCCTGCCCGCCGGGCTGGCGGACGAGGTCCGCAAGGTCGGCGGCACCGTCGAGGAGAGCGACCTCGACCCCCTGGCCGACCTGGTGCGCGCCCAGCGCCTGGCCGTCGCGGTCGCCGAGGCGCGCGGCCTCGACCCCGACACCCCCCGGAACCTCACCCGCTCGGTCGTCCTGGCGGACCTCGATGGCTGACCGCCCCTCCGGCCGAAGGCCCCGCCGGCCGGCCGCCGCCCCCGCCGTACCCGCCGCCCCCACGGGAGAAGGACCATGCCGCTGACGCCCACCGACGAGATCGTCCGCCGGGCCCGCACCGCCGGCCGGGGCGTCGGCGCCTTCAACGTCCTCCAACTGGAACACGCCCAGGCCATCGTGGCCGGGGCGGAGAGCGCCGACCGGCCGGTCGTTCTCCAGATCAGCGAGAACACCGTCCGCTACCACGGCGCCCTCGAACCGGTCGCCCTCGCCTCCCTCGCCGTGGCCCGGGCGGCGAAGGTGCCCGTCGCCGTCCACCTCGACCACGCGGAGAACCCCGAGCTGGTGCGCGAGGCGGTCGCCCTCGGCCTCGGGTCCGTCATGTTCGACGCCTCCACGCTCCCGTACGCGGAGAACGTCGCCGCGACCCGCGAGGTCGTGGAGTTCTGCCACCGGCACGGCGTCTGGGTGGAGGCCGAACTCGGCGAGATCGGCGGCAAGGGCGGCGCGCACACCCCCGGAGTCCGCACCGATCCCGACGAGGCCCGCGCCTTCGTCACGGCCACGGGCGTCGACGCGCTCGCCGTGGCGGTGGGCAGCTCCCACCAGATGCTCACCCGTGACGCGGTGCTGGACTTCGACCTGATCGCCCGGCTGCGCGCGGCGATCGACACCCCGCTGGTGCTGCACGGCTCCTCGGGCGTCGCGGACGGCGACCTCGCGGCCGCGGTCGCGGCCGGCATGACCAAGGTGAACGTCTCCACCCACCTCAACAAGGCCTTCACCCGGGCGGTACGGGCGCACCTCGCGGAGCACCCGGAGACGGTCGACCCCCGCCGTTATCTCGGCCCGGCCCGCACGGCGGTCGCCGCAGCCGTCGCCCACCTGCTGGTGGTGCTCTCCCCGGCCTGACGCGCGGGGCCGCGCCGGACGCGCTGTCGGTGCCCCCTTCTAAGGTGGGTGCCGACCGTGCGCGAGGGCGTGCGGCGTCGGAACGGGGAGCGGGCAGGCATGCGGGAGTTGTACCTGGAGGACGAGCGGGCCCACATCCGGTGGATCGACCTGCCGGGTGAGGGGCCCGTGCGCGTCTTCGTCCACGGGCTGGGCTGCACGGCGGCCTCGGACTTCGCGCACATCGCGACGCACCCGGCCCTCGGGGGCGGCCGAGCGCTGCTGGTGGACCTCCTCGGTCACGGCCTGAGCGACCGGCCCGCGGGCTTCGACTACCGCATGGAGTCCCAGGCGGCGGCGGTCGCTGCGGTCCTCGACCACCTCGGGCTCGCCGGCGTGGACCTGGTCGGGCACTCGATGGGCGGCGCCGTCGCGATCCAGCTGGCGGCGGCGCGTCCGGACCTCGTGGCCCGGCTCGTCGTGGCCGAGCCCAACGTCCGGCCCGGCCCGGGCGCGTTCAGCGGTCCCGTCGCCGCCCAGGAGGAGAAGGCGTTCGTCGCGGAGGGCTTCGCCCGCATGCTGGCCGCCGGTGACCGGCCCGACTACACGGCCCGGCTGCGCCTCGCCGACCCGCTGGCCGTGCACCGCAGCGCGGTGGCGCTCGTGGAGGGCACCGTGCCGTCGGGCGGTGAGCTCCTCGTGGCCCTCGGCGTCCCCCGGACCTTCCTGGTGGGGGAGTGGAGCCTGCCCGAGCCGGACGCCGCGTGGATGGCGGCGGCCGGTGTCCCGGTGCGCGAGGTCCCGGCGGCGGGACACAACCTGATGCTGGACAACCCGGAGGGGTTCGCCGCCGCGCTGGCGGACGCGCTCACGGACCGTCAGGGGGCGTGACGGGGGCGGATCCCGGCCACCGTAGCAAGCCCTTCGCGCCATCGTGCGGGCGTTCGACGGGGATTCGATTGCAGAGTTGTGGCAGATGCATGACAAGGCTTCAACTCTCTTGATCGGCGCCGCCGATGAGGACAGGCTGCTGATCACGCCGAGCGCGGCCCCACCGCTCCCGGCCGTGTGCGTGAACCCCACGCGCACCCCCCACAGCCGTGCCGCCCCACCCCGGGGGCACGGCGCCCAGGAGGAGGAAACCCTCGTCATGGCACTCCCCAAGCGCACCCCTGCCCGCCTCGCCGCCACGGCGTCCCTCGCGACCGCCGCCGCCCTGCTCGGCACCTTCGCCGCCCTTCCCGCCCAGGCGGCCCCCGCTCCCGCCGAGGGCACCGTGCTCGCGGCCGGCGCCGCCGACGCCGTGCCCGGCAGCTACATCGTCACGCTCAAGCAGGACGCGGGCTTCAAGGCCTCCTCCGCCCAGGGGCGGAAACTGATAGCGCGCTACGGCGGCACGGTCGGCAAGACCTTCGGCGCCGCGCTCGACGGTTACACGGCGACCCTCGACGCCACCCAGGCCCGCAGGCTGGCCGCCGACCCGGCCGTCGCCTCCGTCGAGCAGAACCGGCTCGTCCGCGCCGACGCGACCCAGACCAACGCCCCCTGGGGCCTGGACCGGATCGACCAGGCGAACCTGCCGCTGAACGGCACCTACACCTACCCCGACAGCGCCGGCGCGGGTGTCACCGCGTACGTCATCGACACCGGCGTCCGGATCAGCCACAGCGAGATCGCCGGCCGGGCCGTGAACGGTTACGACGCCGTCGAGGGCGACACCGTCGCCCAGGACGGCAACGGGCACGGCACCCACGTCGCCACGACCATCGCCGGCAAGACCTACGGCGTGGCCAAGGCCGCGAAGATCGTCGCCGTCCGCGTCCTCGACAACAACGGCTCCGGCACCACCGCCGGTGTCATCGCGGGCATCGACTGGGTGACGTCCCACCACACGGCGGGCGCGCCCGCCGTCGCCAACCTCTCCCTCGGCGGCGGCGCCTCCACCACCCTCGACAACGCGGTGAAGAGGTCGATCGCGGACGGCGTGACCTACGCCGTCGCCGCCGGCAACTCCGGCGTCAACGCCTCCTCCACCTCGCCCGCCCGCGTCCCCGAGGCGATCACCGTGGGCGCCACCAACAGCTCCGACGCCAAGGCCAGCTGGTCCAACTACGGCTCCGTCCTGGACATCTTCGCCCCCGGCGTGTCGATCACGGCCGGCTGGCACACCGGTGACACCGCCACCAACACGATCTCCGGCACGTCGATGGCCACCCCGCACGTGGCCGGCGCCGCCGCCGTCCACCTGGCCGGCCACCCCTCCGCCACCCCGGCCCAGGTCGCCTCCGCCCTCGTCAACGGCTCCACCCCGAACAAGGTGACCAGCCCCGGCAGCGGCTCCCCGAACCGTCTGCTGCGGCTCGTCCCGTAACCACCCCGCCGGGGCCTTCCCCCGGCACGCGCGGGGGGTCCGTCCCGGAGGCGATCGGCGCCTGCGGGACGGACCCCTTTCGTCACCGGCCCGCGAGTTCCGCCTCGACGAGGTCGGCGGCCCGCCGCGTCCCGCCCTCCCCGGCCATCTCCCGCCGGACCGCGGCGGCGCGGCGCGCGACCGCGGGGTCGGAGACGAGGGCGAGCACCGCCTCGCGCAGCCGTTCCGGTGTGACCTCGTCCATCGGCAAGTGCCGGGCGACCCCCAGCGACTCCAGCATCGCGGCGTTGCTGAACTGGTCGGTGGCCTGCGGCACCGCGACCATGGGCGTGGCGGTCGCCAGGCCCTCCTGGCTGCCCCCCGCCCCGGCGTGGGTGACGAACGCGTCCGCCTGCCTCAGCACCGACAGCTGCGGCACCCAGGAACGCACCTCGACGTTCTCGGGGACGTCCCCGAGCTCCCCGGGGGTGACGAACTTGCCGATCTGCAGGACGACGTGCCAGCCCGGCAGATCTCCGAAGGCCTCGACGCAGGCCCGGTAGAAGGCCGGCTGCTTGGTGAAGGCGGATCCCAGGGAGACCAGGAGCACCTTCTCCGCGCCCGCCGGACGCGTCCACGTCCCCTGCTCGGACCGGTCGCCCTGGCAGGCGCCGACGAAGGTGTACACGGAGGCGTCCACCCGGTCGGCGTGCGGCTGCAGGGCCCGGGGGATGAGGACCAGGGCCCGGCGCGGGCGGGCGATCAGCCGGTCGGGGTGGGTGTCGACGCCGTGCTCCGCCAGCCACGCCTCGAACCGCGCGTAGTAGGCCTTGCCGCGCGGTGACGCCTTGAGCTCGGCGAACACCGGCTCCGCCACCTCCTCCTCGTACCCCTCCCAGGGCACGAGGTTGGGCCAGAGCGAGACGGCGGGCACGCCCCAGCCGTGGGCCAGGACGGGAGCCGGGTACGAGGTGATGTCGTGCAGCACCAGGTCCGGCCGGTCGTCCTCGAAGGCCGCGGCGAGCTGGGGCAGTGCGTGGATCGCGTCGGCGAGGAACGGCTCGATGTTGTCGATCAGTTCGGTGCCCCAGGCGTCGGGGTCGTCGTCCGTCGGGAGGGTGGAGGTGTAGACGACGGGCGTGGCGCCGGTCGCGGCGACCTTGTCGGCGAAGGAGGCGGGGATGGCGTAGCTGACCCGGTGCCCCCGGGCGACCAGCTCGCGGATGACCTCCAGGCTGGGGTTCACGTGGCCGTGGGCGGCGATGGAGAACATGGCGAGGTGGGCGGGGGGAGTCGTGGTCATGGGCACCACCCTAGACGAGACGCAACGTATCGTCTAGCTATTTCGGTGGTGTCGAGCGCCGTGGGACGGCCACGTTGTGGACGGCGCGGCCGGACGCCGGCGGGCACCGGCCGCGCCCCGGGGAGCAGGTGTGCGTCGTCCTCCGGGGCGCCGACACCGACCCGTCCGGCCTGAGGGGCGTGCCGGCGCACCGATCCGGCGGGGGGCCGCGGGGCGGTGATCCGGGGGTGTCAGCGCGGCGGCATGAGCAGCCGGGGCAGCTCGCCCGTCCGGTTCTGATCACCGGGCCGCAGCCCCGTTCCGGCCCGGTTCGGCCACTCCATGGTGACCATCGGGGCCGGGCCGCCGCCGGTGCGGAGGGTGGCCCCGGCGAACCGCTCGCCCCCGGCGGTCCGGGGCTTCAGCGCGTCGGTGACGCGCCGGGCGCCGTCGGCCGACGCGGTGAGGGCACACAGCCGCTCCCGCGACGAGCCGTCGGTGCCGGCCCGGGCGCCGATCGCGAAGAGGGTGAGCCCCGGCAGGTTCCGGCCCGGCCGGGTGCCGTAGAAGGTGGCGGCGAACACGTCCTCGCCGAGGCAGCGTACGACGGACCGGTACGCCGGATCGTCGGCGACCGAGCGCTCCGGGGCCGTCAGCGGCGGCAGGGCGTTCTCCGGTCCCGCCGTGGAGGAGCGGACACCACCGGAGACCGCCGTCCGCGCGGGCCCGTCGCTCAAGAGGGCCCCGCCCCCGGTCCGCTCCTCCTTCCAGCCCCGCTTCGTCAGGGCGGCCGTGACGGCGGCCACGTCGAAGCGTCCCGTCAGACGGGCTGCCCCGGGCGTGATCTGCACGGAGGTGTCCACGTCGGCCGCGTCGAAGCCGAGGGCCGCGCGCGGCGAATCGCCGTCGTACCGCGCGTGCGCAAGTTCCGGGATCCCGAATCCGTCGAGGCCGCCGTACAGTTCCCTGTCCTCACCGAGGAGTCGCCGCGCCTCGCGCACGTCCACGTACGTCAGCGCGGCCTCGCCGCCCGCGCCCGCGGGAATGCCGTCCAGTGCGGCCGACAACCTGCCGCCGGAGCCGGCTCCGTCGGCTCCGCCCGCGTTCCCCGCGGGGCCCGTGTCGGCGCCGCAGGCCGCGAGGCCCGCGGCGAGCACCGCCGCCGCGACCGCGCGCCCCGTCCGCCGGTCGTGCCAAGCCATCGTCGTCTCCCTCGTCCCGCGCTCGCGCTGTCGGCAGGAGTCTGCCATCGCGCACTGCCGCCGACGCGCGGGGCCGTCCCGCGATTGGACTGCGATGAGGTGGGCATGTCAGTGCCTGGTGCCGGCGGCAGCCGCCGCACCGGGTGCCGCCGCCACCGGCGCACCCCGGACCAGGAGACGTGGGGGAAACCGTGCGGAACCGTGCCAGGGGGACACTCGTCCTCGCCATGACGCTCGCCCTGCTCGGCGCCGCGCCCGGCAGCGCCCTCGCCGCCCCGCCCCCGGCGCTCCCCGCCGCGGCGGACCCGCTGGAACAGACGTACCAACCCGCCTACGACTACGACACCGACGGCTGCTACCCGACCCCGGCCGTCGGAGCCGACGGAACCGTCAACGGCGGTCTCAACCCCTCCGGCGCGCTCAACGGCCAGTGCCGCGACTCCTCGGACCTCGCCAACACCAACGGGTATGCCCGCCACACGTGCAACAACGGCTGGTGCGCCGTCCTGTACGGCCTCTACTTCGAGAAGGACCAGGCCGTCGCCGGCAGCGGTCTCGGCGGCCACCGCCACGACTGGGAACACGTGGTCGTCTGGATCCACGAGGGCCGAGCCCGCTACGTCGCCACCTCCGCGCACGGCCGGTTCGACATCCACCCGAGCGACCGCGTCCGCTGGGACGGAACCCACCCCAAGATCGTCTACCACAAGGACGGCTGGAGCACCCACTGCTTCCGTCTCGCGGGCGGCAACGACGAGCCGCCCGAGAACCACCGGGGGACCTGGCAGTTCCCGAGCCTCGTCGGCTGGAACGGCTACCCGCCCGGCGTCCGCGAGAAGCTCGTCCAGGCCGACTTCGGCAGCGCCGTCTTCGGTCTCAAGGACGGCAACTTCGCCGCCCACCTGGCCAAGGCCCTCCCGCCGGGCATCCCCTTCGACCCGTACGCCTGACGCTTGAGCCCAAGGCCGTCCGGGTCCGCCCGGGCCCGGGCAGGAGGAGGTGGGGGCACGTCACGCCAGCAGCGCGATCGCCAGCGCGCCGGAGGCGTCCACCACCCCGCACCACTCCGCCCAGGCCCGTGGCACGACCGCTCCCGAGCGGAGATGGACGAAGTCCCAGACGGCGTGGCCCAGCCAGCCCGCCGCCACCACGTACAGGGCGAGCGGCACGGACACCGACAGCGCCAGCAGCGCCACGGCCGTGAAACCGGCGAGCCCGAGGAGTTGGACGCCCAGCGTCCGCCGCCGGCGCAACTCCCCGCGCAGCGCGCCGAAGACCAGGTAGCAGACGGGCATGGCGACGAGGAGGGAGGCGAGGAACCCGGCCGGCGGCGAACCGTCGGCAAAGGTCACGACGGCCAGGGCGAGAGCCAGGAACGTGGGCCACCGGTGGGCGAGTCGGTCGATCGTCATGCCCGCACTGTCCCGGCCCGCCCGCCCCGTGGCGAGGGCCCGCGCCCAACGGTGTCCGCCTCCTTGGGGTACGTGTCCTTCCGTCCTAGGGTCTTTCTTTCGGATCAGGCCGGATCAGGGAGCGGCGTCTGGTGCGTGCGTTCGCAAGGCGGAGGAGGGAGTCCATGCGGTGGAGGTACCTCCCGTGCCCGGAGGGCTACGGGGGAATCGGCGACCGACGACAACGCGGCGAAGGTGCGTGCCAGGCGACGCGAGCCCGGCAAGATCCGAAAGACAGGCCCTAGGCTCCCGCCCATGGGGGAGCGCCTGATCGTGGTCGTCGGATACGCGGCGGCCGAGCTGCTGGACATCGCCTGCGTCACCACGGGCCTCGCGGCGGCCAACGGGATCGGCGAACCCGCCGTCCCCTACCGGGTCCGCGTGGCCGGCCCCGGCGGCGGTGCCATCCGCTGCGGCTCGGGGCTCTCCCTCGCCAGCGACGAAGCCCTCGAACGCGTCACGGGCCCGCTCGACACCCTCGTCGTCTCCGGCGGCACCGGCGTCGAGGGGGCCGCCGCCGACCCGCGCCTCGTCGCCCACGTCCGCCGCCTGGCCCGGGAGAGCCGGCGCGTCGCCTCCGTCTGCACCGGAGCGGGCGTGCTCGCCGCCGCCGGACTCCTCGACGGACGCCGGGCCACCACGCACTGGCGGTACGCGCCCCTGCTCGCGGCCCGGCACCCGCAGATCACCGTCGACCCCGCCCCGATCTACACGCGCGACGGCAACGTGTACACGGCGGCGGGCATCACCAGCGCCCTCGACCTGACCCTCGCCTTCATCGAGGAGGACCACGGACCCGACCTGGCCCGCGAGGTCGCCCGCCACCTGGTCGTCTACCTCCAGAGGCCGGGCAACCAGGCGCAGATGAGCCTGTTCACCTCGGCGCCCCCGCCCCGCGACGCCCTGGTCCGCGCCCTCGTCGACCACATCGCGGCCCACCCCGACCACGACCTCGGCACCCCGGCCCTCGCCGCCCGGGCCGGAGTGACCCCCCGTCACCTCACGCGCCTGTTCACCGAACACCTCGGCCGCTCACCCGGACGGTACGTCCGCGAGGTCCGCACCGAGACCGCCGCTCAGCTCCTCGCCTCCACCACGCTCACGATGCCGGCCGTCGCCGCGCGCTCCGGCTTCGGATCCGCCGAGTCCCTGCGCCAGGCGTTCACCGAGCGGTACGGCATCCCGCCCTCCCGTTATCGGGCGGCCATGCGGCCCCGCGCGGCCACCGGGACGGCCCGGCTCACAGGGCGGCCGGAGGTGTGACCGAGGCGCCCACCGGCGGATCCGGACCGGAGACGTCCGCCGGCCCGCCCGGGATGTCCTGCTCGCTCCAGATCGTCTTGCCGCTGGCCGTGTACCGGCTGCCCCAGCGGGCACTCAGCTGCGCCACCAGATAGAGCCCCCGGCCGCCCTCGTCGGTCAGGCGCGCGCGCCGCATCCGGGGGTGGGTGGCGCTCGGGTCGGAGACCTCGCACGTCAGCCGGCCGGCGCGGATCATCCGTACCTCCACGGGGCCTCCCGTGTAGCGGATGGCGTTGGTGACCAGCTCGCTGACGACGAGTTCGGTGGTGAACGCCAGCTCGTCCAGGCCCCAGGCGGTCAACTGCCGGGCGGCGCGCTCCCGGATCTCCGCGACGGCGGCCGGGTCCGGCTCCACCGGCCAGGTGGCCGTGTTCTCCGGGGACACCGCGTGCGTACGGGCGAGGAGCAGCGTCACGTCGTCGGTGAGGGGCTGCCCGGGGCGCCGGGAGACGAGGGCGTGGCCCAGCGCGCGCAAAGGCGTCTCGTCGGTGACGTGCGCGTCGGCGAGGTGGTCCCGCAGCCGCGCCAGGCCTGTGTCGAGCCCCTCGCCGTCGCCCGTGACCAGGCCGTCGGTGAACAGGGCGAGGACGGAGCCGCGTTCCAGCACCACCTCGGCCGTTTCGAAGGGCACGCCACCCGTACCGAGGGAGGGACCGGGCTCCAGCGGCACGTACGTCACCGTCCCGTCCGGAGCCCTGACCGCCGGTGGCGGGTGCCCCGCCGACGCCAGCGTGCAGCGCCGCGACACCGGGTCGTACACCGCGTACAGGCAGGTGGCGCCCAGTGGGCCGGGGCCGGCCCCGATGGCCGGCTCGGGCTCCCCCGAGCGGCCGGGGCCCGCGCCCGGGCCGGGCTCCCCGGCGGGACCGGGCGGCGGCCCGGTGTCCACGCGCCCGGCGTCGTCGCCGTACCGGTCCGCGCGGTCGGGCGCGCCGGTCTCCACCCGCAGCTGGGAGACGAGGTCGTCGAGGTGGATGAGGAGTTCGTCCGGCTCCAGGTCCAGATCGGCCAGGGTCCGCACGGCGGTCCGCAGCCGCCCCATGGTCGCGGTGGCGGTGAGACCGTGGCCGACGACGTCCCCGACGACCAGGGCGACCCGAGCCGAGGAGAGCGGGATGACGTCGAACCAGTCACCGCCGACGCCCGTCCCCGTGTCGGCCGGCAGATAGACGCCCGCGGTGCTCACCGCGACCGTCTCGGACTGCGAGGGCGGCAGGAGGCTGCGCTGGAGCTCCACGGCGGCCCGGTGCTCGCGGGTGTAGCGCCGGGCGTTGTCCAGGGCCAGGCCCGCGTGGATGGCGATCTCGCGCAGCAGGTCCAGATCGGCCGGCTCGTACGGGAGCGCGCCGGACCGCCGGTGCACGGTGACCCGGCCCAGGACCACGCCCCGGGCGCGCAGCGGGGCGCTCATCGTGTACGCGGGGGAGGGACGCGCCCCGGTCACGGACCGCGCGCCGCCCCCGGATCCCCCGGGCGTCTCGACCGCGACGGCGGTCGGGTCCGGCACGGGCAGGTCGGGCACCGGAAGGTCCGGCCCCGGCCGGCCCGCGACGGCGGCGCGCCGCAGCACCGCCCGCACCTCGGGAGCCGTGGCCGGGTCCTCCCCGGCGAACACCGCCTCGGCGATCTCCACGACGGCCAGGTCCGCCACGTCCGGTACGAGCACGGCCGCCAGTTCCTCGCTCGTGCCGCCCACGGACAGCGAGCCGCCGACGGCCGCCGTCGCCCGGTGGAGCACCGCCAGCCGCCCACTGGACCGGCGCAGTTCGGTGACGTCCGTGAACAGCGCGGTGACGCCCAGGACCCGCCCCGACGGATCCTGCATCCGGAAGGCCGTGATGGCCATGACCGCCCCCGCGCCCGGGTCCACGAGCGTCCGGGCCGTCTCCTCGGCCCGCACCAGCGGCCGGCCGGTGCGCAGCACCTCGCGCAGCCGCCGTTCGATCGCCGCGGCGTCCTCCGGCCACAGGAAGTCCCCGAGGCGCCGGTCGCGCATGTCGGAGGGCAGACCCGTGTACGGCAGGAGATGCGTGTTGGTCCTGACCAGGCGCAGCTCCTCGTCGAACACGGCCAGACCGACGCGGTCCTGGAGGAACAGCTCCCTGGTGAACGCCTGGTCCTGGCGCCACTGGTCGACCGCCGTGGCCGGCGCGGCGAGCACGAAGTACCGGGCGGGCTCCGTCACCGACGGCGCGGACCGGGTCACGGCCGGGGCAGGGGCGTCCGCGCCGGCTTCCGGCCGGGGCCAGGACTCGGCCGTGACGCCGGTCACCGGTGCGGGGCGCGGCCCGGTCGAGGTCCCGGCGGGGGTGTCGTCCGGTGCGGTCTCCTGTTCGGCTCCGGCGCCGGGAGGGCCGTCCGGCGCGGGGCCCCGCCGGGCCGCGGCCCCGGGGGCCGCTCCCGCCAGGGGGCTGACCTGGAAGCCGACCCGCAGGGCCCGGCCCTCGCCGGTGCGCACGGCGGTCTCGCCCGACCAGGCGTCGGTGGCGCCCCGCGCGCGCAGGGCCGGCCACGCGGCGGGATCCGCCAGCAGCTCCCGTACGGGCCGGCCCCACACCTCGGCCGCGGAGAGCGCGAGCAGGCGCTCGGCCGCCGCCGTCCAGCCGACGATCCGGCCGGCGGAGTCGAGGAGGGCCCCCGCCGCACCGTCGGTGAACGGCAGCCCGTCATGGACGGGCCCATGCGTCAGAGGCGGATCTTCCACGCCGTCAGCCACCTCCTTCGCAGAACCCGGTCCGCGGTCGTGCCCGGGGGCGGACCTCATGCAAGTGTGCGGCCCGCCCGTCCCGGGCGCCTCCGCTGCGACACCCCGCCCCCGCCCCCTCCGGACGCCCGGCCCGCCGCCCGGGCAGGGCGGCGTCCCATGGGACCGGAAGCGCCACGGTGAGCCGTTCGGGTGAGGGCCGGGACTGCGGACCCGCGCGACGCCCCGAGGGACCCGGCCGTGTCCGCGATGTCGCGCCTGGCCCGCGACACCCCCGGAGCTCGCTCCGGTGGGGCACGAGCCAGGGTGGCCGCCGTTCCAGGGGACGCCCGCAGAGCAGCCGATCACCTGGCCGGCCGGCATCCGGGAACTCATCAGGACACTTGACTGGGACGCCTGACCCGACCAGTCTTCCCGTGGGCCGCCGCGCGGTGGGAAGCCCCCGTGCGGGGCCTCGCGTCCGGCGCGACGGCGCCGTCGATCCGGTCGAGAGGACTCCTGGCATGAGCAGCGTGTGGCGCAACTGGGCCGGCAACGAGGAGGCGCGCCCCCGGCGGGTGCTGCGGCCCTCGCGCCCGGAGGAGGTGGCCGCGGCCGTCTCGGAGTCCGTACGGGACGGGCTGCGCGTCAAGGCCGTCGGGGCCGGTCACTCGTTCAGCCCGATCGCCGTCGCCCCCGACGTACAGCTCCGCCTGGATCTCCTCGACGGGGTCGAGGAGATCGACACCGAATCGGGGCTCGTCACGGTCGGCGCCGGCATGCCGCTGTGGAAGCTGAACCCGCTGCTGGCCGCGCACGGCCGCGCCCTGGAGAACATGGGTGACATCGACCGCCAGACCGTCTCGGGCGCGATCTCCACCGGCACGCACGGCTCCGGCGTCCGCTTCGGCGGCATCGCCACCCAGGTGCGGGCCCTGGAACTGGTCCTCGCCGACGGCTCGTTCGCCCGCTGCTCGCCCGGCGAGCGCCCGGATCTGTTCGCGGCGGCCCGCGTCGGGCTCGGCGCCCTCGGCGTCATCACCCGCGTGACCCTGCGGACCGTGCCCCTCTTCGCCCTGCACGCCCGTGACGCCGCCATGCCCGTGGCCGAGACCCTGGAGCGCGTCCAGGAACTCGCGGACGCCCACGACCACTTCGAGTTCTTCTGGTTCCCGCACAGCGACACGACCCTGACCCGGCGCTTCCGGCGGCTGCCCGGTGACGCGCGGCTCGCGCCGATCGGCCCCTTCGCCCGCCGGCTCGACGAGGCGGTGAGCGGCGCGGGGTTCGAGGGGCTCAACCGGATCGGCACCCGCGTCCCCGGGCTCGTTCCTCCGATCACCCGCCTCGCGGCCCGCGCCATGTCCTCGAGGACCTGGACCGACCACGCCCCCCGGGTCTTCGTCTCCGCGCGGAACGTCCGTTTCCACGAAGGGGAGTTCGCCCTCCCGCGCGAGCACGCCGCCGAGGCGCTGCGCGAGCTGAAGTCCTGGATCGACACCCACGGGGAGAAGGTGTCCTTCCCGCTGGAGGTCCGCTTCACCGCGGCCGACGACATCTGGCTCTCCACCGCCCACGGCCGCGAGACCTGCTACATCGCCTTCCACCAGTACCACCGCATGCCGTACCGGCGGTACTTCGACGCCTGCCGGCGGATCCTCGGCGCCTACGGCGGCCGCCCGCACTGGGGCAAGATGCACGACCTCGGCGCGGACGACCTGCGGCCCCGCTACGCGCACTTCGACGACTTCACCGCCCTGCGCGACGCGCTCGACCCGGAGGGAGTGTTCTCCAACCCGTATCTCGACCGCGTGCTCGGCCGCCCCGGCGGGTGACCGGTCCCGGCCGGTCCGGGCGGCCTCGCGTCTCCGGCTCGCTCCCCGCGCCGGGTCGCGGCGGCCACCGGCCCGTGGGGCCGGTTTTTCCGCCATTTGACCCGTTGGCTGATCACGCGTGATGAAAAACGCGCAATTGTTGACGTATAAGGGCCGAGTGCCGAGAATCTTGTCGTGGAACCGTTCCGGTTCTGGAGGGCTCATGCATCCGCTTCCCGAGCCTGCCTCGCTCGTGTCGTCACCGCACGGGACGGAGGACCCCCCGATGGCCGTCACCGTGACCGACACCGCCGAAGGTGTCACCGTCACCGTCCGCGGTGAGATCGACCTGGCCGTGGCCGGCCGGCTGCGCCAGGCTCTGGCGCACGCCGTCACCCGCTGCGAGACCGGTGCCGTGGTCGGTCTGGACCTCGGTTCCGTGACCTTCTGCGACTGTTCCGGCCTCAACGTCCTCCTCCGGGCCCGGCGCCGTGCCCGCAGCGAACGGCGTTCCCTCGCCATCACCGCCGCCGCGCGGCCGGTGACGCGCCTGCTCGAAGCCACCGGCACCGCCGCTCTCTTCGGGCCCACCCCATGACGACCGTCGACGGTCCCGGTGCACGGGACGGCGCCCTGGTCCGGGAGGTCGAGGCGCTCCCCTCGGGTACGTGCCTCGGCCCGGGCGGCGGTCCGGCCGTCCGGCGTCCCGGGGACACCGCCGCCGTGACCTGGCACGCGGACGTCCTGATCCGGCGCGCCGTCACCGCGCACGCCACCGACCCTGCCCTCCACCCCGACCGGCGCGCACCGGCCGGGAGCGCCGGCCCACCCACCGCCCCGGAGGCCGCACGGCCCGGCGTCCGCCGTGACGCCGGACCGGCCACGGCCTCCGGCCCGGACGGTTTCCTCCTCGTCGCCCACGCGACCGGGGCGCCCGGCACGGGACCGGCGGGCGAGACGGCACCCGGCCGGGTGCCATGACCCCCCGGATACCCGGCCCGGGCGATCGCTTCCCGGCGGGAGGGCGCCGCCGGCGTCCAGGGCACCGCACACCCAGGACGTCTCCCCGCCGCGCCGCCCGCGCCCGCCGTTCCCTCGCCACCGCCGTCGCGGCCTGCGCGGTGACCCTCCTGGCGAGCTGCGCGCCGGCCCCCGGCGCGGCCGGCGCCGCCACGCCGGGTACGGCCGTCACCGCCGTCTCCACCCCCGCAGCGGTCCCACCGGCCCCCGCGCCGGCCCCACCCGGACCGTCACCTTCACCTTCCCCTTCCCCGACGGCACGGCCGCGGCCCGCCGAGCTGGACATCCCGTCCATCGGTGTCCGTGACCTGCGCGTCCTGCCGTACGAGGGGACGACCGACGATCCGGCCGGCACCCGGATCCAGGACCGGGGTGTCGCCGCCAGCCCCCACGGGAGCCGCGGGGGCGTCGGACCGGGCGACATCGGCAACTACCTGGTCACCGCCCACCGGCTCTCCGCGGGCGGCCCGCTGCGCGACCTGCCCGCGCTGAAGACCGGGGACGCGGTGTACGTGACGGCCGGCGGCACGGTTCACGAGTACCGGATCGTGGAGACCCGTACGACTTCGTTCCGCTCGGCACGCTCCCTCGCCGAACAACGGGCGGCCGTCCCCGGCGAGCCCGGGGAGAAGGCCACCCGGGCCATGATCACCCTCTCCACCTGTGCCACGCCCGAGGACGACGCCGCGGGCAACTTCTGGCGCGACGCCCAGGGCAACCCCGAGCACCGCATCGACAAGATCGGCGTCCTGTCCGCGACCCGGCCCGCAGCTCCGGGCCCCTGACCGGGCACGGCGGCGCGGGCCGCCGACCGACGGACCGACCGGCCGAAGGGCGGCGGTCAGCGCCGGATCGCGCGCCGGAGCGCCGTCGCGCCGGCGAACGGCACACCCACCGTGAGCCCGGCGATCACCAGGAGTTCGAGCGGCCCGATACGGGACCCCGCCCCGAGGAGGCCGCCGACCACGAGGACGACCGGGGGCGCCCCCGCCGTCACCGTGCCCGTCAGCTTCTGCCGGCTGCTCCACAGCGGCGAGTTCCACAGCAGGGCCAGGCCGGCGAACAGGGCGATCGTGCCGAGGAGCGGGTGGAGCAGCACCAGCAGGCCGGAGAAGGTGAGCAGACCCAGCGTCAGCCGGACCCCGCCCCGCGCGCCGTCCTCCTCCCGCCGCGCCGCCGGCTCCTCCGCAAGCGCCGAGGCGGCCACGGTCCGGGCGTCACCCAGGCGGTCCAGCACCGCACGGACCTCCTCGTCGCCCTCGGCACCGCTCACCTCGATGTGCTCGCGGAGGTCCGCGATCAGTTCCGCCCGGCGCTCCGGGGGCAGCGCGGCCGCCTCGCGGGCGACGGCGCCGAGGTAGGCGGCGGCGAGCGGGTGCTCGGTGGCGTTCATGCGGGATCCCCCTGCGGGTCGTTGAGGAAGTGGTCGACGGCGTCGCGGAACAGGGGCCACACCGAGGCGAATTCGCCCAGGGCCGCCCGGCCGCCGGCCGTGAGCGTGTAGTAGCGGCGCGGAGGGCCGCTGGGCGATGCGCGGAGCTCGGTGTCGACGAGCCCCTCCCGCCGCAGCCGCGACAGGAGCGGATAGATCGTGCCCTGACTGGTCGCCATGACGCTGACGGCCGCGAGCTCGCCCAGGAGCTCCACGCCGTACTTCGGTCCGTCCCTGAGCAGCGCGAGGACGCAGTGCTCCAGCACGCCCTTGCGCAGCTGGCTGGGCACCCCGCTCCCCGCCTCGTCCATTGCTTCGCCAGGAACCATGTCATGCAAGGTAGCCCCTGGGGGTGAGCGGGAACAAGGCCCCGCCCCCGGGCGCGCGCCGTCGCCCGGGGACGGAAGCACCGGGACGTCACGCCCCCGCCACCCCGTACGCCTCCCTCAGCTTCGCCACCGCCCCGACGGGGTCACCGCTCACCAGCAGGTGGTCCGCCTCGGCGAACGGCTTCGCCGTGGACTCGGCCACCCGTGGGCCGATCCGGTCCTGGACGATCAGGCGGGCACGCTCCACGACGCGCCGGGCCTCCGGCGTGTGCGCGCGCCTGGCGGCCCGGAGAGCGCGGACCGTCCGCTCGGCCGTCCGCAGGGCGGGCGCGCCCCCGGCCGGTGGGGGAGTGAGCGTCGTCAGCCCCCAGCCGTACGGGAACAGCGGGGCGTACCGCGCGTCACCGACGTTCAGCGGGAGCTGGGACTCGGAAGCGGGCCAGGAGACCGGAAGCCGACCGGTGAACGGCCGCCTGCCGTAGAGCACGTCGGCCACCCCGTCGCCCTCGGTGCCGGGCAGCCAGGACGCCACCAGGGCGTCGATCGCCGGGAGTCGGTCGCCGAGCAGCTGGGGCCGGCCGGAGACGACGAGCACCGCGCAGGGCACAGCCCCGCACACCCGGTCGATGGCCGCCAGGTCGGCGGCCGCCGGTTCCAGGGCGTGACCGTTGCCGACGTCCCCCTGGCCCTCCGCGTACGGCGTCTCGCCGATCACCACCACGCCGGCGTCGTACCCGCCGATCGGAGCCGAGGCGTCCGCCGAATACGCGATGTCCGCCCCCGGAGCGGCCCGGCGCATCGCCTCCAGGATCGTGGTGCCGGTCGTCGTCCGACCCGGCGCCCCCTGCCACGAGATGGTCCAGCCACCGGCCTGACGCCCGAGGTCGTCCGCGTTCGACCCCGCCACGTACACCCGCTGCGACGGCCTCAGCGGCAGCACGGCGTCCTCGTTCTTCAACAGCACCTGCGACCCGGCCACCGCCTCCCGCGCCACCGCGCGGTGCGCGGCCGAGCCGACCGCCGCCAGGTGCGTCGTGTCCGCGTACGGCTTCTCGAACAGCCCCAGACGGAACTTCTGCGTCAGGATCCGGCGCACCGCGTCGTCCACGCGCGCCACCGGCACGCGCCCGGCCTCCACCTCGGCGACGAGCACCCGGACGAACTCCCGGTACTCCGCCGGCACCATGATCATGTCGAGCCCGGCGGCGACCGAGGTGCGTACGTCGCTCGCGTAGTCACCGGGAAGCTGGTCGATCGCCTGCCAGTCGCTGACGACGAACCCCTCGAAGCCCAGCCGCCCCTTCAGCACCCCGGTGATCATCTCGGCGTGCGCGTGCATCTTCACGGGCCCGCGGCCGTCCCCGAGGACGTCGAGGGAGGAGTACGAGGGCATGACCGTCCCCGCCCCGCGCCTGACCGCCTCCGCGAACGGCGCAAGGTGGACGGCCTCCAGCTCCGCGCGCGTGACCCGGGTGACCCCCTGGTCGACGGTGTACGACCCCGTGGACGAGGAACCGTAGGCCGTCCCCCCGTCGCCCACGAAGTGCTTGGCGCTCGTCAGGACCTTGTCGCCGCGGTGGAGGTCCGTCCCGTCCGGCGAGCCCTGCATCCCCCCGATCACCGCCGCCATCGCGGTGACGAGGGCGGGATCCTCCCCGAAGGACTCGTACGCACGCCCCCAGCGTTCGTCCCGGCTCACTGACAGACAGGGCGCGAAGCTCCACGGCACCCCCGTCGCCCGCACCTCCTTCGCGGTGACGGCGGCGGTCCTCGCCGCGAGCCCGGGATCGCGCCCGGCGCCGATGCCGACGTTGTGCGGCATGATCGTCGCCCCCGCCACGTTGTTGTGCCCGTGCACCGCGTCCACGCCGTACAGCAGGGGAATCTGCAGACGGGTCGCCCGCGTGCGCAGCTGGTACGCGTCGGTCATCCGCGCCCAGGCCGCCGGCGTGTTGGGTGTGGGTGCCGACCCGCCGCCCGACAGGAGCGAACCGAGGCCGTACCCGGCGATGTCCCCGGGAGCGCGCAGCGCCCCGCGCTCCGCCTGCGTCATCTGCCCGGCCTTCTCCCGCGGGGACATGCGCCCGAGCAGATCCGCGACCCGCTCCCGCACCGGGAGGCGGCGGTCGAGGTAGGGCAGTCCGTGCGCGTTCACCACGACGAGCGGCGGCTCGGCGGGCCCGCGCGCGCCCCGGACCGTCAGCCTCAGCGTGACGGTCTCGGCCACCTCGGCGGCCCCGTCGCGCAGGGCGGTCACGCGGACGGAACGGCTCGCCCCGGAGGGCGTACCCGCGGGGAGGACGAGGCTGCCGCGCACCGGTGCGTAGTCCCGCCCCGGCTCGGCGCTTCCGCCCTCCGTCGCGTACGCCACGGTGACGGGTCCCGCGAGCGGGACCGCGCCGGGCGTGACCACCGACAGGTCGACGCGGGCGGTGCCGCCCTCGTCCACGGGGTGCACGGCGGACCGGGTGACGACGACGGCCGGGGCGGGAGCGCCGGCGGGGAGCGGAGCGGCGGTCGCGGCGCCGGGCGGGACGCCCGTGGAGGCGGTGGCGAAGACGGCGGCCGCGCTGAGCAGGACCGCCCGCGCGGACCTTCGGGACGGAAGACGTGTCATACCGGGTCCTTCGGCACAGGACCACCGGTCCCGAAGGCCGGGTGCGGTCCCTTCCGCCGGACACCACCCGTGCGGCTCCCGACCGCTGCCCGTACGCCGCACGTCGGACGGCTGCTAGCATCCCCGCCGTCGCTCAGCCTTCCCGGCCCGGACACCCCGTCCGCCAGGAAGGCTTTTTCATGCCCGGAAGCACCCGCCCCGCACGAAGGAGCCCCATGCCCCCCTCCGTACCGTCCGAAGCACCCGTACCGTCCCGTCCGTCCGGGCCCTCCGAGTCACCCGTACCGTCCCGCCCGTCCGAGGCGTCCGGGCCGGTGGTGTCCCTGCGGCGGGCCGGCGAGGCCGATCGTCCCGCCGTCGAACGCCTGTGGCTGATGTTCCGTCATGACATGTCGGAGTTCGAGGGAGTGCTGCCGCACCCCGACGGGACCTTCCGCGAGGAGCGGCTCCACCTGGCTTTCGGCGAGCCCGATTGGATCCCCTATCTGGTGCGGGTCGGCGACCGGCCGGTCGCCTTCGCCTTCGTCCGGGGCCTGACGGGGCCGACCCACGTCCTGAACAGTTTCTTCGTGGTGCGCGGCGCCCGGCGGACCGGTGTCGGCCTGCGCGCCGTCCGGGAGATCGTCGCCCGCCATCCCGGCTCCTGGGACATCGCGTTCCAGGACGCCAACACGGCCGCCGTGAGGTTCTGGCGGCGTGTCGCCACCGAGATCGCGGGCGACGCGTGGACCGAGGAACGCCGGGAGGTGCCCGGCCGCCCGGACCTCCCGCCCGACGCCTGGATCTCCTTCCGTACCGCGCCCGCGCCCGGCCGCCCACCCATGGTCTGACCCGCCCTTGTCCGGCACCCGTGCCGCGGCGCCTCCTGAGCGGACGGGCTCGTACAGCGGTTCACCTCCGCCCACGGGCCCGTCACCCGCCCGAGTGGACCCGCGTCCCGTCCTCCGCGCCGAAGGGGGCGGCTCGGGCACGGTGACGGCATGAACCGCCCCCGCCGCCGCACCGCGCTCCTGCTGCTGGCCGCGCTGCTGGCCGGTGGGTGCGTCGCCGTCCCGCACGCCGACGCACCCCGTCGGCCGGCCGACCTGCTCCCGGCCGCCGACCGGCCCCCGGCCCCGCTTCCCACCTGGCCGGACCCCTCCCCGGCCGCGCCCCGTGAGGAACTCACCACTCCCGCGCCCGACCCGCCCCCACCCTCCGCGCCGCGCCCCGGGACGGCGAAGGTACGGCCCCCGGAACCGAAGGCCGAGGCGAAAGGAGAGCCGACGGCACGCACGAAGCCGCACCCGAAGCCACCGCCCCGTCCCCGCGCCCGGAAGCCACCCTCCCGCAAGGCGGTCACCGTGCCGCGGCCTGCCCGGCGGCACCGGCCCCCGGTCCCCGCCCCCGCCCGGCCCTCGCCCCCGAAGCGACCGGCCGCCGGCCACGCCGGCGAGATGCGCCGCCTCTGCCAGGAGGCCCGGAGGATCGACGCCCCCATGGGCGCGGCCGACCTCTGCCGGGCCCTGTACGGGGGCTGAAACCGCCGGCCGGCCGCCGGGCGGCCCGTGCCTACCGGGGAGCGTTCGTCGTCGTCAGCCACGACGAACGGTTCCTCCGGGCGATCGGCGTCGACCGCCGCCTCCGCCTGGCCGACGGCGCACTCACCGAAGGCGAGGCACCGGCCGGTCCGTGATCCCCGGCGCCGCGCACCCCCTGGGGCGCGCGGCACCGGACGCGTCCGTCAGGAGGAGCGGAGCACGCGGAAGCGGTCGGGACGGGCCGGGTCCCGGTCCACGACCTGGACCGGTGCCCACGCCCACTGCCGTACGCCGATGCCCGGCACGCGCGTGAACGTGATCGTCCCCCGGGTGCCGTCGACCGCCACCCGGGCCCAGGACGCGGCGAGGCGCGCACGGTCCGTGCCGTGGGAACGTAGCGCCTCGGCCAGGACCGTGATCGTGTCGTGGCCCTCGAACGCGACGAACGAGGGCGCGGTGCCCAGGCGTTCGCGGAGGGCCGCCTCGACCCGTACGCCGCGCGGCCCGAGACGCTCGGGCAGATAGCGCAGGAAGGGAATGCCGGCGCCCTCGTCCCCCAGCAGGTCCGACCACCCGGCGAACTCCGGCTGCCCCGCCGGAGCGCCGAGCAACAGCCCGGCGAGGCGCCGGTCGCGGCGGACGGCCCGTACGAGCGACGCCGCGGGCTCCGGGACGCCGACCAGCAGGAGGAGCGCGCCGACCCCGTCTGCGGCGAGTGCCTCGCAGACCGCGGCGGGGGAGAGGGCCCGCGCGTCGAGCGTCGTCACGGAACCGCCGTGCGCGGCAAGGCGGTCACGGAGGATGCGGGCCCCCGACGCCCAGTACGCGCCCGGCTCCGTCACCACGGCGATACGGGTGTGGCCCGCGTCGCGCAGGAAGTCCGCGTACAGCCGCCAGCCGTGCGACTGGGCGGGTGCGAGCCGGGCCACCCGGTCCGTCGGCCCCTCGGTGAGTCCGTCCAGGACCGCCGACGAGCACAGGAACGGCAGACCGAGCTCGTCGGCCTTCGCGGCGGCGGCCCGCGCGACGACGCTGTGGTACTCCCCGGTCACGGCGGCCACGCCCAGCCCCGCCAGCTCCTCCACCGCCCTAGCCGCCCGCTCCGGGTCGGCCGCGGTGTCCCGGACCACCAGGGCGAGGGGCCGCCCGCCGATCCCCCCGGCCCGGTTCACCTCGGAGACGGCCAGCTCGAGCCCCGCGAGCAGATGCCGGCCCGCCTCGACCCAGCCGGGCCGGGACAGCGGAGCCAGCGCACCCACCGGGACGGCCGGCGGCCTGGAGGGTACGGGGAGGAGTGGTGACGGCATCGCGTTCACGCGGCGGTGTCCCCCTGGGTCGACGGTACGGCGGCGGGGACCGCGAGCCGGCCGCGCACCCCGCCCGCTCCGGACGCCCGTCGCCGACCGCTTTGCGCCCCCGGCCCTGGGACGCATCGTAGCGACCCGGCCTCCCGGGTCCTACGCCGGCGGCTGCTCCCGGAGGGCGCCCGGTGGCGGTGGGCCGTCACCGGTTCGGGTGATCGCCGCCACGATCCCGCTCACCGCCGGTGCGCCGTGCACCACGCTGACACCCCGCGGCCGGGCTCCGGCACCGGCCCGCAGCGGAAACCCCGGCGAACAGCCACACCCCGCGACGACCCGCACCCCGCGAACACCCGACGCCCCGAACCGCCGTGCCGCGCACCGGCGGTCACCCGAGGAGGCAGACCCGTGTCATCCCCCTGCGACCCCCAGCACGCCCCGGTCGGTGACGTGAGCGGAGCGCTCATGATGATCGACTCCCAACTCAAGGCCGTCTACGACGGGAAGACCCGGCCGGACGCCGAACAGCGCGAGCTCGTGCACCAGTTCGCCGCCTCCCTCGGCCCCGAGGGGATCGACGACCTCCTGGACGGCGCCTGCACCCTCCTCTACATGTACATGCAGTGGCTGCGCAGGGCCTACGAGAGCCACGACAAGGACGTCATCGAGTACGTCGTCCCGAGTCTCGTCGGCTCGATGCGCGCGATGACCCGGAGCATCCGCCCCGAGGCCGTGCCCACCATGGCCGGTCTGCTCGTCGCCGCGGGCAGCGGCCTGAGCCCCAGCCTGTGGCGCAGGCAGTACGGCGACTGGACCCCGCACGAGATGACGTCCCTGGAGGCGACCGTCTTCCTTCTCGCGGACCACGTCAACCGGCTCACGGAGGACCGTGACTTCGCGACCCGGCTGGTCAGCGACGCCCTGGCGAAGGCGGAGGCGCTCTGAGGGGCCGCGGGCCGGGCGGGCCGGTCACCCGCCGCCCCCACCGGTAGCGACACGCCCCGGTGGTGAACCGTGACGATGTCAGCGCGGGGGCGGCGGATTGCCTCGGTCGGGTCACGGGGCCGGCGCCTCCCGTCCCCACGGACCGAAGATGTCGGTTGGCTTGACATGACGAAGCATCCACACGAACACGACGAGTACATCTCCGGAGTCCGTGCCGAGCTTCTGGGCACGGCCCCGGCCGATCCGCCGTTCCCCGCCGACCATGACGACCTGCTCTGTCCCTTCTGCCGGACGCTGAGCGGCCACCCCGGCGGGCGGCCGGTCCGGCGGGGCGCGGGCCGCTGGTGGCGAGCCGGCGAGGCGTAGGAGGCGTGCCTCGGTCCGTCACCGGTGCCCGTCGCCCAGCGACTCCGTCACCAGGGCGGCCGCCCGCGCGAGCAGCCGGTCGTCATGGGCGGCGTCCGCGGCGGGACAGTTCGTCATGATCGCCATCACGAGCGGGGCCCTGCCGGGCGGCCAGACCACGGCGATGTCGTTGCGGATCCCGTACGCGCCGCCCGTCCCGGTCTTGTCACCGACCACCCAGTCACGGGGCACCCCCGCCCGGACGAGAGCGTCCCCGGTGGTGTTGGTCCGCAGCCACTCCGTCAGCAGGGCCCGCCCGTCCTTCCCGAGGGCGTCGCCGAGCACGAACGCCCGCAGGTCGCGGGCGAAGGCGCGCGGCGAGGTGGTGTCCCGCGTGGCGCCCGGGGCCCAGTCGTTCAGCGCGGGCTCCCACCGTTCCACCCGGGTGACGGTGTCGCCCACCTCCCGCAGCGCGGCCGCCAGGCCCTGCGGCCCGCCCAGGGCGTCGAGCAGCAGATTGGCGGCGGTGTTGTCGCTGAACCGGACGGCCGCCTCGCACAGTTCGCGCAGGGTCATGCCCGTCGCCACGTGCTTCCGGGTCACGGGCGCGTGGGCGAGCAAGTCCTCCTCGCCGTAGGTCACCACCCGGTCCATCTCCTCCGGGAAGTACCTGTCGACGACCGCGGCGGCGGCGAGGGCCTTGAACGTCGAGGCGTACGCGAACCGCTCGTCGGCCCGGTGGGACACCTCCCGGCCGGTTCCCGTGTCCACGGCGTGGACACCGAGCCGCGCCCCGTACGCCCGTTCCAGTTCCCGCAGTTCGCGTCGCACCCGGGAGTCGTCCGCGGGGAGCCGGCCGCCCCGCTCGCCCGCGCCCGGGGCGGACGCGGAGGCGGACACGGGGGCCGACGAGGCGACCGGAGTGCCGGGGGTGCCGCCGCGCCCGCACGCGGCGAGCGGGATGAGGGAGAGGACGCACAGCAGGGCGAGCACGCCGAGACGGCGCCGGCGGACGGACGGGCGGTACGTGGGCGAGAGCATGCGCCAACCTCCAGAGGACTTCCCGGTACCCCGCCCACCCTCTCCCCGCCCGGCCGCGCGGTCCACCCGGACCCTCCCCTGCCCGACCAACCCGACGTCAACCCTCTGTGACGACTTCACGACAAGGAGTGCCTCCTTCCGGATGGAGGGCGGCCCCGGCGGGCAGGCAACGGGAGAGAACCAGACACCGCAGGAGCGCCCATGCAGTCACCACGCTCGGCCACGGAACCGGTCTTCGTCGCCGACTTCACCTCCGAGACCCAGTGGGTCGCCGGCCGCTCGTGGGCCTATCCCGACGGCGGCCCGGTCAACCCGGGGGACAACAAACTCGACCACCTGGTGGCCGACCCCGCGTACAGCCGCTCGGGCGTCTTCCGCGCGACCCGCCGCGAGGACGGACTGTGGGACGCGGGACTCCTCACGACCGAGGGCAGCCGCGAGGCGTTCGAGGTCCGCACGGGGGACATCCTGGAGGCGCGGGTGCGGCTCCCCGAGGAGATCGGCGCCTGGCCCGCCATCTGGACCTGGCGCGACGGCGGTCAGGAGATCGACGTCTTCGAGTACCACCCGGACAACCCCGACCTGCTCGAACTGTCCAACCGGGTCCGCGGCAGATACCACTACCACCGCGACCCCGGCATCCGGCCCGGCGGCGAGGTGCGGCTGCGCACCCAGTTCGGTGCCCGCTCGGTCGTGTGGTGGGTGGACGACGCCCGGGTCTTCTCCGACGGCGTCGGCGTGGGCCGCCACTGGCACGCGTACCTCATCGTCAACCTCTCGGTGTGCGCGGGCCGTTATCACCCCGCGCCCGACCCGGACGCCACCGAGATGTCGTACGAGGTGAGCGAGTTGCGGGTGCTCCGCCCACGCCGCTGACCCGCCTTCCTCTCACCGCGCGGCCCCTGCCGTCGAGGCCTGGAGCACCGCCCGTACCTCTTCGGCGAGGACGACCGGATCACCCACCGGCGCCGTGGCGTACCGCTGGTGGCCGCGCGCCCAGGCGTCGTCCCGGGCGAACCAGTCCACCGCCACCGGTTCCGTACCGGTCACCAGCGCCCGGTCGAGGGTCTCGAAATACGCCGCCCAGCGCGGCGCGTACACGTCGTGCACCAGCCCCGCCCACTCCCGGTTGGCGTAGTCGCGCAGCCCGCCCTCCTCACTGGGACCGCGCCCGCCCCACGTGGTCAGGATCGACCGGGCGTCGTACTCCAGCCGGTCGCGTTCGGCCGCGTCGGCGCCCCAGGACCGCGCGTCGGCCAGCCACGGCCCGAGCAGGAACCGCCGGTCGGAGGCGACCAGCCGCCCGAGCAGGTCCAGGTGGCCGTTCCACTCCCGTACCAGGGTCCGGAAGCCCTCCAGGTCCCGGCCCTGGTACGCCGTCCTGATCCGGGGGAGCAGCACCCGGCTCCGGTTGGTGAGCGCCTGCCGCGCCACGTCCACGAGGTCGTAGCGGTACGCGTCGGTCGTCCGCAGCGCGGGCGCCACCCGCAACAGCTCGGCGAGGGCCCGCTCGACCGTCGCGGCGTCGTACCGCATGGCGGTCGGGCTCCACCGGGCGGCCCTGGTCACCGTCAGGCCCGGCCGCGCGGTGAAGAGGCTGTCCTGCGGCTCGCTCCACGTGCCCGAGGGCATGCCGTACGGCCCGAGGCGCAGGGCCTCCCACGCGGCGGCGGCGTGCGGATCGGCACCGCCGTAGCGCCGCGCCGCGTACCCGGCGAACCAGGCCTTCTGGTCGACCGCGCCCGGCCGCCAGGCGAGCTCGGTGAAGAGGGCGAACGCGGCGGGGTTCTGGCCGGTGCCCTCCGGAAGGTAGGCGATGCCGCTCAGCGCCGACCCGGGCTTGGACAGCCACGCGTCGAAACGGCTCGTCCACACACCCGTGTTGGCGCCGATGGTGGTGTGACCGCCGAAGTTGGGGATCGTGCCGAACGCGTACGGCGCACCGCCCCACTGCGTCTCCCGGTCGAGCCCGTCGTAACGGTCCGACAGGCCGTCCAGGATGAGGACCCGGCGCCGGTCCACCCCGCTCAGCAGCTCCGCCGTCGGATTGCGCTGCCAGCCCAGCATGACCCAGGTCGCGCCGGGCCGGGCGGCCTCCAGGGCCCGCTGGACCGCCCCGGCCGCCGCCGCCACGTCGACCGGGCCCGGAGTGCCGCCCTCGTGCAGCAGGTCCATCTTGAACAGGCCGGTGTCACCGAACCGCTCCCGCTGGATCCGGTAGTAGGCCTCGGCCACCCGCTCGAACACCGGCCCGGTCGGGTCCAGCCACGCCGGCCGCTCGAACCCCACCCACCGGCCCTGCGGCACCGTCACCGCGCCCGGGTTCCGCGCGGCGAACTCCGGCGGCACCGTGCCGAAGTAACCCGGCAGCACCGGCGTCATCCCCAGGGACCGCAGGTGGTCGGCGACGCGCCTGCCCAGCGCCGCGCGCGCCTCGATCAACTGCTCGGACACCGGCCCCGCGAACCCCGACATGTTCTGCAGCAGCCACCAGCCCTGGTGCGCAGGGCCGGGGATCCACTCCCGCAGCTCGGCCGCGCTGTAACCGAACTGCTGGAAGGCCCGGTAGTAGGGGTACTCGGCGCCCGTCGGCACGAAGACCTCGTTCACCCCGTGCAGCGCCATCCGGTCGATGTCGTGCCGGTACGTGGCGAAGTCGCGGTACGCGCCCGAGTACCCCTCGTCCGTGTCGTTCAGCGCGTACCGGTGGGGCACCGCCGCCGACCGGGTCACCGTCCCCGCGACGGCCGGGAGGATCTGGGGCAGCCGGCCCAGGCTGTCGCCCGGCCACCCGAGGTCCACCCCGGCGACCTCCTTCAGGTACCAGCCGGCGCCGGTGAGCAGCGTGGCGGGCGAGGTGCCCCGCACCTGGATCGCGCCGGCCGGGCCGGAGACCGCGAAGTGGTCACCGCCGGCCCCCTTCGGGACCGGCACCAGGGTGAACTGCGCGGCGGTCCGCTGCCCCAGCAGTCGCGTCAGGCTCGCCCGGGCCGGCGCCACGTCGAAGGCGGGCACCGCCCCGGACACGGCCGGCGGGCTCTGCCCTACCCCCTCGACGGCGGCGACCGTCCCGGAGGCGCGGTGCGCCGCGCCCGCCCCGGACACGGTCACCACCGACACGGCGGCCAGCACCACGGCGACGAACGCCCGACGGCAACGGACGACCGGACCTCTGCCCATCCGACTCCCCTGACTCCCGCTCGACGGTCACGCGCACCGCGCGTGCGCCCACTCTCCGACGCCCCTTCCCGCCCGCCGGGCAGGCGGAGCCGGAATTCACCCGCCGCTCATCCGACCGGACGCACCGGGCACCCGTACTGGGGCGCACATGAGTACGGGTGCTCAGGAGCCGCCGTCGCGGCCCGCCTACGGTGATCCCCGTGAACGCGAACGAGGCACACAGCGGGACCGGCGGCGCCGGGAGCACCCGGCGATGGCACGTGGGCTGCTCCGTCGCCCTGGTCGCCGCCTTCGTCCTCGTGATCCTCGGCGCGTGGAGCCTGCGGGAGTTCGAGAAGGGCCTGGACGGGGACGGACAGCTGGACATGCCCCGCGCGTACGCCGGAAGCGCGGTGGAGCCGCTGCCCGCCGGCGCCACCGCACGGTACGAGGACGGCGTGCGCGTCACGGTCGGCCCGCCCCGCCCGGAGGACGACGGCAGGACCTACCGCATCACCGTCACCTTCGAGAACGGCTCGGACGAGACGCTGGAACCGGACACCGGCGGCCACGACGACACGCTGGACGTCCGCCCCGGCCGGCCGGCCGACTCGTCCTGGGCCGCCGCCGACGGCACCATCGACCGGCTCGACTTCCGCGAGGCCGAGCAACTCCTCGACCGGCCGCTCGCCGAGGACGAGAAGCGCACGGTCCCGGTACGGGTGACCGCGAGCCGGAAGGGCCTCCCGCTCACCGTCGAAGTCCGGCCCCCGCACCGGAGTCACCGCGCGGCCGCCTACTGGCAGCTCTCCCTCGGCTGACCCCGCCGGCGGGACGGCGGGGCCGGGAGCGGCCCGGCCCGGGTCCGGGAGCCTGCCCGGCGGAGATCCGCGTCCGACCCGGGACGTACGGCCCCGGCGCCGGTTGCGACCGTGGGAGGACGCGGGGCGCCCGGCCCGGCCCGTAGCGTCCCCGGCATGAGGAAGCTGACCCGGGCGGCCACCGCCGCCCTTCTCGCCTGCGCCGTCACGTTACCGGCCGCCGCCGCCACCACCGCCACCGCCGCTCCGGCCCCTCCGCCCGCCGCCACGACCACCCCCGACCGGCCGGCCGGACGCCTGAGCCTGCCGGCCCCCACCGGACCGTACGGTGTGGGACGTTCCGTCCTGCACCTCGTGGACCGCTCCCGCACCGACCCCTGGGTCCCCGAGGCGGACGGCCGCGAACTGATGGTCACCCTGCACTACCCGGCCGCCCGGCACCGCCCCGGCCGGCCCGCCCCGTACGCGACACCGGAGGAGGCCCGGCTCCTGCTGCGGGGCGTGCCGGTCGAGGACCCGGTGGCGACACGGCAGGTGGCGGAGGCCCGCACGCACAGCGTGCCGGACGTGCGCCCCGCCCCGGGTCGGCACCCGCTGGTCGTGCTCTCGCCCGGCTTCGGCATGCCGCGCTTCACCCTGACCGCTCTCGCCACCGACCTCGCCTCCCGTGGCTACGTCGTCGCCTCCGTCGACCACGCCTACGAGTCGTCCGGAACGGCGGTTCCCGGCGGGCGCACCCTGACCTGCGTCGCGTGCACCGTCATGGAGGGGAACGAGTGGACCAAGGGCCACCTGGTCACCGGCGCCCGCGCCGCCGACACCCGGTTCCTCCTGGACCGGCTGACCGGTCCCCGGCCCGCCTGGCGGTACGCCTCCGCCATCGACCCGACGCGCGTCGGCATGGCCGGCCACTCGGTCGGCGGCGCGAGCGCCGTCCCCGCCATGGCCGCCGACCGGCGGATCGACGCCGGCGTGAACATGGACGGCACGTTCTGGGACGCGCCGCCCGCCGACGGTCTCGGCGGCCGGCCGTTCCTGTTCCTCGGCACCGACGAGTTCCACCGGCCGGGCGGCGGGGACACCTCCTGGGACACCACCTGGGCGGACGTGCGCGGTGAGAAGCACTGGCTGACCGTCGACCGCGCCGGCCATCTCGACTTCTCCGACGCGCCCCTGATCCTCCGCCACGTCGGCCGCCCGGACGGCCCCCTCCCGGCGGACCGCGCCGTGTCCGTCACGCGCGCCTACGTGGCCGCCTTCTTCGACGAGCACCTGCGGGGCAGGGACCAGCCCCTCCTCGACGGGCCCGACCCGGCTCACCCGGAGGTGCGGTTCCACCGGCCCTGAGCACCGCCGTCCGGCAACCGCGCGGGCGGGTCCGCCACCCGGTCCCGCCCCCGCGGAGGCGGGACCCGGCGCGGGTGGTGTGCCCCGCGTCCCCTTCGCCGCACCGCCGCCCTCAGCGGAGCACCAGCAGCACGGCGAGCGCGAGGAGCAGGGAGTCGATCCGGTCCAGGAGGCCGCCGGAGCCGGCGAGCCAGCGGCCCGCGTCCTTCACCCCGGCTCCCCGCTTGACCATCGACTCGAAGAGATCGCCCAGCGGGCCGCCCACCGCCACGGCGATCACCAGGGGAAGGCTCCAGGCCGACAGGGCGGCCAGGGCCCCGAGCCCGGCGGCCGCCCCCGCGACCGTGCCGCTCCACCGCTTGGCGGGCGACAACGGGGAGAGCCGGGGGCCGCCGAGACGCGGACCGGCCGCGTACGCCACGATGTCGGCGACGGACACGGCCGTGAACAGGGCGAGGCCCGTCGCCCCGAGCGGCACCAGCGCGGCGAGCAGCCCCAGCCAGACCAGCCCCAGCAGCCCGGCGCCGGCCCGCCGCAGACCGTGCGCGGCGTCCCCCGCGAGCAGCGGCACACCGACCACCGCGAGCGCGCAGGCCGCCGCCACCCGGGGCAGCTCCCCGGGCACCAGCCACACCGCCAGGACCAGTGCGACGACGGACGCGGCCAGCACGGCACGGTCCACCGGCGTCAGCCGGAGCAGGCCGCCGAACTCGACGACCGCCACGACCCCGACGAGCGCGGCGACGGCCGCGGCACCGCCCGGCCCGAGCCAGAACGCGCCCGTCAGGAGGGGGACACCGGCCGCCCACACGCACCAGCGCAGGACCAGTTCCCGGCGGCGGGACACCGCCACCGCCACACCCCCGGCCACCAGGGCCCCGCCGAGGAAGGGCACCAGGTCGGCGACGGTGGTCACCGGCCGGCCCGCCCACCCGGTACGGCCGGTGCCGGCACCGCGTCCCCCGGCCGCAGCGCGTCGAGCGCGCTCCGGCAGGCGGCCACGATCCGCGCGTTCTCCTCCGTGTCGCGCACCGCGATCCGGACCGTACGCCCCTCGTACGCCGGTGACATCGGCGACAGATCCCGCAGGTGGACGCCGTACCGCCGGCACTCCCCGACCAGGCGCGCGGCGCTCGGCCCGGCGTGCGGCAGCGTCACGGTGACGAAGTTCGCCACCGATTCCCCGACCTCGCTGAAGCCGTCCAGGGCGCGGAGGTCCGCGGCCAGCCGGCCCCGCAGCACGTGGGTCCGCTCCCAGCAGGCGGCGTAGTAGGCGGGATCGCGCAGCGCCGCCACGGCCGCCAGCTGGGCGGGCAGGCTCACCGCCCACGGCGGGGTCCAGCGGCGCAGCTCCCCCGCGGTCTCCGGAGCGGCCACGAGATAGGCCGCCCGGACCCCCGACAGGGCGAACATCTTCGACATCGAGGTGCAGACGGTCACCCGCCGGTCGGCCGCGGCGAGAGGGGCCAGGGAGTCCGCGGGATCCACGTAGCCCAGGTACGCCTCGTCGATCCACCACCGGGTGTCGGCAGGGGAGGCCTCGATCGCCGCCCGCAGCTGTGCCGACGGAGCGTGACGCCCGGTCGGGTTGTTCGGATTGACCACCACCACGAGGTCGTACCCTCCCGCCCGGACGGCGGCCGTGAGGCGCTCGGGATCGATCCGCCAGCCGTCCGCGCGGCGCAGCGCGAGCCGGTCCACGCGGCAGCCGATCACCCGCTCGGTGACATGGGCGTACTCGCCGTAGCCGGGGTCCAGCAGCAGCACCCGGCTCTCCGCCGTCAGCCACCGTCCGAACGCCCGGAAGATCAGGTCGGAGGAACCGGCCCCCACCACCAGAGACTCCGGCGGGAGCGCCCGGGCTCGGGCGATCTCGGCGAGGAGGCCGTCCGCGGCGGTCGGGGGAGAGGTCCGCGCCGCCCAGGAAGGATCGTCCGCGAGCACCGCCCGCACCCCGGGAGCCGGCGGGAACCAGGCGTCCAGCACGTCCGCCGCGACCACCTCGTGGCGCCGCTCCAGCGTCCGGAAGTCCGTTCCGATGGCACCGAAGGAGGCACCCCCGTGCTCGCAGCCGTCCGCCCGCGGCGCGAAGTCCGCGTCGAGACGCCAGTCCACCGACGCCCGCAGCCGCTCCACGACCGTGCCGTACCGCCGCAGGACGTTCCGCGTCAGCTCGGCCACCGAGCCGGTCAGCACCTCGAACGTGACGTCGCCGCAGCGGATGGTGCGGCCGACCGGGCGCAGGCCGGTCGCGACGTACATGCCGAGCAGCTCCGTGCGGCCCATCGCCACCACCCGCCGGCCGCCGCGCGACGCGATCCAGCGCAACGCGGCGTACATCAGGAGGGGCGCGGCCACGGTCGACCTCAGGCCCGGTTCCACCGTGAGGATCCGGACCTCGAAGGGGGCGCCCTCCGACAGCAGCGGCAGCGCGTCACGGCTCACGTACTTCTCGAGCCCGTAGCGGCCCGCCCACGGCGGCGTGATGCTCACGAAACCGATCTTCGTGGCACCGCGCGCCACGACCAGCCGCACGGCCGCGTCGCCCGGCCCGTCGCCGTCCCCCTCGGCGGGCGCGTCGCTCAACCTCCCCGAGGGGTGCGCCGGATGCTGGCCGAGCTCCTCCGCGTAGACACGGTGACGCAACTCGCCGATCCAGTCGAGATCGAGCGGAGTCGCGACACGCAACTGAAGGGCCTGGTCCATGAATGTCCCCCTGGGGCGGAATAGCGGTCGCGCACCAGCATGGGGAACTCAGGACATCCGCGCGTGAGTACGCGTACTCACCTCGGCGTCGAAACCGCGAGCCGGTCCGCCGGCTGGCGCCGCGTCACTCCGGGCGGCCGAAGCGGTGGGCGGCCCAGCCGAGGGCCAGCGCCCCCGCGGCGAACAGCAGGCCCGCTTCGAGGAGCAGCGGGGGCTGCCAGCCGCCCCACTCGATGCCGCCGGCCGCGGCGCCGTCCGGCACCCGCAGCGCGATGCAGCGGCGCAGCAGGTCCACCCCGTGGGCGAGCGGGTTGATGTCGGCGAGGACCCGGGCCCATCCGGGCATGGCGTCGAGCGGGAAGAACGCGCCGGAGAGGAACAGCAGCGGCATCATCACCAGCCCCAGCAGCATGTGGAACATCTCCGCCCTGCGAAGGGTCACGGCCAGGGCCAGCGCGAGGGCGGTGAGCGTGAAGGAGGTCAGCAGCATGCCGCCGAGGAGCAGCAGCAGGAGCGCCGGATCGTACGGCAGGCCGACGGCACCGGCCAGAGCCAGCAGCAGGGCGCCCTGGACGGCGGCGACCAGGGTGCCGCCGAGACAGTTCCCGAGAAGCAGCGTCGACCGGCTGACCGGAGCCATCAGCAGTTCCCGCAGATAGCCGCTCTCCCGGTCGGTGATGAGCCGGACCCCGACCGTGATGGCCGGCATCTGCACCGTCATCATCAGCATCCCGGGGAAGAGGTAGATCCGGTAGTCGACCCCCAGCGAGGCCTTGGGGATCAGCGTGGCCAGTCCGCCGCCCAGCACGAACAGGTACAGCAGCGGGTGCAGCAGCGTCAGAGCGGTGTGGACGGGCTGTCCGGCGAGGCGCAGCAGATCCCGGTGCACCAGGGCGTGCACGGCCCGCAGTTCGTGCCGCGTCCGGGACGGCCCGCCGCTTCGCGCGGTCCCGGGGACGGGCAGGGTCGCCGTGGTCATCGCGCACCTCCGGAGTCCGCCGCGGTGCCCTGCCGGGGCGGCGCCGCGGGCGGGCGGCCGGTGGCCTGCAGGCTGCGGCCGGTGTGGTGGAAGAAGACGTCGTCGAGCGTCGGAGGGGTCGCGGAGGCGGCCCGCACGGCGATGCCGTGCTCCTCGAGGACCGCGCACAGGCGGGGGATCCAGGTGCTCCCGTCGGGCAGCCGCAGGTGGACACCGTCGGCGTCCACGGTGACAGGCCGGTCCGGCGGGGCGATCATGCCCGCGAGCCGCCGGGCCGTCGTGTCGTCACTGGTGCGCAGGTGGACCTTGTCGTCGCCGACGGCGCTCTTGAGCGCCGTCGGCGTGCCCTGGGCCACGAGCCGGCCGTGGTCGATGATCGCGATCCGGTCGCAGTGCTCCGCCTCCTCCAGGTAGTGGGTGGTGACGAAGAGGGTGCTGCCGTGCCGCTCGCGCAGCGTGCGCAGGTGCTCCCAGACCTGGGCGCGCGCGTGCGGGTCGAGTCCGGTCGTCGGCTCGTCGAGGAACAGCACCTCCGGGGCGTGCAGGAGCCCCCGGGCGATCTCCAGACGGCGCCGCATCCCGCCCGACAGCGTGCGGACGGGGGAGCGCCGACGGTCGGCCAGCCCCACCGCCTCGAGCACCTCGCCCGCCCGGCGCCGGGCACAGCGGCGGCCGAGGCCGTACAACCGGGCATGGATCAGCAGATTCTGGTCGGCCGTCAGATCGGGGTCCAGGGCGCTGCGCTGGAACACCATGCCGACCCGCCGCCGTACCTCCTGCGGGCGGCTCGTCACGTCGACACCGGCCACCACGGCCTGACCCGAGGTGGGGCGGGCCAGCGCGCACAGCAGGGAGATGGTGGTCGACTTCCCCGCCCCGTTGGGCCCCAGGAAGGCGAAGGTCTCGCCCTGGAACACGTCCAGGTCCAGCTCGCGCACGGCGTCGACGGTCCCGTCCGGTCCCGGGTAGCTCTTGACCAGCGCGCGCGTGCTGATCGCGTACGCCGTCCCGGACGTGTGGGGCGCGGGGTGCGCGCTGATGACGGCGGTGGTCGGCAGGGCGGCGCGGGTGGGGTCCTCGTCACCGGCGGGGAGCTGCATGGGGTCTGTTCCTCATCTACGAGTGCCCACCCGCGCCCCGCACGGCGTACGGGCGGAAGGGCACCGCACCCGGCCCGTGGCCCACGGGCCGGGTGCGCGGTGGAACCGGTGGTCCGGGCCGGGCCCGCGGGGGAACCGCGCGGCCCGGAAGCACCTGCGCGGCGCGGCCGCGAGCGGCCACGCCGGAAGGGAACGGACCCCCCGTCCGACGGCTGTCCCGGGACGGCCACCGGACGAGGGGCGATGCCCGCGTTACGCGCAGGTGATACCGATGCAGACGGTGTTCAGCAGCGTCAGCAGGCCGACGCAGGAACAGGTGCCGGCGAAGGGCTCGCCGTCGACGCCGACCGGGTCGGTCTCCGGGAGGGCGTGCAGCTCAGCCAGCAGTTCGAGGTCGCGGTTCTCCATGGGGTTCTCCCTTTCCGTTGAAACTACGGCAGGAACTTCCCGCCGATCAGACCGGCGACTGGACCATCCAGTGCCGGGGCTCGGTGTGCCGGATCCGCAGCAGGAAGGCCAGGATTCCGGCCGACCCGTCGCTCCAGCTGGTCGAGACGTCCCCGTACTCGTTGGGGAAGACCACATGGCCGCGGCGCCACGCCCCCTCGGCGAGGATCAGGCGGGCCAGCTCCTCCGCCCGGGCACGGTAGGCGGGATCGCCCGTGGCGTCGGCCATGTCGAGAAGGAAGTCACCGTTGCCCGCCAGGCCGTGGCACTGGGCCCCGCCGGCCCGGGAGGCCTGCTCCGTGACCGCGTACGTGGCGCGGCGGGCGAGCTCGCCGAACCGGTCGTCGCCGGTGGCCTGCCACAGCCGGAGGAGGAACGAGCCGATGCCGGCGGAGCCGTGGCACCAGTACGGAGCCGTGGGAGCGTCCGAGGAGTGCGCGGGCCACTGCGCGGCCTCGCCGATCCTCAGGGCGTTCGCGGCGAGGAGCTCGCCCGACGCCAGGGCCAGCTCCCGGTGGTCCTCGCGCCCCGAGACGGCGGAAGCGGCGAGGAGGAAGCAGCCGACGCCGGCCGCGCCGTGCGCGAAGCCCAGGTACCGCTTGCCGGCCTCCTGCGCGGCGGCTTCCGCCGGCACCGCCCAGCTCACCCCGGAGGCGTCCCGCCGCGCGGCGGCGGCCAGCCGGTCGGCCGCCTCGACGGTCAGCTCGGCGAAGCGCGCGTCACCGGTGCGGTGCCACAGGTGGACCGCGGCGAGCCCGCTGCCGGCCGTGCCGTGGGTGATGTCGTGGCTGGGTGTCGTCACCTGCGGGGCCAGGGCCAGCTCCAGGGCGTGCTCGACGAGCCGGCGGTCCTCGACCGCCCGCCCCGCCTCGTAAAGGGCCCACGCCGTACCGCGTGCGCCGAAGTGCAGACCGGGACGTGCGGAACGGGTGTCGGTCCTGCGCACCATCCAGTGGCCCGCGGTGGAGATCAGCTCCGGCAGCCGGGGGTCGCCGGTGAGCGCGAAGTACCGCGTGAGGACCGCCAGCACGCCGGCGGCGCCCTGCTGCACGGTGCAGGGATCGGTCTCCCCGGCCGTCGTGGACACCGGCCACAGCCGCTGCTCGTCCTCCGGGGTCATGGAGTCGACCAGGTGGTCGACGATCCCCGCCACGGCCGCCTCGACGTCCTGGCCGTTCCGCGCCGGACCGGCCGCGTCGCCCACCGGCCGCAGGGGGGACGCGGCCCGCAGGGCCGTGCGCGCCCGCGCAGGGTCCCAGCGTTCGGCCGGGTCGTCCCGCATCAGGCCGAGGATCACCTCGGCCAGCGCGGGCGGCAGCGCCGACGGGGCCGCGCAGGCGTCCAGCCACGCGGCGAGACGCTCCTCGTCGGGACGGTCGGCGGGTTCCTCGGCCAGCAGCTGCGGCACCTTGCCGGCGAGCACGAAGCAGAGGGTGGCGCCGAGGCTGTAGTAGTCGGCCGTGGGGGAGACGGGGGCGTCGGTGAGCCGTTCCGGAGCGCTGAACCCGGGCGTGCCCAGGCGTGTCGGCAGGGCGTCGTCGTCCGCCAGGACGGCGAGCTCCAGGTCGATCAGGCGCAGTTCACCGTCCGGCAGCACCATGATGTTGCCCGGCGTCAGGTCCCGCAGCACGCAGCCGTGCGCGTGGGCCGCCGCCACCAGGTCCACCAGGCGTCCGGCCAGGGCGAGCGCCTCGGCGCGGTACCGCTCGCTCCCGACGTCCCGGAAGTGCTCCGCGACCCAGTTGCGCAGCGCGACGCCCGGGATCTCCTCCAGCGCCAGGAACAGGTGCCCGCCGTGCTCGAACTGCGTCAGCGGCTCCGGGGCGAGTCCCAGCCCCTTCAGCTTCTCCAGGGTCCGCGCCTCGGCCCGCAGCCAGTCGCGGACGTCCCGGCCGGTGTCGTCGGTGTCCACATGCGGCCGGGCCTCCTTGATGACCACCGGCTCGCCCGTACGGACGTCGGAACCCCGGTACACACCGCCCTTGTTGGTGTGCCGGATCGCCTCCCGCACCGCGAAGCGGCCACCGATCACCACCGGTTTCGCGGGCGCCTGCGCAGGGCGCGGCGGAGCGGGCACCGAGGCGGGGAACGGACACACGGCCCAGGACGGCGGCTCGTACTGACCCGTCCGCCTGTCCTCCACGGGATTGCCGTCGGGGTCGAGGAAGTACCAGATCAGCAGCCCGTCCTGGGACAGCCGCCGCCGGCCGACGAAGGCGCCGTAGCGGTAGTGCACCAGGCTGTGGGCCGCGTACGGCTGGTCGGACATGATCCGGGGCCCGTCGAGTCCCTCGGTGGCCCGGTGCAGCTCCTGCGCCAGCCGTACCGCTTCCTCGTCGGACGACGGATAGACGGTGACGACCTTGCCCGAGCTGCCCCGGGGCGCACCCCGCGAGTTGAGCACCCGCACCTGGTCCAGCGACCGGGCGAACTTGAAGGCGGAATCACCCCGCACCAGCACGTCCAGTGCCTTCGCGAGGACCGCCGGCGCCGAGGCGACCGTCGCGGACACGTGCAACTTCCAGCCCTGCTCGCGCTGCGTCCCCTCCCGGGGCACGGCGTGGCACCACATCCCCTCCGAACGGACCGCCCAGCGCGCGTCCCTCTCCGCGGCGCGCAGCGCTTGGTGGAGGAGATCCTCCAGCTCGACTTCGGTGGCCTGACTCGTCATCCGTGTCCCTCTCAACGGCGAGAACCGCTGGGGGGAGACGTGCCCGATGACATTGGCATACCAACGCCCACCGGCCCGGATTCACCTGTACCGACGAGCGCACGGCCGCCGACTCCCACCCTGAGGTGCGCCCGGCGCAGGAGGAAGCGTGCCCGGCGCGCAAGGGCTCTCAGGCCGCCCGTAGGCGCTCCGGCGGACACGGCGTGGGGGCGGGACCCTCCGGACGCGCCCGCCATGTGGGTGTCCGCCGTCGGGGCGACGGGCGGGCCTCAGCGGGTCCGGGGCCGCTCGTCCACCGGCCAGGGGTCCACCGCCGGCAGCGGTCTGCTCCCTTCGCCGGACGGGTTGACCCACCCGCAGCTCGTACAGGCGTACCGGTGGTTCAGCCCCTTGATGAGCGCACCGCACCTCCGGCACTCGGTGCGCGTGATCTCGGGAAGGGGCAGCGGCCGGACGGCGCCGCGCGCGGAGGACGGTGAGGGCATGCTCCGAGGCTAACCCGCCCCACAGGCCCCACCCGTCCCCTCGTCCTCACCCGCCCCACGGAGCGGGCCGCCCGGCGTGCGGCGCAGCCGGCAACGCGTGTACTCCTCGAAGACGGCGGCCTGCTCGAAGCCCGGCCGACAGCGCGCGCAGCACCAGGGAGAGGGGATGCGGGTCCCGCCGGGCCCTCGGTCCCGCCGGGCCCTCGGTCCCGCCGGGCCCTCGGCCCCGCCGGGCCCTCGGTCCGGCACCTTCGGCGCAACCCACCGCCGCCGTGATCAGCCGTCGTCGGGGCCTCTGTGACGCGCGTCACGGAGGCCTTCTGTCAGGAATCGGCGCGCTGTCCCGCTCAACCCACGAGGCCCGGACCGACAGCCAAGCGGCCCGACAGAACGACCGACCCGACAGGAGCAACCATGAAGCACCGCATCGTCGTCCTCGGCGCCGGCTACGCGGGAGCACACGTGGCCGGCAATCTCGCCCGCCGCCTGTCCCCTGCGGACACCGAGATCACCGTCGTCAACGCCGAGCCCGACTTCGTCCAGCGCATGCGGCTGCACCAACTCGCCGCCGGGCAGCCGATCGACGCCCCCCGGCTCACCGATGTCTTCGCCGGTACGGGGATACGGCTGCGCCTGGGCCGCGTCACGGCCCTCGACCCCGACCGCCGCGCCGTCGCGGTGGCCGACGCCGACGGTGGCGGCGACCTTCCCTACGACACGCTGGTCTACGCGCTCGGCAGCCACGGCGACGGAGCCGTCCCCGGCGCGGCCGAGCACGCCTTCGACGTCGCCGCCCGGCCCTCGGCCCTGCGCCTCCGCGAACGCCTGGACACCCTGACCAGTCAGGGCGCCGGCGGCAGGGTGCTGGTCGTCGGCGACGGACTGACCGGTATCGAGACCGCCACCGAGATCGCCGAATCCCGGCCCGGACTGTCCGTCTCCCTCATCGCCCGGGGCGAGCTGGGCGCCCGGCTCTCCGCCGGAGCCCGCCGCCATCTGCGCCAGGCCTGCGACCGCCTGGGCGTCACCGTCCTCGAACACGCGACCGTCGAAGCCGTCGGGGCGACGGAGGTGCGCTGCGCCGACGGCGCCGCCCTTCCTTCCGACGCCACCGTGTGGACGGCCGGGTTCACCGTCCAGCCCCTCGCCGCCGCCGGTGGGCTGGCCGTCACCGGGGACGGCAGGATCCTCGTCGACCGCACCATGCGGTCCCTGTCGCATCCGGACGTCTACGCCGCTGGCGACAGCGCCCACGCCGTCGGCGACAACGGCCTGCCGCTGCCGATGTCCTGCGCCACGGCCGGCTACACCGGCCGCCAGGCCGTGGAGGCGATCGTCGGACAGCTGACCGGCCGTGAGGTCGCGCGCACCAAGCTCGAATACGTGGGGAACCACATCAGCCTCGGGAGGAGGGACGGCATCCTCCAGAAGGTGGACGGCGACGGCCGGGCCCGACCGGCGTACATGGGCGGGCGGAAGGCCGCGCGAATCAAGGCGGGCATCCTCGCGATGTCGCTGTGGGCCACCTCGCACCCGACCTTCGGCCTGCCCACGCGCAAGCACCGGGTGGCCGGCGCCCCGCGGGTGAGCACCGAGACGACGGTCGCCTAGGGTGAGGCGCGTGGACACCACCGCGGACCGTTTCGACACCGACCGGTTCGAGGCCGACCGGAACCGGCTGGCCTCCCTGGCCTACCGGCTCCTCGGCTCGGCCACCGACGCCGAGGACGCCGTCCAGGACGCGTTCCTGCACTGGCAGGCCGCCGACCGGCAGCGGATCAGGGTCCCGGAAGCCTGGCTGACCAAGGTCGTCACCAACCTGTGTCTGGACCGCCTCCGTTCGGCTCACGCCCGCCGGGAGCGCACCGCCGGCGCCTGGCTGCCCGAACCGCTCCTCGACGACGACCCCATGCTCGGCCCGGCCGAGACCTTCGAGCAGCGGGAGTCGGTCTCCCTGGCCGTCCTGATGCTCATGGAGCGCCTCTCACCCCTGGAGCGGGCCGTCTACGTGCTGCGGGAGGCGTTCTCGTACAGTCACGCCGAGATCGCCGACATCCTCGATCTCACCGAGTCCGCGAGCCAGCAGCACCTCCACCGGGCGCGGCGCCGTGTCACCGCCACGCGCCGCCCCGGCGGCGAGGTCGATCCGGCGTCTGCCCGCCGGATCGTCGAGGAATTCCTCCAGGCCGCGACCTCGGGCCGGACCGAGCGACTGGTCGCCCTGCTCACCGACGACGCGACCGCCCTCTCCGACGGTGCCGGTCTGACCAGGACGCTGCTGCGGTACGACACGGTCCGGCGCATCGCCGTCGTCGTGCGGGCCGGCTTCAAGCCCACCCCGGCCAAGCGCCGCCTCGCGGGCGGCACCCCCGCCGTCCACTACGCCACCGTCAACGGCGGCCCGGCCCTTCTGTTCGTCCTCGACGACCGTGTCATGGGCACCGTCACGTTCGACCTCACGGCCGGCAGGATCGCCACGGTCCGCGGCATCGCCGCCCCCGGCCGCCTCGCCCGCATCACCGAGACCTGGCGACGCCACGCGCCGGGCACGCCTCTGATGCCGGAGTGGTGACCGACCGCCACGCACCCCCGCGCCGGCCCGTAGGACCGGGCAGGCGCGGGGCGACACGCGGGGGCCGTGCCCCGCGACGCGTGCCTGTCGCCGGTGCCACGGTGGTCACCGGGTGCGGACGTGCTCCACCGCCGTGCGCAGGAGACGCTCCTCCGCCGAGCGGCGGGCCGCCTCGGCCGGTGGGGGCGGTGCGCCGGAGAGGCGGACCTCGACGATCACGTTGGCCCTGCGCGCCGCGACGTGGTGGGAGGCCCCGAAGTCGGCGCGCCACGCCTCGTCGCCCACGCCCCGCAGGGGAACGCGGGGGCCGAGAGTGAAGGTGTCCGCGAGGGCGTCCCGTGCGCTGTCCGTCGCAGAGCCGCCGAACGTGCCTTCCCAGTTCACGAGCTGGTACTCCAGCGTCAGCGTCGACGCCCCGTCCGGGTCACGCCACGTGCACCCCGCGGTCGGACCGTACGGGCCGTCGTCGTCGTGGTCGGCCGTGCCCGGGCCACCGGGCACGAGGGCCCTGGCCGTGGCGCGTCCCACGTCGCAGGGGTCGGGCAGCGAGGCGCTCTCGTGGCGGCCGGGCCACCAGGGCGCGTTCCACGGGCGGTCGACGGGCAGGATCAGCACCGGGGCGACCGCGAGGAGGGCCAGGAGGAGGCAACCCAGGTCCCGCAGGTCCGACGAAGCGGCGCTCTCCGCGGGTTCGCCCGTGAGCCGGCTCAGGACGGAGAGGACGAGCACCAGGAGCACCAGCCCCAGGACGGCCGACATGCCGATCGCCGGGTAGCGCATCGTCCTCGTCAGCAGGACGGCGGTGAGAACGGCGAGCGGCACGGTCACCAGCAGGGGACCGGAACGACGTATGCGGGTCATGGACACATCACCCCTGGCGAGGAGTACGCGGAGCCGGCCGCACCGGTTCCCCCGGTGCGGGGGACGGAGGCGCCAGTGTGGCCCGAGGCGGTGGTCAGGACAACGTGCCGGAACGTCCCGGACGTGTCCGGGACAGCCGGGTTCGCGTCCCGACTGTCCCGGAGGCGTCCCCGGGCGGCGTCGGCCGGTTCCGGTGCGCGGGGCCACCCGGCCGCCGGCCTCAGCGGAACTCGTGGATCACCTGGATCTCGCCCACGATGTGGTCGTTGAAGTCGTCCAGTTCCCCGGCCGGAACCCACAGTTCGAGGATCGTCCGCCCGCCCGCCCGGCGGACGGGGTAACGGCTCAGGAACGCCGACTCGACCTCGAAGCGCGTCACGAAACCCGCGCCGTCGTGCTTCACGTTCCAGTCCCGCGCGATCCGGATCGCGTAGTCCTCGTCGAGGACCGGGTAGAAGATCGGCTGCTCGGGCAGCCTCGGCGGCCATGCGCGCCAGTTCGCCTCCCTCACCAGGTCCAGCTCCTCGGGACCGGTGGGGCGCCACAGGGTCGTCGTCGCGGGACTGCTGGTCATGGGTGCGTCGCTCTCCGGCCGGGGCCGCGGGAAGGTGATGGGGCGTTCTGAACGGTAGCGAGGGCCTCACCCCGGTGGCGATCCGATTTCCGTACGGCTCCGTCTCCGGCCGTGCGGCGTGACGAGCACCGGCCCGTCGGAGAGGTGGGTGGTCAGCCGCCCCAGGCGATCAGGGCCGCGATCGCCGGGCCGAAGGCGCCGCCCAGCTGGTAGCCGAGATTGAACAGGCCGATCGCCGCAGGACGCAGGGCGTCCGGCGCGGCCCGTGTCGCCGAGACCCCGAGGGTCGCCTGACCCGCGCTCGTGGTGAGGACGGCGAGGGCCGCCACCGGGAGGAGCAGAGGAGCCCACGGCGTCAGCAGGGCGAGGAGCGGAGCCAGGAGCCCCGTCGTCAGCAGGAGGGTCAGGAGCGCGCGCCGGCTCACGCGGGCCGAAGCGGCCGCCAGAGCCATGGAGAGGGCCGAGCCCAGAAGAAGGGCGACCAGCTGGCCGGCGCCGATCGCGGACGTGGACCAGTCGGTACGGTCGCGCAGCGACGCGGGGACGGTGAACAGAAGGGTGAAGTACGACGTGGAGAAGGCGCAGGCGAGCGCCGTGGAGAGGACGAACCGCCTGCTGCGCAGCAGGGAGGCCGGGACGAAACCCAGAGGGCGGGCCCGGACGTGCAGCGCCAGGGCGACGGCCGTCACGAGCGCCCCGGCCGCCGCCGGGAGCGGGTGACGCGGTATCAGGACCAGGGCCGTCGCCAGCAGCACCAGCAGCGTGGCGCCCCGGCCGTCGAACGGGTCGCTTTGCCGCGGGGCGGAGAGGTCGGCGCGGCGCAGGACGACCGGCAGGGCGAGCAGCGCGACCACGCCCACGGCGAGGGACAGCCGCCACGAGACCGCGTCGGCGAGGACCGAGCCGAGCAGCGGCCCCACCGCGCCCAGCGTGCCGAAGCCCGCCGTGATCACGCCCATCCGTCGGACCGACCCGGCCAGGCTCATCGCCGCGGTGACGAGCCCCGCTCCTCCCGCGGCCTGGGCCGCACGGCCGGCCGCCACCACCGGCAGCCACGGCGCCACCGCCACGACCGCGGTGCCCGCCACGACGAGGAACGCGCTCAGCCGGAGCGCGCCGCCGAGGCCGCGGCGGCGCAGGAGCCCCGCCATCAGGGGAGTACCGATGGCCACCGCCCACGCGAACACCGTGACGAGCCAGGTCGCCGTGGCCGTGGGCACCCCGAGCGCGGCGGCGATGTCGGGGACGATCAGGACCGGGGCGTTGGCGCTCGCGGCCAGGGGAGTCGCCAGTAACGCCAGCCACAGGGCGGGCACCCGGCCCGGGGCTCGCACGGCGCCGGCGTTCGCGGGGGAGTGGGGGAGGCTGCGGTCGAGCAGGGGCATGGCGGGCTCCGGTTCGGTCGGTCGCAGGGCAGGCGGTCACCTGTTGCTCAACGTTGATAATCTCAACGTTGAGATAAAAGCGCCTCGCGTCTCTGGCCGTCAAGTGTCTTAACGTTGAGAGGATGTACGTTGAGATGACGTACGTTGAGCGGACGTACGCCGAGAGGAAGTGGTGGGATGAGCGACGCCGTCGACGCGGTCATCGCCCAGTGGACCGAGGAACGCCCCGATGTGACGGAGGCACTCTGGCCCGTCGAGCTGATGGGAAGGGTCCAGCGGCTCTCCCGCGTGGTCGACAGAACGGTCAAGGCGACGGCCGCGCGGCACGGGGTGGAAATCGGCGAGTTCGACGTGCTGACCACCCTGCAGCGCTCCGGGCCGCCCTACGCCCTCACCGCCGGCGCCCTGCTCAAGGCCTCCATGGTGACCTCCGGAGCGATCACCAACCGCATCGACAGGATGGAGGCCAAGGGCCTGGTCGAGCGGGTACGCGACGGGGACGACCGGCGGACCGTCAGAATCCGCCTCACCGAACACGGGCAGGAGGTGACCCGGGCCGCCTTCGCCGACCATCTGGCCACCTACGCCGACCTGCTCGCCGATGTCGACCGCCAGGTCGTCGGCGACATCGCGGACGGGCTCAGGAAGGTGCTGGAGGCGCTCGGCGACACCGGGATCGACTGACACGGCCCGGCACCCGGCGGCCGGCACCCGGCGCCGGCTCCAGGCTTCCCCGTCCCCGGCTCCTGGCCCCGGGCGCGCGGAGCCCGACGGCCGCCCCTCCGCCGGCCCCGTGCGGCAGTCCGGCTCCGCACCGGTTCGCCCTGACCGGCGACCCGTACGGCGTGGCCGGGGCCGGACCGCATCCGGGGGCGGGCCCGCGCGAGAAGGTGGAGCGCACGTCCGCGACCCGCGGCGGTGGCCCCGTGGGCCGGCGGCCGGGCCCGCCGCCGGTTCGAAGGAGAGCACCGCAGACCATGAGGGACAGCAGCGACATCGTCATCGTCGGCGCCGGAGCGGCCGGTCTCTCGTTCGCGTGGCGGCTGCTCGACCCGCCGCCCGGTGTCCGCCCCCCGGACGTCGTCCTCGTCACCCCGCCGCCCGGCCGCCTCCGTCCCCCCGAACGCACCTGGTGCTACTGGGAGCCGGGCCCGGGCGACTACGACCCGTTCCTCACCGCGCGCTGGCACAGGGTGCGGGTCCGCGCCCCCGGAGGTGACGGCCAGGCCCGCGAACTCGGCGACCTCACCTACAAGATGCTCCGCTCCGGCGCCTTCGAACGGGGCCTGGAACCCCGCCTCGCGGGGCTGCGCCGGATGGAAGCCGTCGTCGAGGCCGTCGCCGACCGTCCGGACGGCGCCGAGGTGAGCGGCCGCACCCCCGACGGCGCCCCCTTCACGCTCCGGGCCAGCTGGGTGTACGACTCCCGGCCACCCGCCGCACCCCCCGCCGCGCGCGTCTCGCTGTGCCAGCACTTCCGCGGCTGGTTCGTCCGGTGCGAGCGGCCGGTCCTCACCCCCGGCACCGTCGAGCTCATGGACTTCCGCACCCCCCAGCCACGGCACGGACTCTCCTTCGGATACGTGCTGCCCACCAGCCGGTACGAGGCCCTCGTCGAATACACCGAGTTCGGCCGCGCCCCCCTCACCCGCCAGGCCTACGACGACGCGCTCCGCCACTACACGGGCCGCGTCCTCCGCCTCGGCGCCTTCCGGGTGACGGGCACCGAACAGGGCGTCATCCCCATGACCGACGGCCGCCATGAGCGCCGCGCCGGCCGGCACGTCTTCCGCATCGGCGCGGCGGGCGGAGCCGTGCGCCCCTCCACCGGCTACGCCTTCGCAGCCATCCAGCGCCAGAGCCGGGCCGTGGCCCACGCCCTGCACACCGGCCGCCCGCCCGTACCACCGCCGGCCCACCCGGCGCGGGCCCTCGCCATGGACGCCGTCCTCCTGAGGGGCCTCGACACCGGACGCATCGACGGCCCGGCGTTCTTCACCCGCCTCTTCCGCGACGTACCGAGCGCCCGTCTGCTCCGCTTCCTCGACGGCACCACCCGCCCCGCCGAGGAGTTCGCCATCGGGCTGCGCACCCCGGTCCTCACCATGCTGCGCACCGCCGCCGAGCTGCCGCTGCTCACCCGCCGCCGCTGACCGAAGCCCCGAGGAGTTTCCCGATGCCCCGTCACGAGCCCGTCCCGGCCGCCCGCCGCGGCCGCGACCGCAAGGCCGTCGTCCTGCCCGCGCCGCCACCCCGGCGCGCCGGCGCGCGCGGGACCGTCCGCTGCGCGGTCGTCGGCGGCGGTATCGCCGGTCTCGCCGCCGCCACGGCCCTCGCCGAACGAGGCGTCCGCGTCACGCTCTACGAGCGCGAGCCGACGCTCGGAGGCCGCCTGGCCGGTTGGCCCACCGAACTCGCGGACGGATCGACCGTCACCATGAGCCGCGGCTTCCACGCCTTCTTCCGCCAGTACTACAACCTGCGAGGTCTGCTCCGGCGCGTCGACCCGGGCCTCGACCGGCTCCGCCCGCTGCCCGACTACCCGCTGCGGCACGGCTCGGGGACGTACGACAGCTTCGCCCGCGTCCCGAGGACACCGCCCTGGAGCGCCCTCGGGTTCGCCCTCCTCAGCCCGAGTTTCGGCGCCGGGGACCTGGCCCGGATGAACCCGCGCGCCGCACTGCCGCTCCTGGACGTCCGCGTCCCCGAGGTCTACCAGCGGTACGACGGCATCAGCGCCCGCGCGCTGCTCGACCGCGTCCGCTTCCCCGAGGCGGCCCGGCACCTCGCCTTCGAGGTCTTCTCCCGCAGCTTCTTCGCGGACCCGGACGAGCTGTCCGCCGCCGAACTCGCCCTCATGTTCCACATCTACTTCCTCGGCTCCTCCGAAGGCCTGATCTTCGACGTGCCCGACGAGCCCTACCCCCAGGCCCTGTGGGACCCGCTCGCACGCTACCTCGACACCCACGGCGCCGCCGTCCGCACCGGCACGCCCGTGCTGGGCCTCCAGCCCGGCCCGGACGGCGGCCACCTCGTCCACACGGCGGACGGCACCGAGCACACCGACGCGGTGGTGCTCGCCCTCGACACGGCGGGGCTCAAGGCGCTCACCGCCGCCTCCCCGGACCTCTGCGACGCCGCGTGGCGGGCCGGGATCGGCAGGCTCCGCGTCGCCCCGCCCTTCCTCGTCACCCGGATCTGGCTCGACCGGCCGGTCGCCCCCCACCGCCCCGGGTTCCTCGGGACCAGCGGATACGGGCCGCTGGACAACATCACGGTGCTGAACGTGTTCGAGGGCGAGGCCGCCCGCTGGGCCCGGAAGACCGGAGGCGCAGTCCTCGAACTCCACGCCTACGCCGCCGACCCGGCCGCGCGTCCGCACGCCCTCGCGCGCGAGCTCGTGGCCCAACTGCACCGTGTCCACCCGGAGACGGCGACCGCGCGGATCGTTGACCGGCGGGACGAATGGCGCCGCGACTGCCCGCTGTTCGCCGTGGGCACCCACACCGACCGGCCCACCGTGGAGACGCCGGACCCCACCGTCACCGTCGCCGGAGACCTGGTCCGCACCGGCCTCCCGGTGGCCCTGATGGAACGGGCCGCGACCACCGGCTTCCTCGCGGCCAACGCCCATCTGCGCCGCTGGGGCCTCGGCGGCCAGGCCCTGTGGACCGTCCCCCGCCACGGCCGTTCGGCACCCCTGCGGCTCCTCGCCCGCCGCTTCGGGACGACCTGACGGTCAGCCGTCGGCCCGGACCGGTGCCACCCGACCCCTTCGGCCCGGGAACCGCCCCGCGCCCGGGGGCCGCCCTTCAGCCCGGGAACCGCCCCTCCGCCCGCAGCCGGTGCCGCCGCTCCGCGTACGCGAGGTCGTCCCGCCACAGGCGCCCCGACGCGGCCCGCACGGCGGGGCGCAGCAGGGGAGCGAGGGCGCGTGCCACCGCGAAGCCGCGCCGGTCCGAGCCGGCCACGACCGCTTCGACCACGGCCGTGCGGGGCTGCCCGGCGCCCGCCGGCGTCAAGGGTGTCGCATGGGTCTCCACCACCGATCCCGCCCCCTCGCCCTCGACGATCCGCATGACGACCGTCCGCGCGTCGGGCGCGTGGAACGCGGCGCGCACGGGCACGACGATCCGCCCGGCCACCTTGAACGACACGTCCACCAGGAGCACGTCCTTGGCGTCGTCCGGTGGAGCCCCGTCCGGCACGTCGCGGACGACCAGGTCCACGAAGGAGTACGGGTGGAGCCATGCACCGTGCCACGGATCGAGGCGGTTCGCGACGACGTCCTCCGGCTCGCAGGTGCCCCTCCCCGTGTACACGGCGGCGAGCGACGCGCTCGGGGCGGGACGCGCCGGCACGGCGGGCCGCTCGGTGGGCGGTTCCCCGCCCACCCGGTCCAGGCGCACCCACAGCAGCACCCCGTCGTCGTGCACCGGCCACGGCGTCCAGCCGGCGAACGGGCCGCCGTCCAGGTCCAGCCCGTGCCAGTGACAGATGAGCCGCCCGCACCGGACGGCCGCGTCCTTGAGCGGCGCCCCCAGATGCGGGCACGCCCCGGGACCCGCGTGGGGCGTGCCGTCCTCGCCGCGCCACAGCACGATCTCGGTACCCGCCACCGTGCGTCCCAGCGGCCGCCGCGCGGTCAGGTCCCGGGCCGCACCGACGACGAACCAGTTGCCCGTGGGCCGCGCCCGTGCCCGCTCCAGGGCCTCGGCGATCAGCGCCGGCCGCGCGTCCCGCCAGGTCGGACGCTGACGCTCCCAGGCGACGGCGTCCCGGCGCAGCCGGAGAGGGATCGCCTTCCGCCGGCCCGTCCCGTCTCGCTCACTCACCGCGTGTCCTTTCCCCGACGGCCGGTCGCACCGGCGCCTCCTCCCGTGGCGGCCGGGCCCCCACCCGGCCGCGGGTCCGTCCGCCAGGGCGCCGTCGGGGGCCCATCGCCGCGCGCGGCCGGGCGCGGCCCGTGCCGTGCCGCGAGGGCGCCGGCCAGACCCCGCAGCGCCACCGCCGCCCGGCGCCGGCGGCCCACGGCGGCCCGCCGGTGGACCACCGCGTACCCGTCCCGTTCGATCGCGCCGAGGACGTCGCCGTACAGCACGAACGCCGTCCGCACGCAGGGCGCCGAGACCGGATCCAGCCGGGCGATCCCGGGCTCCGCCGCCCGGTAGACCTTCCGCGTCAGCGCCGCGGCGGCCCGCAGCGCCGCGGTGATCCGGGCGTCCCGACAGCCGGTCAGCCGGCTCCACAGGAGCAGGTCCCGGTCGACCCCGTGGGCCGCCAGCAGGTCGGCGGGCAGGTAGACCCGGCCACGGTCGAGGTCCTCACCGACGTCCCTGAGGAAGTTCGTCAGCTGGAAGGCCACACCGAGGTCGGCGGCGTACGGCTCCGCCTCCGCACGGGGCCCGACCGTGCCGAGCACCGGCACCATCTGGAGGCCGATGACGGCGGCCGAACCGTGCATGTAGGCCCGCAGATCGGCGTACGTGGCGTAGGCACCGACCGTCAGGTCGCTGCGCATCGAGGCGAGGAAGTCGGCGAAGTGGTGCGCGCCGATGCCGTACCGCGCCCGGGTGTCCGCCGCCGCCCGCACCACCGGCTGCGTCACCCGCTCGCCCCGCACGGCGCGCCTCCACTGCCGCTCCAGTGCGCTCAGCGCCTCGCCCCGCTCGCCGGGCGTGGCCGCCGTGCCCAGGTCGTCGACGATGTCGTCGGCGTACCGCGCGAAGCCGTACAGGGCGTGCACGGCGGCACGCCGGTCGGCGGGCAGCAGCCGGGTCGCGAGGAAGTACGTGCGGCCGTGGCGGGCGTTGAGGCGCCGGCAGACCGCGTACGCCGCGCGCAGCGACGGGTCGGTGATGCCGGCCGCGTCCAGTTCCCGGGCCGTCATGCCGTCCGCCCCTCGCCCGGTGCGGCGGCCGGCCCCGGGGCGGCCGCGGATGCCCGGACGGACCGGCGCGGACGTGCGCCGCCGGTCACCCGGGCGGCGGCGAGCTTCCCCGAGAGCAGCACCGTCGGCACTCCCACGCCCGGGGTGGTGCCGCAGCCCGCGAGGACGGCGTTCTCCGTCCCCCGGACCAGGTTCCGCGGACGGAACGGACCGGTCTGCGCGAAGGTGTGCGCCGCCGAGAACGGCGTCCCGGCCGCATGGCCGAGCGCCGACCACTCCGCCGGCGTCACCAGGCTCTCCGCCTCGATCGACGCCCCGAGGCCCGCGAGCCCCCGCCGCTCCAGCTCGCGCACCAGCCCGTCGCGGTAGCGGGGACCGAGCTCGCCCCAGTGCGCCACGCCGGGCCCGGTCTCGGTGTTGGGGCACGGCGCCAGGACGTAGTGCAGGTGCCGTCCCGGCGGGGCGAGCGACGGGTCGGTGGCGGTCGGTCGGGTGATCAGCAGGGACGGATCGCTCATGAGCCGTCCGCTGCCGATCAGTTCGTCGAAGGTGGCCTCCCACGCCGACCCGAACGACAGGGTGTGGTGGGCCAGTCGCGGCCACGTACGGTCCGTCCCCACGTGCAGCACCACCGCGCTGGGCGCGTGCCGCAGGCGTACGGCCCGCCGGGGCGCCCCGCCCAGCAACCGGTAGGAGACCGGCAGGTCGGGGGTGAGGACCACCGCGTCGCACGGGACGCGGTCGCGGGCGGTGACCACCGCCGTCACCCGGCTCCCCGTCCGCTCCAGCCGCAGCACCGGCTCCCCGAACCGGAGCACCGCCCCCGCCCGCTCCGCCGACCGTGCCATCGCCTCCGGTACGGCGTGCATCCCGCCCCGGGGGAAGTACACGCCGGCCACCGTGTCCATGTACGCGATCACGGCGTAGGCGGCCAGCGCGCGCGACGGCGCCACCCCCGCGTACAGGGCCTGGAACGTGAAGACCCGGCGCAGCCGCTCGTCCCGCAGGAACCGGCCGATCGCCCGGTCGAGGCGGCCGAACCCGCCCAGCGCGGCCAGCCGGGCCAGCTCGGGACACAGCAGCTGGGCGGGGGTGTCGAAGTTGGCGTCGATGAAGCGCCGCATCTGCACGGCGTGGAGCCGTTCCAGCCAGCCGCGCAGCCGGCGGTACCCGAGGGCCTCCCGCGCGCCGGCGAAGGCGGTGATCTCCTCCTCCATGGCGGCGCCGTCGGTATGGACGTCGAGCCGCGAACCGTCGGCGAACAGCGCCCGGTAGGCGGGCCGCAGCGGAATCAGGTCGAGCCGCTCGCGCAGCGAGTCGCCCACGGCGTGGAACGCCTCGTCGAGGATCTCCGGCATGGTGAGGACGGTCGGCCCGGTGTCCACCCGGTAGCCGGCGAGATCGAGGCGCCCGGCCCGCCCGCCGGGGAGCGCCTCCCGCTCCACCACCGTCACCCGGCGCCCCGCACCCATGAGATGCAGCGCGGCGGCCAGCCCCGCGAGACCGGCGCCCACCACGACGACGTGGTCCGTCGGACCGTTCACGGTCCTCAACGGCCACCTCCGGTCAGCACCGGCCGGCCGGCCTTCCGCACGGCCTGCGGCGAACCGGAGCCGGACGCGCCGTCGTCCGGTCCGCAGGCGCCGCGCAGCAGCGTCATGATCCGGTCCTCGGCCCCCGGGGCGAGACCGGCCTCGCGGACCGCCTCGGCGCCCCGGTGGCACAGCTCCTCGACACGCCGGGCCACCTCGTCCCGCGCCCCGCACGCCACCAGCAGGTCGAGCACCCGGTCCAACGCCCGCCCGCCGGCCCCGGCCGGCCCCACGGCCCCGTCCAGGAGCCGCAGGCCCGCCTCGTCCCCGGCCCGTGCGCACCGCTCGCGCGCCACGGCCAGGACGTACGTCGCCCTGCCCTCGCGCAGGTCCTCACCGACCGGTTTCCCGATCACCGCCGGATCCCCGAACGTCCCCCGCAGGTCGTCGCGGAGCTGGAAGGCGAGCCCCGCCGACCGACCCGCCTCCCGCAGCCGGCGGACGGTGCGCTCCGGTGCGCCGGCGAGCGTCGCCCCCAGGGCCAGAGGACGCTCCACGGTGTACGAGGCCGTCTTCAGGGCCGCGACGCGGGCCGCCTGCCCGGCCGACCCCGTACCGGTGGCCTGGGCCCGGAGGTCGAGGTACTGGCCCGCCACCATCTCCGTACGCATCGCACGCCAGATCGCGTACGCGCCCCGGGCCGTCGTCCCCGACCCGTCCAGGCACTCCACGAACGCGTCGTCGGCCCACGCCAGGGCCAGGTCGCCGGCCAGCACGGCGGCCGCGCCGCCGAACGTGCCGCAGGGCAGCTCGCGCGCGCCGGTCCCGTACTGCTCGTCCAGGACGACGTGCAGGGCGGCACGCCCCCGCCGCAGGGCGGACCCGTCCATCACGTCGTCGTGGATCAGCGCACATGTCTGGACCAGCTCCATGGCCGCCGCGGCCCCCAGGAGCCGCGCCGCCCCGGACTCCCCGCCTCCGCAGCCCCGGGCCGCCCACCAGAGGAGTTCGGCCCGCAGCCGGCTGCCGCCGGTGAGCGCGAAACGCGCCACCCGGGCCGCGAGATCGCTCCCGAAGACCGCGTCGGTGGCGCAGGCCTCCCGGACACGCCGTTCCAAAGTCTCGCGGAGCCAGGCCTCCACCGCCGCGGGCACGTCCCTGTCGACGGCGACCGGATCGACCGGATCCACGGGACCGGCCGGGCCGACCGCGTCGCCCCGACCGCCGGAAGCGGCCGGCTCAGGCGGATCGGAGGGAACGGGCGGGTCGAGCGGGTCCTGTACACGCATCGGAACTCCCTGGGCCGGCGGCATGGCGGATGAGGCTCACGAGTCATTCCGTACCGCCCTCGCCCGCGGATGCACGCGCATTGCGCCGAGCGGCCCCCCTCGGCGACCGCCTCCGAGGCACAGCCGGCACCCGCCCGGGTCGTGAGGCACCCCGAAAGGACCCGGCGAGGCGCGGCGGACCGGACGGGGGCCGACACTGGAGAGACCGAGACCGTGGAGGAGCCGACGATGTCCCTGCTCACCGACGCCGACCTCGCCGGAGCGTTCGACCACGCGGCCCCGACGTACGACCGGATGACCTCGGCCAGCCCCGGCTACCACCGCCACCTGCTGCGTTCGGCACGCCGCCTCGGACTGCCCCGGGAGGGAGCGGGGCAAGCCGTGCTCGACCTCGGCTGCGGCACCGGCGCGTCGACGGCCGCCCTGCTGCGCGCCGCCCCGCGCGCCACCGTCACCGGCGTCGACGCCTCGGCCGGCATGCTGGCCCGCGCCCGGCAGAAGACCTGGCCCCCGGGCGTGACCTTCGTCCACGCCTACGTCGAGGACCTGGCAGGAGCGGGAGCAGCCACGGGGACGGGGCCGGGGGAGGAGGCGGATGCGAGGGCCGGGACGGTGACCGGACGGCCGTACGACGCGGTCTTCGCCGCGTACCTCTTCCGCAATCTGGCGGACCCCGACGCCGGCCTCGCCGTGGCGCGCGACCTGCTGCGCCCCGGCGGCCGGCTCGCCGTCCACGAGTACGCCCTCGGCGGCCGGGCCGTCCACCGGGCCGTCTGGTCGGCGGTGATGGCCACCGTCGTCCTTCCGTGGGGACGGCGGCACGGCGACGCAGCGCTCTACCGGCACCTGTGGCGCGGCGTCCTCGCCTTCGACACGGCGGCGCAGTTCGCCGACCGGCTGCGGCGCGCCGGGTTCACCGGGGTGCGCACGCTGCCCCTGCCCGGCTGGCAGGCCGGGATCACGCACACCTTCGTGGCGACCCGGCCCTGACGCGCCCCCCGGGACCGCCGGAGGGTCCGCCACTTCCCCGAGCGGGACTCGCCGCGGACGAGGACCGGGCCCCGCCCGCCCCGCGCATCCGGGGGCGCCGCCGGGGCGGAAGAGACATCGGAAGGCCGGCAGCGCGCAACGGACGCGGCCGCCGGAGGAAAGGACGTCCCATGACGCACGAGACCGAACAGGCGGCGACCGGCCCGTGGGGGAGGCCCCGGCGGGACGGCGACGGCCCGGACCCCGCTCATCAGCGGCCGCCGGGAGTCAGCGACCTCACGGTGGAGGCCCTCGGGTCCCTCTCCAAGGCGCTGGAGACGGTCGAGCGGGCACGCGGCCACCTGTACGGCTTCCACCAGCTGACCGGCACGGCCGACTTCGAACTGGACCGTGCCGTCCGACTGCTGCGGGACGCCGGCCACGACGACTGGGCCGACCGCGTCGAGACCGAGCTCCTCGGGCGCAACGTCATCCCCGGGCACTGGACGTTCCAGATCGTCGAGGCCTACAACCGGACGTACTACGAGCCGTTCAAGGACCTCGAACAGAAGGCCGTCTCGTGCCTCGCCGGTGGCCGGGACCACCTCTTCGAAGCACGCCTCAAAGAGGCGCGTCGCACCCGGGGCCACCCCGACCACACCTCCTGCCCCCAGGGCCCCGGACCCGCCTGACCCCGCGCGGGCCGCGCGCCCCCGCCGGCGCGTGCGCCGGCCCCCGACCGCCCCGACAGGAGCCCCCGGTGCAGACCTTCCTCCCGTACGCGGACTTCTCCCGCTCCGCGGCCGTGCTGGACGCGCGGCGTCTGGGCAAGCAGCGCGTGGAGGCACTCCAGGTCTTCCGGGGGCTCACGGTGCCGACGTACGGCTGGCGCCACCATCCGGCCGTCCGCATGTGGGCCGGGTACGAGGAGGCCCTGGTGCGTTACGGTCTCGACGTCTGCGCCGCCTGGACGGCCGGGGGCCGCGCCGACACCTGCGCCACCACCCTCATGGCGGACTACCTCGCCTGGCACCCGGGCGCGGAGGTGCGGGACCAGGAGCGGCTCGCGGCGGCCGGGGACCTCCCGCCCTGGCTCGGCGACCCCGCCTTCCACCGCAGCCACCGCTCCGCCCTCCTGCGCAAGGACCCCGGCCTGTACCGCCCCCTCTTCCCGGACGTGCCCGACGACCTGCCCTACGTCTGGCCGTCCTCCGACCGCGAGGGCGGCGCCGAGCGGGCCTGAGGGCGTGGGCATGCGGTGTCAGCGCCTCGGCAAACGGTGCAGGACCACCTCCGAGAGCGTGCCGTCCGCGACCACGCAGGTCATGTAGGTGCAGTACGGCTGGCGCCTGCGGTCCGTGGGGGAGCCCGGATTGAGCAGACGCAGGCCTCCAGGGGCCTCGGTGTCCCAGGGGATGTGGCTGTGGCCGAAGACGAGGACGTCGAGGTCCGGGTGGAGCGCGGCGCAGCGCTGTTCGCGGCCCCGGGCCGGTCCCGTCTCGTGGACGACGCCGAACCGGAGGCCGCCCAGCGTGACGCGGGCGACCTCCGGCAGCCGGGCCCGCAGCTCCGGGCCGTCGTTGTTGCCGTGGACCCCGACCAGGTGCCGCGCGCGTTCCTCCAGGAGGTCCAGGGTGGCCACGTCGACCCAGTCCCCGGCGTGGAGCACCACGTCCGCCGCCTCCACCTCCCGCAACAGCTCCTCGGGGAGCCGCCTGGCGCGCAGCGGCACGTGCGTGTCCGAGACGAGCAGCAGCCGTACGGGACGGCCCGGCGCCCCGGTCCCCTCATGGGCCACGGACGGTCTCCTTACTCCCGGGCGGGTGCTACCCGCCGTACGCGTCCTCGCGGGGGACCGGGCCGACGCCGGCGTGCCGCCCGGGGCGCAGGGCCGCGTGGCGCTGTCCCGGCCCCGGTCCTCCCCGGGCCGCGAGCGCGTCGGCGACGGCGCCGGCCGCGAAGGCGTAGACGGCCTTGTGGAGCACGTCGACGACCAGTTCCTTCCGGGGCCAGGTCGAAGGCGGCGCGCCGACGCCGGTGGCGTTCTCCAGGATCTGGTCGGAGGTCAGCCGGACGACGGCGAACTTCGCCGAGGCGACCGGGCCGCGCAGCCCGGCGTGCGCCATGACGGAACGCAGGACCCCGAGGAGGGTCGCCTGCCCGATGTGCATGGCCCAGTTGGCCGCCCGGGGCCGCTTCCCCGGCCGTTCGGGCAGGCCGGTCAGGCGCTGGAGCACCCGCGCGGGCACGTACGAGTCGGGGCGCCCCGTGACGGCCTGCTCCAGCTTCTCGCCGAGGGTCATCACGACGCTCCCCGCGGCGCCCGCGATGAGCCCCTCGCGCAGCACTCCCTTGATCAGGCCGGGGCGGCCGTCCGTGTCCGTACCGCTGACGCGGCCGTGGCCGCACCGCCTCGGTCCCATGGCTCAGGCCCCCGGCCGGATGACCGCGCGGACGCAGCCGTCGGTCTTGTGCTTGAACATGTCGTACGCGGCCGGCGCCTCGTCCAGGCTCACGGTGTGGGTCGCCATGTGGGAGGTGCTGAGCTCCCCGGCCGCGATGCGGTCGAGCAGCATGGGAATGTAGCGCTGGCCGTGCATCTGCGCGCCCCGCACCGTCAGCCCCTTGTTGATCACCGCGCCGAGCGGGAACTTGTCGACGGCGCCGGCGAACACGCCGAGGATGAACACGGTGCCTCCCTTGCGACAGGCGTGGATGGCCTGGCGGACGGCGGTCGGACGGTCCGTCTGCAACCGCAGCTGCTGCTTGACCTGGTCGTACACGTGCATCGGGCCGTCGCTGTGCGCCTCCATGCCGACCGCCTCGATGCAGACGTCCGGACCCCGGCCGCCGGTCCTTTCCCTCAGTTCGGCGCCGACGTCGGTGCCGCTGTAGTCGATGACCTCGCTGCCCACGTGGCGTTCGGTCATCCGCAGCCGCTCCGGGACGCGGTCGATGGAGATGACCCGCTCCGCGCCGAGGAGGATCGCCGCCCGCGCCGCCATCTGCCCCACGGCGCCGCAGCCCCACACCGCGACCACGTCGCCGGGGCCCACGCCGCCGAGGTCCGCGCCCATCCAGCCCGTCGGGACCGAGTCGGAGACGAACAGGGCGCTGGTGTCGTCGACGCCCTCGGGAATGGTGAAGGCGCCGTGGTCCGCGAACGGGACACGCACGTATTCGGCGTGGCTGCCGCGCAGCCCGCCCATGGCGTGCGAGTAGCCGAAGATGCCCGCGGTGTCGGCGCCGAAGAGGGCCTGCCCGATCCCGGGATTGGTGTTCGTGTTGTCGCACAGGGACCACAGGTCGTTCGCGCAGTACCAGCAGCGCCCGCAGCCGACGAACGAGCAGACGACCACCCGGTCGCCCACCGCGTGGCGCCGCACCCCGGAGCCGATTTCGACGACCTCGCCCACGAACTCGTGCCCGATCACGTCTCCGGCGCGCATGAACGGGATGTAGCCGCCGATGAGGTGGAGGTCGGATCCGCAGGTGGTGCCCGCGACGAGCCGGACGATCATGTCCTGGTCGTTGCGGAGGATCGGGTCGGGCACCTGCTCGACCGAGAGCCGGTTGACTCCTTCCCAGCACAGGGCTTTCACAGCACTCCCTCCCCGCCGGCGCGCCGGCTCAGCGTCCCGATGAGTTTTCCGCCGGGGGTCTCGTGGTCGGTGGGCGGCGCGTCGGGCAGGAGGACCTCGCCCGCCTCCAGGAGGGCCTTGGCCTCCCGGAGGGCGCGGCGCAGGTCCTGACGCGGGTCGTCCCCCGTGACCCGGGCGGTCACGGAGCCGGTGCCCTCCGCCTCCGGGTCCCTGAAGCGGGCGGCGAGTTCAGTGCCGCGGTCGCCGGGCGCGGCGCTGATCCGGGTCTCGATCCGGTCGCCGAACTCCTTCAGGGGCCCGATCTCGTGGGGCCGTACGTCCTCCGGCGCGCGCTGGACGGTCACGACCAGCCAGCGGTTCGTGTCGCCGGGCTCCTGGCTCCGTGCGGTCAGGCGCCGCAGGGCGACGGCTCCGGCGGCGAGTCCCGCGGCGGCGGTGAGCAGCGTCCTCTTTCCCGCCATGCCCGTCACGCCCGCGGGGTGGTCGTCGTGTGCCGTCGGCCGAGAAGGGCGCCGAGCGCGATCATGCCGAGGCCGAGGACGAAGTGGAGCCAGTCGTCCGCCGTGTTCAGCGGGACGAAGTTCGCGCTGCTGTGGTGGTCGACGAGCAGGCCGTACAGCCACAGGACCAGGTAGACGGCGCCGCCCGCCAGGAGGAACGTCCGCGCCGCCGCGGCGGTACGGGCCATGGCCACACCGGCGACGCCGAAGGCCAGATGGACCAGGTTGTGCAGGATCGAGACCTGGAAGACACCCAGCAGCTTGGCCTCCGAGTCGTGCGAGGCGAACTTCATGGTGTCGTAGTCCGTGGTGATCCCGGGAATGAAGCCGAGGATCCCCACGAGGAGGAATACGGCTCCGACCAGCAAAGCGGCCTGCTGGACGGGGGTGCGGGCGTTGCGTGACGCGTGGGTTCCGCTGGTCATCATGGGCCTTCTTCCTTGATGTCTGTCCTGTTCTGCCGGACGCGGCTCCGGGCGCGGCGCCCGTGTGCCGGCCGCCTCGGGACCTACCGTCTTCTCCGCGCCACGGCGGCGGCCGCGACCACGGCGAGCAGCGCGGCCAGGGCTCCGGCCCTCCGGCCGGTCGTGGCCGTCCCCGTACCCGCGCCCAGCACGTCCCGGAACCGGTCGTACCCGCTCAGCGGCACACCGAGGAGCGCGTTGCCAGGCGGTCGCCGCGGAACGGCGGGGTGGGGGTGGGTGGGAGCGGTCCTGCGCACGGACTCCCAGGCGGTGCCGAGCCGGCGCAGCCGGGGGGCGTCGAGCGCCTCCTGGAGGCGGGGGAGGAGGGTGTCCTCCTCGTCCCTGATGTCCTGCCGGATCAGGTTGAAGACCTGTCGCACCCGCTCCTCACGCGCGTCGTCCCCGGGAGGGAGGCGCTCGATCTCGGAGGTGAGCCGGTTGATCTCCTGATGCTCCTCCTCGACCCGCGCGGTCAGGGCCTCGCCGTCGGGGACGCTCCGTCGGACGGCCGGCCAGAGCACGGTCTCCTCGGCGAACGCGTGGCCGAAGACGAGCCGGACGAGCTGCCTCAGGACCTCGTCCCGCTCACCGGGGTCGGTCACGGTGTCGTACCGGTCCATCAGCCGGTCCATCTCGGCGTGGTCACGGCGCTGGCGCGCGAGGACACTGTCCCGGCCCCCGAGCTCCGCGACCGTCTGCTCCCTGATCGTTCCGGGCATCCCGCCGCTCCTCAGGCCGCGTCCGCGCCGGTCGCCCCGGCGCCGGGTCCGTCGTCGTCTCCGGTCCTTTCGCCCTCGGCCTGCGAGGGCGTCGTACGGGGAACACCGGAGGAGCCGGATCCCGAGGATCCGTCGGCCGTCCCGTTCTCCTGTTCGCGCTCGCCCTCGGCCTGGGACGGCGTCTGCTCGCTCATCTCGCTCATCTCGCTCCTGTCGCTCCTGTCCTTCACGGACGGGCCTCCGTGCCGGTGGGGCCTGTGGTGGGGCCGGGGGTGTCGATGCTGCGGGGGGTCCCGGGGACCCCGCCCAGCCGACGAGTACCCGGGTCACGTCACACCAATCGGGGCACAGGCGGACAAAAGTGCGAGCCGCCCGAAGTCGGGCGGCTCGCGATGGGACAGACGGCACGGACCGGCGGGCGCCGGGTGCGGCCCGGATCAGCTGCTCGAACCCCCTCCGCAGCTCGATCCACCGGAGGAGCCGCCACAGCTCGACCCGCCCGAGGACCCGCCACAGCTCGATCCCCCCGAGGATCCGCCGCAGCTCGACCCGCCCCCTCCGGACGAGCCGTTCCCGGAGGAACTCGCGCAGGTCGCGCCGCCCGAGGAACAGGCGCTCGCGGAACAGCCCGACCCGGTGCCGGACTCCGACCCCCCTGATCCTCCGCCCGAAGCCCCGGGGGAACCGCCGCACGGGCCGCCCCCCGGGGTCCCCGCGCACCAGTGGATCACCGCGAGGGCCGCCGCCCCGTCCGAGCCGGAGGAGGAGCGCGACGCCACCGGCAGCGGCCGCTGCCCGCGCCGGGGGCCGTACACCCGCGCCGCGTCGATCAGCTGCGTCCGCAGTTCGTCGTTCGGGAGGGCGCGCAGCCCTCGCAGCGCGACCTGATGTCCGGCGTCCGGGTCGTACACGTGGTCACCGCGGTAGGCGGCGACGGCACGCGCCCCGCCCCGGGTGACCCGGTTCCGGTTGTATCCGGCGCACACCAGCGTGGCCAGCCCGCCCAGGAACAGGACGGGCACCACCTTGAAGGCGAGCGGTGCCTCGCCCCGGCCCGGATCGACCGCCATGGACAGGACCACCGACAGGGCGAACAGGCCGAGGAGTGCGAGGCCGAGAGCCCCGCACAGACGGCCGTCCGCCCGGCGCCGCTCCGGGTCCACCAGCAGGCCGCGCGCCGCCAGGCCGTCACCCACCTCCTGGACGGCCGGGTCCCGCATCACGGCGAGCCGCAGATCGTGCAGGGCTCCGCTCGGCGCGGCGGCCAACCGCTCCATGACGGCCCGCTCGACCGGATCGCGCGGGGCCAGGTCCGGGCGGAGCACGACGACCAGACCCGGGCCGCCGACGCCGATCCGCCCGTCGTCGTGGAGCTGGGCGAGGGCGCTGTCCACGACGCGCGGCGGACCCCCGTGGAGGAACGCGGCCTCGGCCATGTCGTGCACCGCTCCGCCCCGGTCCGCGCGGACGGCGCGGAGCCGGACGACGAGCAGGACCAGCGCGACCGGTACGGCCACCGCCACCAGTACGGCGAACGCGGTCATCGGCGCCCACCTCCCCCGAACCGGCTCCCACCGGGCCGGAACGGCGCGTCGGACAGCCGCCGCCCTGCGCCGGTCGTCTCCGCCGCGGGCTCCTGCCGGCCCACTCCGGGCGGCACCGCGGCCGCCTCCGTGATCCGCGGGCGCCTGTCGGCCCCGATCACCAGTTCCCCCATGTCCCCTCCTTCGGTCCCTGACGTGATGGCCCTGCGCCGGGCGTTCGAATCTCGTCGGGGGAACGTTCAGAGGTTGATTTGAGGTTGGGGCCGGTGAGGGCGGGTACGCGGCCCGATCCGTCTCACGCCTCGGCCGGCTCCCGGGACTCGGGTGGCTGGAAGCAGGCGGTGACGTCCTTGCCGCGGGGGCAGCGGCGGGCCTCCCACTCGTCCGCGAGGGCGTCGATCAGGAGCATCCCCCGCCCACCGAGTGCCCCCTCACTCGCCTTGCGCTGCTCGGGAAGCTGCGTCGAGGCGTCGTGCACCGTCACGTGCAGGCACTTCTCGTCCCAGGTGAGGATGAGCTGGGCGTTGCTGTGGGCGTGCACATGGGCGTTGGTGACCATCTCGGAGACGGCCAGGACGACCGCGTCGACCAGGTCCGGTGACGTGTGCTGCCAGCCGAGCGCGGCCAGGTGATCGCGGGTCCAGTCCCGTGCTGTCTTCACTCCGCTGCTGATCGGCAGCGATCGCGCCCATCCGACGGCTCTCACTGAGGGGTCCTGCGGCATGGTCTCTCCTTCGGCCGGCGTCGTGTCCGTATGTGTCAGCGCGCGTCCGCGTTCGTCGCTTGCGTCTGCGTTCGTGTGCCCGCCAATCGGCGGACGCAACGTGCGCGCCGGACCTGTCGACGCCCTTCCCCTCTTCGCGGCCGGACGCGGGGCCGCGCCGCGGCGGTGTCCCCGCGCCGTTCACGTCCCCTCGCCCGACGGGCCCACCACGCGACCGTGGTGGGCCCGCTCCGGACGGCTTCGGCTACGGGGCGTCCACCAGCGTCCGCCCGTCCGCCGGGACGAGCAGGGCCGCGCCGTACGCGTAGCGGGACTCCGCCCGGGCCTGCTCGGTGGCGTCGGGGACCGCGTTCCGGCAGCTCGTACCGGCGCTCGAGCCCGACATCAGCTGGGAGCACGGTCCGGGCTTGGTGTCGGGCAGGCCCAGGCTGTGTCCGAGCTCGTGGGCGGCGATGCGGGTCTTGTCGTAGCCCTGGAGGACCGCCTGGCTGCCGAGTTCGACGCGGACCTGGCCGCCCGGGCGGACCGGGCCGAGGGTGGCCTGCGGCCAGCCGGTGGTGGCCACGATGACGATCTCGGCCCGCGTGCCGGGCGCGGCCTCCACCAGTCGTACGTTGTCGACGTTCGCGTTCCAGGAGGCGACACCGGCCGCGATCGCCGCCTCCCAGCCGCCGGCCCGGCTGTCGTCGTAGCGGAGCGTCACGACCGCCGAGGGCCTCGCCGCCGACGGACCGGTGTCCGCGAGGGCGTTCGCCGGTGTGCCGGCGGTCGTTGCGGCGAGGACGGCCACCGCGGCGGTGGTTCCTGTCTTCACCCATGTGGAGAACTGCATCGCTGTCCCTTCACCCGTGGGGGACCCGGCACCGGGGATCGGGCCGGGGGAGCGGGAAGGAGCGGGGGACCCAACCGGTGCGCGTACGCCTGGAGTTGGAGGCTCCTCCCTGGGAACTCCGACGGTAGACCCACGCGCATCTGAAGTCATGTACCTGTCAGGACATTATCGAGGCGCCGTCATGCCCGTCGGCACCGCGGCCGGCGGTACGTCAGGAGGCCGACCGGCACGCGCGGTCCGCGTGCTCGCGGATGTGGCGTATCTCGTCCAGGACCCGTTCGGCCTCCGTGAGGGCCGTCCCGAAGACGGGCCACTCGCCCGGAGTGTCCAGGCGGCCCTGCCGCACCGACGCGGCGACGTCGTCGTAGTGACGTGCCGCCTCCTCCAGGCAGTCGTCGAGCCGGCCGGAGTCCTCCGGTCCTCGCGGGAGGCGGAGACAGCCCAGCGCGGCGGCGGCGCAGCGCAGCAGCTCCGCGTAGGAGGCCAGAACCTCCTCGGTGGCCGTGGCGCGCCGGGCGTGGGACAGGGCCCGGGAGACGGAGCGCAGATGCGTGCCGACCCGTTCGATCATGCTGATCGTGTCCTGGCACCGCTGGAGGGAGCCCTCCGCGCTGCTCCAGGGCCGGCGCGGGTTGAGCCGGGTGTTCTCCTGCTCCTTGTCCACGGTCGTCCGTGCCCGCGCCGCCTCGCGGGCCAGCTCCTCGCACCGGCGGTCGCCTTCCTTCGGCGAGGACTCCTCGGTTCCTTCGCCCGCCGCCGCGCACGCCAGGGTCCGCAGCAGGTCCTGCGCCCGGGCCGCCAGGTCGCCGGTCATCTCCTCCGCCGTGTCCGTATGGGGCGAGGGCGCGACCGCGACGTGGGCCGCCAGGCCGCAGCAGACGCCGATCGACGCGGCCGCCACCAGGTGCCCGATGTAGCCGATCTCGCCACCGCCGCCCGCGAACGCGAACAGCGCCACCACGGGCACCTGGGTGCTCTGCCGCCCCAGGAGGTTCAGCCGTGCCCCCGTCAGGGCGACGAACGCGAGGACCGCGACGCTCCAGGCGTGGACGCCGGCGGTGCTGCCGAAGGCGGCCGCCACCCCCGTCCCCAGGGCCATGGCCCCCAGATACTGCGCCGAGTCCAGCAGGGACCGGAACACCGTGGACTGCAGCGCCATCAGGGCCGTGAACGCGGCGAAGGCCGTGACCGTGTGCGGCAGCAGCCAGGAGGCCAGCCACCAGGCCGTCGCGGCGGCTGCGGCGCCCTTGGCCTGCAGCAGCAGCGCGTCCCGCTCCGGACCGGGCCGGCGCACCGCTCGCAGCAGCGTCTCCCGCCGGCCGCGCGCCACTTCCCGGCACCTCGTGCCGACCGCCCCCACCCAGTTCGTGGACCCCGTTCCCGCGCCGTCGCGCCCTCGTCGTACCGTCACCGCCCGACCGCCCTCACGCACCGGAACGGGCGGCTCCGGCGCCGGGCGGACGCAGATGAGGACAGGTCCCTCCGGCGGCGGCCCGGAGGACCCGCATCCGCCGCAGCAGATCACGGGTGAGGCGCCGGTTGACCGTGGTGCGCCAGGTGACACCCGGATACCGCGCCCGCAGGTGCGACAGGGCCCTCGTGCCCAGTCCGCAGTCGCGGAACGGCGGGTCGAGCACCACCTCGGTGATGACCCCCTCGGCGCACCGCGCGCACGCCCGGTACGTCACCCGCCCGACCACCCGGCGCACGTGCACCAGCAGCAGGCACTCCTCGCCGTGCCCTCCGGGGGCGGGGGAGGACAGCAGGCGGACGTCCCGGTAGGCGACGATGCGGCGGTGCCACCTCCCCCAGCGCCGTCCGGAGCGCCGGTGCCTGCCTTCGGTCCGTCGGGGAAGGTCGCCGGTCCGTCGTTCCGGCGTCCGCGTGCGCACGGCGGGCATGGTGAACGTCTCGAGTCCCAGCATGCCCCTTCGCGTGCCCCGATCCCGCCGAGGGATGTCCCGGACTTCACGACGGCGGTACGCGACGGACGGACCGGCGCGACCCGCGCTGCCCGGATGTGGTGCCGGTGGGGTGTCACGGGCGCGGGGACGTGTGTGTGCGCGCGACGAGGGCAGGCGTCGATCCATGACGACGATGCTCGCCGCCTTTGTCCTCGGCACCCCCGATCCGCCCGCACTGGCCGATTTCTACCGCGCCCTCCTGGGCTGGGAGGAGGCCGAGCGCGAGGCGGCGTGGGTCCGCCTGCGGTCCCCGGGCGGGGAGCGCCCCGGCCTCAGCTTCCAGCTGGAGACCGATCACGTGCGGCCGGTCTGGCCGCAGACGCCCGGCGGTCAGCAGATGCAGGCTCACCTGGACATCCAGGTCGACGACCTGGAAGGGGAGACCCGGCGGGCGTGCGCCCTCGGAGCCACGGTGGAGGAGCACCAGCCGCAGAAGGACGTACGGGTCCTCCGCGACCCGCACGGCCACCTGTTCTGCCTCTTCCTTCCCGGTGCCTGAACACGAGCGACCGGCCCGTTTCCCGCCTCCTGTCGCTCACGGTCACCAGCACGTTCCGGACAGTCTGACGGCGTGAACCCCACCACACCGCGGGACTCCACTCGAAAGATCGTTCACATATCGATCACGTTCTCCGTAAAAACTTCGCCACGACGGCCGCGGTGCGCCGTGAACAGCAAGATCAACTTCGTTCAATCCTGCACCTTTCACGGCAGGTTGTCCGTATCGTGGCCAACCGGTGCGCGGCGATTACCCCGGTACCGGCACCCCCGGGTACTGATGAGGCCTGCCGGGGGCATATGACCAATCCCCTGGCGCGCAGACCAACAGGGGGTTTTCCATGTCCAGCATCACCCGCCGCACAGCCCTGGGCGCCGCCGTCGGCGCCGCGGGCCTCGCCCTCGCCGGACCCGCCGCCTCCGCCGGCGCCGCCACCGCGCGCACCGGGGCCGCGGACCGTCCCGCCCCGTCCGCCGGGACGGCGGGCACGGGCCCCGCTCCGGCGGCCTTCGACGAGGTGTACCTGGGCCGCCGCATCAAGGGCGGCGCCACGCACGGCGGTCACCACGGGGGACACCACACGGGGGGCTACTCCGTGACGATCGACGGCGAGGAACTGCACGTCATGCAGAACGCCGACGGCACCTGGATCAGCGTGATCAACCACTACGAGCCGCTGGCCACGCCCAAGGCGGTCGCCCGCGCGGCGGTCCGCGAACTCCAGGGCGCCCCGCTCGTTCCCCTCACCCTCGCCTGATCCGATCCGGAGCCCGCACACCATGACCGTACGCAAGAACCAGGCCACCCTCACCGCCGACGAGAAGCGGCGCTTCGTCAACGCGCTGCTCGAGCTCAAGCGCTCCGGCCGGTACGACACCTTCGTGACCACCCACAACGCCTTCATCATGAGCGACACCGACAACGGCGACCGGGTCGGCCACCGCTCGCCCTCGTTCCTTCCCTGGCACCGGCGCTTCCTCCTGGAGTTCGAGCAGGCGCTGCAGTCCGTCGACCCCACCGTCACCCTGCCCTACTGGGACTGGACGGCCGACCGCACCGCCCGCTCCTCGCTCTGGGCGCCCGACTTCCTCGGCGGCACCGGCCGGGCCCGCGACGGCCAGGTCACCGACGGGCCCTTCGCCCGGGCCGGCAACCGGTGGACCGTCAACGTCCGCGTCGACGGCCGCGACTACCTGCGCCGCGACCTCGGAGCCGGAGGCCGCCAGCTGCCCACGCGCGCGGAGGTCGACTCGGTCCTCGCCATGGAGACGTACGACACCGCTCCCTGGAACAGCTCCTCGGACGGCTTCCGCAACCACCTCGAGGGCTGGCGCGGCGTGAACCTGCACAACCGCGTCCACGTCTGGGTCGGCGGCCAGATGGCCACCGGCGTGTCCCCCAACGACCCGGTGTTCTGGCTGCACCACGCGTTCATCGACAAGCTGTGGGCCGACTGGCAGGCCCGCCACCCCGGATCCCCGTACCTGCCCGCCGCGGGCACCCCGAACGTCGTCGACCTCCGGGACACCATGCGCCCCTGGAACGACGTGACCCCGGCCGACATGCTGGACCACTCCCGCCACTACACCTTCGACACCGCCGCCTGACCGCACGGCCGCTCCGGGCGGATCCCCGCACCACGGGGATCCGCCCGGACGGCGCAGCGCCCACGGCGCCACCGGCCGCCGCCCCGGTGCACAGTGGAGCCATGGGACCGACCACCGGATACCGGCCTGTGACCAAGCTCCTGCACTGGACCGTCGTCCTCGCCTTCGCCGCCCAGTTCGTCCTGGGCTACGTCCTCGACGCCTCGGAGTCCGGCCGGGGGAGGGGCAGGGGCGAAGGGCCCGGCAGGGGGCGCGGCGGCGGATTCCCCGCGTTCGGCGAGGACGGGCCGCTGACCGCGCACATCCTGCTCGGCGTGACGATCGTCCTGCTGGGAGCCGTCCGCCTGGTGCTGCGCCGGCGCCTGCCCCTGCCGCCGTGGGCGCCGACCCTCTCAGCGGCCGAGCGGCGCCTCGCCCACCGCACCGAGACCGCCCTCTACGCCCTGACGTTCGCCGTGCCCGCCACCGGACTCGTCCTCCTGGCCTCCGGCGACGACCTGCTGTGGCTGCACGTCACGGCGCACCTCGCCTTCTTCGCGGCGCTCGCCGCCCACGTCGGCCTGGTCCTCAAGCACCAGCTCGTCGACCGCGACCGGCTGCTGCGCCGCATGCTCTGACCACGGGCCGCCCGCCCGCCGTCTCCGGCCGCGTCAGCGCCGCAGCAGGGCGCAGACGAAGTCCTCCTGCACGGCCCGCACCTTCGCCAACAGGTCGGGCTTCACGGTCTTGTTGATCTGCGTGGTGAGGGAGAAGGTCAGGGACCGCCGGCCGTCCGCCGTCGCGACGGCGAGCTGGGTGTAGCCGGGGAAGTTGCCGGTGTGGCCGTAGACCGTGCCGCACCGCGTCGTGTACCGGAAGACGGCCAGGCCGCCCGCGTTGGCACCGGGCCCCGCCGGCTCCGAGGCCGCGCCGGGCAGGAACCGCCGCTGTTGGCGCCGGGTCTCCTGCGACAGGTACCCCTGGTCGCCCGCCCACGCCCGGATGAACGTGCTCAGGTCCTCGGGCGTGGCCACGATGCCGCCGGAGGCCCAGACCCCCGTGGGGCTCAGGAGCTCGCTGACGTCCTCGGGCGGGTCGGGCGGCGTGACGTCGTAGCCGTGCAGATACGGCCTCGGCATCCGCGGGCTCTGCGGCAGGCTGGTGTTCCGCAGGCCGAGGGGCCGGTACACCAACTCCTCCAGGAGCCGCTCGTACGGCTCGCCGGTCGCCGCCTCCGCCATCAGGGTGACGGCGATGTTGTCCGAGTTCGAGTACGCGTACCGGGTTCCCGGCCGGAACTCCAGCCCCCGGTCGGCGACGAAGTCGAGCAGCCGGCGCGAGTCGAAGCGGTGCTGCGGGTCCGCCACCACGATCTCGACGAACTCGGGCGCGGCCGAGAAGTCGGGCAGCCCGCTCGTGTGCTGGAGCAGCTGCCGGAGCGTCACCGCGTGCCAGGCGGCGGGCAGCGCGGGCAGCCGCTCACCGATCGTGTCGTCCAGACGCAGCCGTCCCCGGTCCACCAGCCGCAGGGCGACCGCCCCGCTGTACGCCTTGGCGACGCTCGCGAGCCGCATGTGATCCACCGTCCGGGGCGGCCGGCCGCTGCGGAGGTCGGCCACACCCGCCCGGTGCACCACCGTCCGGTCCCCCACCCGCAGCAGCGCGATCGCCCCGGGCGGCCCGCCCGCCGTCCGGACCAGTTCCTCCAGCCGCTTGTCCAGGAACTCCCCCGACAAAGGCGCGCCGCCCGCCCGCGCGGCCGGGACGAGACCGCCGACCAGCGCGGCGGCGGCGAGTGCGGTGCCGGTCAGGCGCACGAGGGCGCGTGAGCGCGGACGGGTTCCGATACGTGCCACGAACGACTCCTTCTCGACGGGACATCGGGGGACACCCGGAGGTGCGGGTCCGCCCAGCATCCGCCGCGCGGGCCGCGCCCGCCCTCCCGCTGCTCCATCCGGCCGTGATCCGCGCGGCGCACCGCCCGGCGGCGACCCCGCGCAGGGGTTCGGATACGGCCAAGAGGAGGGGAGCGCCCCGGCCGGAAGGCCACCGGACCGCCACATGCCCGCCGCGCCCGCCCCGTGACGCCGCCGGGACGGGCGACCGCCTGCCGCCGTCGCGCAAGCATCGCAGGGCGGTCACGGCCCCGTCACAGTGCCGTCATGGTGCCATCGCACCCGGCGGCCCCCGGATGGCCGGAAAGCGTCATTCCGCAACGCGTGGGCGGTGGTGGGCCGTCGGGCGCCTCGCATACTGCGCTGACCGGTCGCCGGGTGCCCTCGCACCCCGGGCCGGACACACCACCCGACCTCATCCCGAGCTCCCTGGGGGAGACTTGCGCGCACATGTGAAGAGAACACGCGCCTGCGCCGTCGCGGCGGCCACCTGCGTGGCCCTGCTGGCAGGCACGACCGGCCCCGCGACGGCGACCGCCGCGCACCCCGCGGCCGCACCGGACATCACCCCCGTCGGCGGGCACCAGCGGATCCCGCTCGTCACGGGCGACCACCTGGTGGTGGACGCCCGGGGCCGCATGGTGCGCTTCGAGGCCGCCGAGGGCCGCGAGCGCATACCCGTCCAGGTGCAGCGCACCGGCGACCGCACCCTGGTGGTGCCCGCAGACGCGCGGCGCCTGATCGCCGACGGCCGGCTCGACCAGCGCCTCTTCGACCTCGCCGTGCTCACCGACCCGCGGCTGCGGGTCAGTCACCGCGACGGCCTCAAGCTCATCGTGCGGTACGAAGGGGCGGCCGCGGGCGCGGCACGGGCCGAGGTGCGCGCGGCCGGCGAGACACGGACGCGCCGCACCTTCCCGACCCTCGGCGCCGAAGCCGTGCAGACCGCCCCCGGGGACGAGCCCCGCGTCTGGGAGGCGCTGACCGCCACGGAGCGGACCGGCGCCCGCGCCGCCGCCCCCGGCATCGCCGCGGTGTGGCTCGACGGCGTGCGCACGGCGAGCCTGGACCGGGGCACCCGGCAGATCGGCGCCGACCGGGCCTGGGAGTCCGGGTACACCGGCACGGGCGTCCGGATCGCCGTCCTCGACACCGGGGTCGACAAGACCCACGACGACTTGAGCACCCGGGTCGTCGCCGAGAAGAACTTCTCCGCCTCTCCCGACACCGCCGACCGCGTCGGCCACGGCACCCACGTCGCGTCGATCGCCGCCGGCACCGGCGCGAAGTCCGGCGGCCGGTACAAGGGCGTCGCGCCCGGCGCCGAGCTGATCAGCGCAAAGGTCCTCGACGACGACGGCCACGGCGACGACTCCTCCGTCCTCGCCGGCATGGAATGGGCCGCCGCCGAAGGCGCCGACGTGGTCAACCTCAGCCTCGGCGGCCCCGACAGCCCGGGCACCGACCCGCTGGAGGCGACCGTCGACCGGCTCTCCGCGGAGAAGGGCATCCTCTTCGTCGTCGCGGCCGGCAACGAGGGCGAGGCCGGCGCCTCGACGATCGGCTCGCCCGGGAGCGCGGACGCCGCGCTGACCGTCGGGGCCGTCGACCACGAGGACCGCATGGCCCCCTTCTCCAGCACCGGCCCGCGCGTCGGCGACGGTGCCGTCAAGCCCGACGTGACCGCGCCCGGCGTCGCCGTCGCCGCGGCCGCCGCGCCCGGCAGCACCCTCGACACCCGCCCGGGCACCGTCCATCCCGCCCCCGGGTACCTGCGGCTCGACGGCACCTCCATGGCCACCCCGCACGTCGCCGGCGCGGCCGCGCTCCTGAAGCAGCGGCACCCGGACTGGACGGCCGGCGAATTGAAGGGCGCCCTCGTCGCGACGGCCGAGGACGGCGGCCACACCGCCTTCCAGCAGGGCTCGGGCCGCATCCGGGCCGACCGGGCCCTGGCCAGAACGTGATCGCCGAACCCGTCTCGCTGAACTTCGGCACGGCGGCCTGGCCCCACACCGACGACCGGCCGCTCACCCGCACGGTCACCTACCGCAACCTCGGCACCACCGACGTCACCCTCGACCTGGCGGTGTCCGCCCTGGACCCGGCGGGCAGGCCCGCCCCCGCCGGATTCTTCGCGCTGCCCACCCGGCAGGTGACCGTGCCCGCCGGCGGGACCGCCGCGGTCGACCTCGTCGCCGACACCCGGATCGGCGAGGCCGACGGCACCTACTCCGCCTCCCTCACCGCGACCGCTCCCGGCGGTGCGACCGTCCGCACGGCCGCGGTCGCCACGCGCGAGGCCGAGTCGTACGACCTCACGCTCAGGGCCGTCGACCGCGACGGCACCGACGCCGAGAACTTCTCCACCACCCTGACCGGCGTCGCCGGCCCCGCCGCCGGCTTCGAGGCCCGCGTCGACAACGAGCCCGGGACGCACACCCTCCGCGTGCCCAAGGGCTCGTACACGCTCAACACGGCCGTCTACCAGGACCCCTCGGACTACACCCGGGGCACCGACTGGATCGCGCGGCCGCAGCTGGACATCTCCGCCGACACCACCGTCACCGCCGACGCGCGCACCACCCGGCCGGTGGACCTGACCGTGCCCGGCCTCGACCGGGCGGACTACGGCGGGACGTACTACGAACGCGCCACCGACATCGGCCGCGTCGGCAACGGCTGGGTCCTGCGGGGCTTCACCGGCTTCCGCACCGCCCACGCCGGCCCGCCCGTCACCGACGGCACGCTCCTGCAGACCTGGGACGCGCACTTCCTCAAGGACGCCACCAGCCAGTACGCCGTGGCCTTCGGCGGCCCGGCGAGCACGGTCGCGACCGGCTACACCCGGCACGTGCGGGCGGACGAACTGGCCACGCTGCGGATCGGCCTCGGCGCCTCCGCCCCCGGCAAGACCGCTCTCGCCTCCCCGTTCCCCCACCTGCCGGGCGCGCCGGAGGGCAACGGCTTCTCGGCGCCGCAGCCCGCGCCGGGCACCCGCACCTTCCACATCTCCACCGCCGACGGCGTCCGCTGGCTGTCCAAGTTCAACCAGTTCGGGCAGCCCGACGAGTGGGGCTACCCCGCCTTCGAGGGCGGCTACGAGATGACCCGCCCGAAGCGGTACGAAGCGGGCCGGACGTACCGCGAGACCTTCAACACCGGCGTCTTCGGGCCGCTCCTGGGTGGCGGGGCGGGCGTCTTCCGCACCGCCCCGGACCCGGCGACGGGCGAGCAGCACATCGTCGGATCGCTGCCGCTGTTCGCCGACGGCCAGGGCCACGTGGGCCTCACGGCGGGCACCTCGGCCACGACGACGCTGTACCGCGACGGGGTCGAGGCCGGCCGGAACGACGACCCACTCAGCGGCACGCGGCCCTTCACGGTCGACGCCGCCGACGCCGAGTACCGGCTGGTCACCTCGGCGACCAGGCCGGCGGACGTCGCCGCCGCGACCACCCGCGTCGAGACCGACTTCACCTTCCGGTCCCGGCAGGTCGCGGCCACGACCGCCCTTCCGGTGTCGACGGTCCGCTTCGCCGCCCCCGTCGACCTCGCCTCTCGCGTCCCGGCACGGACGCCCGTCCTGTTGCCGGTGACCGTCCAGGGAGCGGCGGCCGGGAAGAACCTGGCCTCGCTCACCGTCTCCGTGAGCGAGGACGACGGCAAGACCTGGCGCACCCTGAAGGTCGACCACGGCACGGTGGCGGTGAGGACCCCGGAGAAGGACAAGGGGATCTCGCTCCGCGCCCAGGTCACCGACCGGCAGGGCAACCGGTCGGCGCTGACGATCCACAACGCCTGGTACGGCTCCTGAGCCGTCCGGCCCCTTCCGGCCCGCTCCTGCCGTCCGGCCGGGTCTCCTCAGGGAGGCCCGGCCGCGGCGCCCCGCCGGTCCACGGGACGGGATCTACGCCCTGCGCCAGAACGAGAGCAGGGCCTCGGCGAGGGGACCCGGCGCCTCCTCGGCCATGTGATGACCGGATTCGACCGGTCCGCCCTCCAGCGGGCCGTCCACCCACGGCCGCCAGACGCCCGGCACGTCACCGTAGAGGTCGGCCAGGTCGTCGCGGGTGGCCCACAGCACCTGCACCGGGCAGCCGATGCGCCGCCCGCGCTCGTGGTCGGCGTCGTCGTGCTCCCGGTCCACCCCGAGACCCGCCCGGTAGTCCTCGCACATCGCGTGCACCGTCGCCGGATCGTGGATCGCCCGCCGGTAGTCCTCGAACGCCTCCGCGCCCATCCCTTCGGCGCTGCCCTTGTACCAGGCGTCGGGATCGGCGTTGATCACGCGCTCGGCGGGTTTGGCGGTCTGCCCGAGGAAGAACCAGTGCCACCAGCGGGCGGCGAACTCCGCGTCGCAGCGCCGCAGGGCCTCCCCGATGGGGACGGCGTCCAGCACGCTGAGGGCGACGACGGACCGGGGATGGTCCAGGGCGAGCCGGGTGGCCACATAGGCGCCCCGGTCGTGCCCGACGACGGCGAACCGCTCGTGGCCGAGACGCCGCATGACCGCCACGCAGTCGGCGGCCATGGCGCGCTTCGAGTACGGCCGGTGCCGCTCGTCCGTCGGAGGCTTCTCCGACTCGCCGTAGCCCCGCAGATCGGGACAGACCACGGTGTGGCCGGCCGCCACGAGGAGCGGGGCGACCCGGTGCCAGGTCACATGGGTGCGCGGATGGCCGTGGAGGAGCAGCACCGGCGGCCCCGCGCCGCCGTGCCGTACCCGCAGACGGGCACCGTCCCCCTCGCGGCGCGTCAGTTCGAAGCCGTCGAACACCTGCCCTCCTCCGTCGGCGGACCTTCCCGCGCGCCTACCCGGGGACGGTGCGCCGACACGTCTCCCGGACGGCCGGTGCCCGTCCCCGGGACGAGCCGGCACGGTACGGCGCGGGGAGCGGCCGCACCGTGCCCGGCTCAGCTGCCGTCGACGAGCCGCAGCGCGAACTCCGGGGAGAAGGAGCCGGCCGCGTACTGCGGACCGTCCGCCGGGCAGCGCGCGTCGTCGGCGTGCCGGCCGTCGGAGTCACCCGGGTTCTTGACCCACAGGTAGTACGCGGCGCCGCCCTCGCCGACCCGGGAGGACGGCCCCAGCTTGCGCAGCGGGGGGTTGCAGAATCCGACGAGGCCACTGCTCTCGTCCCCGGGCACGGTGTAGGCGCCGTTCCCGTTGCGGGAGGTGTCCACGACCCACGTGGTGTCGACGCCCAGCCGCTCCTTGACGCGCGCGGCGAGCCGGCGGCCGTAGTCGTTCGACACGTCCGTGGAGTGGTAGTGGGACACGTTCACCGCCACCCCGTCGGCCAGGTAGATCCCGGAGCGCCCCAGCAGGTCGGCCATGTCGTTCAGGCCGATGCCGCCGTCCGCCGGGTCGTCCGTCCGCCCCGCGCCCAGCGTCCACGTCGCGTTGCCGGCGTCGAGGTACGTCCGGACGTGCGGGCCCTGCGCGTCGAGGTGCTGGTTGGCGTACCACAGCATGTCGAAGCGGGCCTCGCGCTGTTCCGCCGTGAGGCACTTCTGCTCCACGTCGGCCTGGGCCACCGCGTCCGGCTCCAGGATGACGAGCGCCGGCCGCCGGGCGATGCCGGCGATGAACCGGTCCATCCACTCCTTGTAGGCGCGGGCGTCGTCCGCGCCACCGCCGGAGGCCCCGCCGCAGTCCCGGCCCGGAATGTTGTAGGCGACCAGCGTGGGGAGCCGGCCGGCGGCCGCGGCCGCGCCCACGTAGCGGTCGACGTCCGCCCGTACGTCGGTGTTCCAGCCGCCGAACCACTTCACCGTCGTCCGGTCCGCGATCTGCGTCCGGATCGTGCCGGCGCGCTGGTCGGCGGGGTGGGCGTCCACCCAGGCGCGCGCGGTCGAACGGGGGTCGACGAAGAAGCCCTCGCGGGCCGTCGACGTCGTCAGCGAGACGTTGTCGAAGGTGATGTCGGTGCGGACCGGCTGACCGCCGACCTGGAAGTCGATGTGTCCGTCGGCCGAGGCCAGCGAGGAGGTGAACGTCCAGCTGAACCGCTGCGGGGTGGTGGTCAGATCGAGGGTGTTCCCCAGGGTCTGGGGGTACGGGGGGTCGCCCAGCTGGACCGTCGACCCGATCCGCGTGGGCGTGGACGCGCGGGCCTCGAAGGAGAGCGTGTAGCGCGCCCCCTGACGCAGGGTGATGCCGCTCTGGCCCACGACCGTACGGTAGGACTGCCCGATCTGGTCGGCCGGGGCCGCTTCGACCGTGGCCCGCAGCGCGCCGCCGACGGAGGCCAGCGACGCGCCGGGACCCGCCCACCAGTGCTCGCCGTTCGTGGTGAACGTTCCGTTCCGTGCCAGTTCGCCGTACACGGCCGGCTCCGGAGCCGCCTGCGCCGCCGGGCCGGGCAGGGCGAGCAGGGCGAGGGCGCACGCCGAGGCGGCAAGGGCCCTGAGGGGTGTCGAGAGGTGTCTCATACTCGGCTTTCTTCTGCGGATCCGAAGGTGTCCCGTGGCGCGCGGCCGTACCGCAAGAGCCCCTGGACAAGGGGACCTTACGGCACGGCAGGCCCACCGCCCCCGTGTCGGGCGGCCCCCGGTGGCGTCGGGGAGCCGGGAGCGGTGGCCCGGGCGGCGGGGACGGTCATGCCGGTCCGGGCCGCCCGCGCGCGTCACGGTTCCGGCTCACTCCTCGGAGCCGCAGGGACCGCAGCAGGAGGGCGCCGGCCGGACGCAGACGGTGACGCTGTCGGTGTTGTCGTGCGGGTCGGGATCGGTGTCGTCGCCGGTGACGGTGGCGGTGTTGGTGAAGGATCCGGCCCGGGTGGCCTTGGCCCGCAGCACGAGGGTCGCGGAACCGCCCTCGGCCAGCTCGTCCAGCGTCCACCGCCCGTCGGCCGGGTCGTACGTGCCGGGGGAGTCGGTGGCCGAGAGGAAGACGAGGCCCTCCGGGAGCCGGTCGGTGACCGTGACCCCGGTGGCCCCGTTCGGGCCGTCGTTGCGCACGGTGACGCGGTACGTGACGGTCTGTCCGACGGTCACGGTGGTGGCGTCGGCCGCCTTCGTCACCGTCAGGTCGGCCGCCGGCCGGACCTCGGTGACCGCCTCGCCGGACGTCGCCGTCAGTGGCTCCGGCGTGTCGCCGAGCCGGTTCTCGTAGGTGGCGGTGGCGGTGTTGCGGAGCTGCTTGCCGCCGCTGGCGCGGTCGATGGTGACCCGGTACTCCACCGTCGTGCCACCGGGCAGGACGCCGGTGTTGGGCAGGCTGCCGGGCTGGGAGCCGGTCGCGCCGTCCCCGAGGTGGAAGACGACCTGGTCGGCCCCGGCGTCGTAGGACGCCTGGTCGTCCCCCTTCCGGTCGGTCTTGGGCCCGGCGTTCGGGCCGTCGACGATGCGCAGGGAGCCGGGAACGTAGGTGGTGCCCTCCGGGATGCGGTCGGTCAGCACCAGGGCCTCGGCCCCGCCCCCGCCCTCGTTCCTCGCCGTGATGCGGTACGTGACCACGTCCCCCACCTCCAGCGGGCCCGCGGGAATGGCCGTCTTGGTGAGTTCGACGTGGGGCGCGGTGCCGAAGAAGACGCCGTCCAGGAAGTTGCCGACGCTGCGGTTGCCGCCGGCCGCGGAGACGGAACGGAAGGCGAACCGGGTGACCGTCTGGCCCTCCGGGACGGTGTAGGTGCCGGTGTAGTAACCCCAGGAGGTGTTGCCGTCGGTGAAGGTGCGCTGTTCGGCCGCGGAGCCCGGCACGCCGATGTCCAGCGCCATGGTGTCCTGCCCCTGACGGCCGCGGTGGTACAGCCGCCAGTACAGCTTGGTGCCGGGCGCGGTCGGCAGGTCCTGGTACAGCGTGGAGACCTCGTTGGCGTTGAGCTCGGCGAACTGTGCCCCCTCGGCCGAGGGGACGCCGTTGGTGCCGTTGCTCCACAGCTCGATCATGTGGTCGGAGGCGGTGGTGAGCCAGCCCGGGACCTTCTTGGCCGCCTGGGTCTGCGAGGCGTCCGGCAGGAACTCGACGCCGTTGACGGCGGGCTGCTCGAAGCTGCCGTTGACCAGGGCGACGCGGTGCGGAGCGGAGGGAGGGGTGCTCATGACGTACTCCTCGATTCGGCGGTGCGGTGACATGCCGTGCCCCGCCCGGGGCGGGCCGTGCGTGTCGGGGCGGGTGCGAACCCCGGAGAGGCGCTGGTCCCGGCCGGTGGCTTCCGGGCGGAACGGGGGCGGTCGCGGCGGCTTGGAGGGGCGTGCTGATGCCGGTGGTGGTGGAGCCGGTGCCGGTGCCGGTGGCGGTGTCGTGAGCGTGCGTGGAGGCCCGTACCGGCCGACGTTCCGGCGCGGATGCCGGCGTCTCACCCCCAGACTTCTCCGGGGCGCCGCAGGGAACGCGTCCCTGTCAGGGTCACGCCAATAGTCGGATCAGATTCCCCGCGTCCCCCGGCGCGAGCCGCCGTCCCCCGGCGCGCACGACGAGCGCGCGGACGCGTCGGGCGCCGGGCGTGAGCGCCCCCGCACGTGTCCGCCGGATCGCGCGTCCGGTGGGGCCGACACGTTTCTGCGGTGAAACACCGCGTCCGGCCGGGTGAGGCCGCGCGTCGGGACCCTTCGGTTCCGGGCCGGGACGCTACAAACCGACCGTGATCAGGAACCTCCCCCGGAGCATGCCCACGCTCCTCCTCGCCCTCGTCCCCCTCGTCCTCACCACCGCCCCCGCGGCCGGCCACGGGAACAAGGCCCTCGCCCCCGACCCCGTCGTCTTCGTCCACGGCTGGAACTCCGACGGCTCGACCTGGCGGACCATGGCCGGACGCTTCCGCTCGGACGGCTGGCCGGCCGGCCGCCTCGACCAGTGGACGTACGACGCCACGCAGTCCAACGCCACGACCGCCGCACGGCTCGCCGACGAGATCGACCGCGTCCTGGCCGCCACCGGCGCCGCGAAGGTCGACGTCGTCACCCACTCGATGGGCGGCCTCTCCTCCCGCCACTACCTCAAGAAGCTCGGCGGCGCCGCGAAGGTCGACGCCTGGGTCTCCCTGGCCGGACCCAACCACGGAACGGAGACCGCGCGCTGGTGCGGCGGCGCCCCCTGCGTCGAGATGCGACCGGGATCCGCCTTCCTCAACACCCTCAACGCCGGTGACGAGACCCCCGGTTCGCCCCGCTACGCCACCTGGCGCTCACCCTGCGACATGATCATCAGCCCCAAGGACAGCGTCGCCGTCACCGGCGCCGTCAACCACACCACCGCCTGCCTCGGCCACAGCGAACTGCTCAGCGACCAAGCGGTCTACGAAGAGGTCAGAAAGCACCTCCGTTAGGGGCCTGTCTTTCGGATCTCGCCGGGCTCGCGGCGTACGTGCGGTTCCACGCGGCCGCGCGGTCGACCCTCTCGCGACCGGAACGGCCGCCCGGCACCGGACGGGGCCGCCAGGGGGAGGGGACCCCGCGCTCCCACCGGTGTCCCGCGCCGCGCGTCCACCGGATTCCCGCTGATGGTGCGCGTCCGGCCCCTCCCCGGCGACGGGGAGGGGCCGGACGCCGGGTCATTCGCCGTCACGCGACCCAGATGTACAGGGCCCACTTGCTTCCGGACGGAGTGCAGTAGGCGGGCCCGGCGTACGACGACGCCGGCGCGTAGCACGTCGATTCCGAGTAGCGCCCGTCGTACTTCCAGTACCCCGGCACAGCCGCCTCGGCGCTCACCTGAAGGGGTACGGGGCGGCCTGCGCGGCGGCGGCGCCGCCCCACAGCGCGGTGGCGGACAGGGCCAGGCCGGCGAACCGAAGACGCGCGTTCATACGTGTTCTCCTTCATCGCCCGGGGGGGGGGCGAACCCTCTCGGTCGTGCTCCGGATCCGAAGGCTCGCGGGTTGCCGGGGGAACGATGCGCGCGAGCCGATGGCACAGGCAACGTCCGTCGCGCGTCCCGGACGGGACGCCGGCCGTCCGGCCTGGTCACTCCGCTGTCCGGGACGCGCCGGGGGATGGCCTGCCCGAGCCGCCGCGGCGGGCCGCACCGCCCCGGCCCCGGCGGCCGTCGGCCGACCCGCGACAATGACGTGATGATCACGAGGCACCTGCGGGTGGTACTGGCCGAGGACTCCGTCGTCCTGCGGGACGGCATGGTCGAGCTGCTCACCCTCCGCGGCTGTGAGGTGGTGGCGACCGCCGGTACGGCGCCCGAGCTGCTCGCCGCCGTCACCGAGCACCGGCCCGACGTGGCCGTGGTCGACATCCGGATGCCGCCCACGCACACGGACGAGGGCATTCGCGCGGCCGTCGAGATCCGCAGAAGGAGTCCCGGGGCCGGCATCCTGGTCTTCTCCCAGCACGTGGAGACCGTCTGGGCCTCCCGGCTGCTGGCGGACGGCGCCGCGGGCGTCGGATACCTCCTCAAGGAACGCGTCGCCCGTACCGCCGAGTTCGTCGACGCTCTGCACCGCGTCGCCGACGGGGGTACGGTGCTCGACCCGGAGGTGGTCACCCAGCTGATGGGCGGTGGCCGGCGGCGCGGGGTGGACGCGCTGACGGCCCGTGAGCGCGAGGTGCTGGAGCTGATGGCACAAGGCCACTCCAACCGTTCCATCGCGGCGCTTCTGGTGGTGTCGGAGCGGGCGGTGGAGAAGCACGTCGCCGCCGTCTTCACCAAGTTCGACCTGCCGCCGACGGACACCGACAACCGGCGGGTGAAGGCCGTCCTCCACTACCTCTCCGAGACCGGTACGGGCACCGGGGCCGGGGGCGCGTCGGGCCCCGGTCCCCGTACCGGTACGGGCACCCGGATCCGTGACCGTGGCGGGGCGGACGCCCACGACCGGTCCGGCGGCTGACGCCTCACCGCAGGCGTGTCGGCAGCTCGGCGGTGACCGTGGTGGGCCCGCCCGGCGGGCTGTCGACCCGCAGGACGCCGTCCACCGCCGCGAGCCGCTCGGCCAGCCCCGTCAGGCCCGTGCCGGTGCCGAGCGCCGCGCCACCGCGGCCGTCGTCCCGCACGCGCAGCCGGACGCGGCCGTCGGCCGAACTCGCCGTGAGCGCGGCCGCACGGGCACCACTGTGCTTGGCCACGTTGGTGAGCAGCTCGGCGGCGCAGAAGTACACCGCCTGCTCGACCGCCGGGTGCGGGCGCTCCCGCAGGTCCAGGCGGAGGGTGACCGGCACCGGCGAGGTGGCGGTGAGGCCCGGCAGGGCCTGGTCGAGGCCGCCGTCCAGGGCCACGGGATGAATGCCCCGGGTCAGCCTCCGCAGCTCGGTGATCGTGTCGTCGGTCTGGCCACGGGCACGCTCCACCAGGGCGCGCAGCCGGGAGGAGTCCGGACGGTCGGCGGCAGCGAGCGCGTCCTCGGCCAGCGAGAGGGTGATGGCCAGGCCGACCAGCCGGGCCTGCGTACCGTCGTGCAGGTCACGCTCCAGGCGGCGGAGCCGGTCGGTGCCGTCGGCCAGCAGGGTGGCGCGGGCGGCCTCCAGCTGCCGGACGCGCTGCTGCGCGCGGGCCGGGCCGAGCAGCAGCCGCGCGAGCCGCCGGTTCACCGCGCTCAGCGCCCGGACCGCCCCCGGCACCGCCACCAGAACCGCCATGCCCAGCCCCACGGAGACGGCGTCCAGCAGGCCGGCCGACCGCGATTCCGCCTCCAGCAGACGGCCCCAGAGGGGAAAGCCGAGCAACCAGACGCAGCCCAGGGGGAGTCCCACGGCTGCCGTGAACCCGAGCACCCCGAGCGGCAGGCGCAGGACCAGATACAGCAGCGCCCGCCAGGCGACCGGATCCGCCAGGACGACGCGGCCACGGGCGAGCACGCCCCCCGGGCGGGGCAGGCGGGCCGGCCGCTCGACGTCTTCGCCGAGCAGCCGGCCGACCAGCCACCGGTGCAGCGCGCCGAGACGACGTGCCCCCAGCAGAGCGGCGGCCACGAACGGCAGACCGACCACGGTCACCGAGAGCAGCGCCCCCGCGTACAGGACGGCCAGCGCGTAGACGCCGCCGAACACGGCGAGGGGCAGACCGGCGACGGCGAAGGCCCACTCCCCGCCCCGCACCGGCGAAAGTCCCCGCTCCGCCGTGGACGACCCCGGCGATCCCGCGCCACCCACCCGCGCGGACCGCGCCCGCCACGCCCGGAAGGCTCGTACGCGGACGGGGCCGCTCCCCGGCTCCTTGCCAGGGCCCCCGGACCCGTCGTCGCGGTTCCCGGCCCGCGCCCCCGGCCGGTCGCCACGGCCCCCCGTTCCGCCCTCAGCCACGGTCGCCGCTCACCAGCTCCGCCGCCGGGCCGCGCACCGCGCACAAGCCCGTGACGACGACGGCCGGTACGGTCAGTGCCGCCGCGCCCGCGACGACGTACCAGCAGGCGGCCACGGGCACGGAGGGCACCGGCGAGCCGGTCACGGCCGTGCTGAACGCCGCCGACGCGGCGCCCGCGACCAGCGCACCGAGCAGGACACCGACCGCCGTCGTCAGCACCGCCTCCGCCCCCAGCATGCGCAGCAGCTGCGGCCGGGTCGCGCCCACCAGCCGCAGCAGCGCGAACTCACGGCGCCGCTCGGCGGTCGCGGCCACCAGCGTGTTGAGGGTGGAGACGGCGGCGAAGGAGGCCAGGAGAGCCAACTCCGCCTGGCGCAACCACACATCCGTGGCGGAGGTGACGCCGCTTCCCGTCATGCCGGTGGCGTCCTCGGCGGTTCTCGTCATGATCATCATGGTGCCCGACAGCCCCACGAGCAGCGCGACCGGCACCACGGCCGACGACAGCCGCCGTGCGTAGCCGCGCAGTTGGGCGTCCGCCAGCCACCCCGTACCGGGCGCCAGGCGGCGTACGGGTGCCCCCATCACACCCACCAGGAGACGCACCACCAGCGGCCCGAGCAGGGCGACCGCGACCAGCAGCACCAGCGAGGCGAGCAGGGACGCCTGCCCCGCCTTGTCCGCCTCCTCGGCTGGGCGCGTGGCGGCCAGCCGCAACAGCAGGCCGCCACCCACCAGTACGGCGACGCCGAGGAGCAGACGGGGCACACCGGTCCGCCCGTGCTCGGTCGCGCTCGCGGTGAGGGCCGCCGCGGGGGCGATCCGTGACACCCGCCGGGCCGCGACGGCCGAAGCCGCCAGGCCGACGACGAGCGCGACGGCCGACGCGGCGAGCACCGGCACCGGTGTCGTCGGCACCCGCGCGCCGGGGGCCAGTCCCAGACGCTGCAACGCGGCGAGGAAGCGGTGAGCCGCCACCACGCCCACCGCCCCGCCGGGAACGGACACCAGCACGGTCGTCATGACGACCTGCGCACGGACCATCCGGCGCGTCTGGCGGGGTGTCGCCGCGATCGTACGCAGCAGGGCCAGTTCACGGTGCTGCTGGCGCAGAGCGAACCCCAGCGCGTTGACCACCACGAAGAACGCGACCAGGACGGCGATCTCCCCGAAGGCACCGGCGATCACCATCAGCCCCGGACCCGTCTCCGGCTGCCGGGCGGACGCCGGAGCGGTGACCTCGGCGGCGATCAGCGACCCGAACAGCGTCACGGTGGCGACCGCGAGGAACATCGCGACCGCCAGACCGGCGAACGCCGCCGGACGCCGGCGCATCTGTCCCCAGGCGACCCACAGCATCGCCCTCACCCGCCCAGCCGGCTCAGACGCTCGCCGACCCGCGCGGCGGTCGGCCGGTCGAGCTCGTCCACCACCAGGCCGTCGGCGAGCAGCAGCACCCGGTCCGCGTACCCGGCGGCCACCGGGTCGTGGGTCACCATCACACAGGTCCGCCCGTCCCGGTCCACACCTTCGCGCAGCAGAGCGAGGATCTCGTGACCGGTGGCGCGGTCGAGCGCGCCCGTCGGTTCGTCGGCGAACAGCACCTGGGGGCCGGAGACGAGCGCCCGGGCGATCGCCACCCGCTGCTGCTGGCCCCCGGACAACTGCCCGGGCCGGTCCCGCTCACGCCCGGCGAGGCCGACCCGGTCGATCGCCTCCAGAACCCGGCCCCGCTCGGGCCGTTCACCCGCCAGCCGGCCGGGGAGTTCGACGTTCTGCGCGACCGTCATCGCCGGCATCAGGTTGAACGCCTGGAAGACGAACCCGACCCGACGGCGCCGCAGCACCGCCAGCCGCCGTTCCGGCAGCCGGGACACCTCGGTGTCACCCCACCACACCGCACCCCGAGTCGGCCGGTCCATCCCCGCGAGGCAGTGCAGCAGGGTCGTCTTGCCGGAGCCGGACGGCCCCATCACCGCCGTGAACGTCCCCGGCGCCAGCGCCACCGACACCCCGCGCAGCGCCCGTACGGTCGCGGTCCCGCGCCCGTACGCACGGTGCAGACCTTCCGCCCGGGCGGCGCTCCCCGCCCCCATGTCCCTCGCTGTCTCAACCATGCCCCCATCCTCTGCACCCACCCCGCGCCGATCGATCGTGCCCGCCCCCGAACCGGGGGTTCGGAAAACCGAACCCGGAGCACGCGCGGTGAGCCACCTCCCGGCGGGCGGGCCCGCCGGTCCAGGCGGATCACCTGGACCGGACGGTTCAGGCGCACCCTGGTCACGAAGGCGGCCGCGCTCGGTGGTCCGCCCCGCTCGGAGGCCGGTCCTCCCCTACGGCGTACACACGCGCGGCTGAACAGCGGTTCGGCTCGGTCGCCCGGCCCCACTACCGGAGCGACGCATGCCGAAGCCGGCCGGCCCGCGTCCGCTAGGCGGCGACGGACAGCGTCTGCGGAGCGGCCTCCGCCGGCTCGGCGACGGTGAGGACCAGTCCGTGGGCCTCGCACAGGTGCCGCACCCGGGCCAGCACGCTCAGCGTCGCCGGCGTGTGCGCCGTGGAGGGTGGGGTCAGCAGAACGGACCGGATGTGCGGCCGGTACGTGAGGAGAAGGCGCTCGACCTGGGCCGCGGCCGCTGCGCGCGTGCTGATGTCCAGCTCGTGCGGAAGGGTCAGTCCCAGTACGGTTCCGAGCTGCTGATGGCTGATGATCATGGGCGTGGCGCCCTCCGTTCCGGCCCGGGGCCCGCTCCCGCGCAGACGCTTGTCGTGGCACCGCTCGCGGGGCGGCCGTTTCCTCGATGCAAACCAGCTTGTGCCCCGAAAAACACGAACCTCACCTGTTCGGCGGGCCCAAAAATTCCCGCCTCCCGACCGCCCCACGGTGACTTCCCTGACCGTGGGCCCGGAGGGCGGGGTCGGGTCAGCTCCTTGGGACCGGGTCAGCTCGACAACGGAACGGCGTCGGAGGCGGCGGTGTGCCAGTTGGTGACGACCGGCTTGTCGACGACGAACGAGCCGACCCTCAGGGACACCGGATTCGGGTCGCTGTCGGAGACCGAGACGATGAGGCTGTCCAGCTCCTTGCCGCCTTCGCCGGCGGTCGTCTTCGGGTTCACACCGGCGTAGGCGGCCACCCCGTCCCTCAGTGTGATCGCCCGACCCACGGCCTGCTCCGCGGGCTTGGCGGCCGTGCCGTCCGAACCGAACGCCACGACCGGCAGCGCGGCCTGCAGGACGCAGGTGATGCCGGCCTTGGCCTTGGCCTTGACCAGGAAGTATCCACCGGCCTGGGACTCCGTGCTCACGCTCCACGAGATGTCGTTGGTGCCGCAGACCTGCCCGTAGCCGCTCTTGTCGCCGCCGTCGCCGTCGCCGGTGTCGGTTTCGGTGCCGGTACGGGTGGACCGGGTTTCCGTACCGGGTGTCTTCGACGGGCGGCTCTCCGGCGCCGTGCCGCCGGCGGAGGCCGGGGCGCCGGGACCACTGCGCGCCCCGTTCGTCGCCGTACCCGCGTCGCCGCCGCCGGTCCCCGGGCCGGGGCGGCCGGACGAGGCCGGGGAAGACGCCGCGGAGGACGGCGCCGCGGCCGACGACCGGTCACCGCCCCCGCACGCTGTCGCCAGAAGCCCGGCGCCGAGTGCGGCGGTGACGGTGAGGGCGGTACGCAGACGACGGTTCATGACGGTCCCTTCCACGGCACGGATGCACGGCGTGCCCTGTACCGGGCCACCGCGTCGACGATCAGCAAGACGGCCGCTCCCGCCCGCCGGTTCGCGCCGTCTCACGGCCAGGACACCGCCGTCACGCGCCTGTGACACAGCTCCGGCGCACCGTGCTCCACGTCGTCGCGCGTCACCCCCGGCCGCGTCCGGCAGGTCTGTGTGCGGTGCACGCTGTGGTACCGCGCGGTGAGGGTCCACGAGAGGCTCTCCGGGCGCTCCCGGAGCGCGGCGAGCGTGGTCCCGACGGGGTCGGACACACAGGTGTGGCGGATCGCCTTGAGCCGGGGGCACGGTTCGGGCACGGTGATGCAGCCGCATCACGCAGGCCACGACGGCCTGCTCCGGCGCGTTCGGGTCGAAGAAGTCACTTCCTCGCGCCGGAGCAGGTGTCCTCCAGGAACGGTCAGCAGCGGCGACCCCGCGGCCCGCTCCCACCTCGGCGGAAGGGGTACGGCGGACCGGGCTCGGTGCTTCAGTCGGCCCGGCGGCGCAGCCGCCGACCGACGAGGAAGCAGCTCGCGGCTGCGGCACCGGTGGCCAGGGCGAAGCCGATTCCGGTGGCGAGATCACCAGGGCCGGAGGTCCCGCCGATTCCGCCCCGGGTGCCTCGGGTGGGCATCAAGGGGTTGGCCGGCTGCTGGGCGGGGGCACTCGGGCTGACCGACGGCACGTCGGTGGGGGAAGGGACCGCCGGTTGCACGCCACCGGTGCGGCTGGGCAGCACCTCGCAGGCGAGCCCGTCGTCGGGCCCCTGGTCCTCGTCGAGCCGGTGCGGATCGCTGGGGTCCCGGTTGAACTCCGCCTGGGCGTCCTCCTGGAAGCGGAAGTGACGGCAGTCGAGGTCCTGCGCGGAGGAGACGCCTGCCAAGGCGGGTACGGAGGCGACGGCGAGGGCTATGCCGGCGATGACACTGCGACCACTCATCGGAATACCTCCCATGGATTCCACGACGGGGCGCTACCACGCTAGGAGCGACCACCGGCCGGAGCGCGCGGCGCTAGCCCGAACGGGTTGCTGCGGCACTCACGCCCGAGGGCCTGGCCGAGGGGTCCGCCGAGGTGGGAAGCGGGCGCCTCTCCCTAAGCTGACGAGCGTGCGGAACAAGCTCAGCCATGAAGGCAGCGCCTTCATCAACTTTCGGGACTACACGTTCCTCGATGCGAAGTCACCCGCGTTCAGGTGGGTCGACGTCAAGCGTCTGCGGTTTCCGGCGGAGTCCGCCGGCGACGCGGAGCTGCTTGCCGCACTCATCGGACATGAGCAGTTCCGGGACGACTACGCGGGCGGCGGAGTGATGCCGGACGGACTTCGGCACGGCCCGTACTGGGTGGGAGCGGTCACCCCCGACGCGTATCGACCCGTCGGCCGGGAGAGGAGTGAGCGCATCCTGTGGCAGTGGGCGAACCAGTTCGAGGACGTGCCCGTCGACCTCGCGACGGATCTGCGGCGGGAGGCGTTCGACCCTCTGGCCGCGGCCGGGCGCGTCTACCACCTGAGGGAGCTCGGCGGTGAGGCGATCCACGACTGGGGCGGTGTGCACGGCGCATTCCACGAGTTCGTGCTCATCGACCGACCGGCAGGGCAGATCAGACTCCTCGTCGCCGCCGACGACTGAAGCGGTGGGGCCGGAGTGGCCGTGCCATGAAAACGTGAGGCGAGGCGCGACGGGCGCCGCAGCCTGACGCTCGGCCTGGTTCAATCCCCGAGGGGAAACGACGCCCGTTCTCGCCACTTCACGCCGTCATGAACCATGAGTTCGACAGAGGCGACGCGGGACACGAAGGGCAGCTTCCCGCTGAGGTCGGCCTCGATCATTTCCAGGACGGCGTTGGTCTGACCTTGAGCGACGGTCAGGTGCGGGATGATCTCGGCGAATCGGCCGCCGTACGGCGGGGCCTCGGGCCGGCGCTCGGCGATCGCCTCCGTGAGCCGGCGTAACGGGGCGTCGGGTTCCGGCACGAGATACAGCACGTCCGGAAGCCGCCCACAACTCGCGAACCTCAGGTCGAAGGCCTGGTGACCGGCCAGTACATCCGGCAGGGCGGATGGAACGAGGCCTTCTACGCGGCACGCGTCGAGGAAGGGAAACAGCACGGTGATGTGTGCGGGGACCCCTGCCCGAGCTGACGGGTCGAGCCGCTCGCGCCACCCGCGTACGGCCGCTTCCGCCTCCGGGATGCGGACGACGAGCCCCGTCTGCCCCGCCTGAAATCCACTGGTGCCGTCATCCGCCATGACACCGCATGGTGCCACTTCGCGGCGGAAAGCACGCTTCCTTTTCGCTCAAGAATGGGGCGCCGGGAGGCATGTCGCGCACCGGCTCCCGTCACTTCGCCGGACCCGCCCGGCCGGCACCGGTTACGGGACGGCCGGAGACGTGGAGGGAGGCGCCCAGGAGCTTGCGCAGGGCGATCACCGCCGCTGCCAGGGTGATGCTGTCCCAGGACGGTTCGCCGGCCAGGCGGAGCAGGCCCGCGGCGGTCAGGAAGTCCAGCAGTACGGCGAGCGCTCCTCGTGCGGTGTGCGTCAGGCGCCAGGCCGCTGCGGCGGCGAGGAGGCCGAGCGCGGTGGTCAGCACGGCCGCCGTCTGCAGCCAGGCGTTCACGTCGGGAGGTCCTTGGCGCCGGGAGAAGGCGCTGTCTCTCCTTGTTCGAGCTCGGCCCGTTCCTGGGCGATCTCCCGGCCGAGGAAGTAGTTCAGCGCGGTCCGGATCGCCGCGATGGCCGCCAGCTGGCCGATCTCGGCGAAGCTCGGGGCGACCGCCGTGCGCAGCACGTCCCCGGCGAGCTGGAACTCCAGGCCCAGGACGAGGAAGCGTCCCAGGCTCAGCCTGATCCGGTTGAATCCCGCCACCTTGCCGCGCCCGCGCACGCCGGCCGCGACGAACTGCGCGAACGCCCACACGGCACCGACGAAGATGATGAGCGCGCCCGCGGATTCGATCAGCCTGACCAGCAGGCCGATCACCTCGCGCAGGGTCGACTCGGGGAGGACTTCCACCGACAGGATCATGCGGGTGCTGGTACCCCCGGGCGCGGTCGGTGACGCGTTTTCGCCCCGCCCGTACCACGGGGGAGTGATCCCGCAGGCGGCGAGGCGGGCCACGCCGGCCGCCCCTTCGTCGGCGGAGGCAGCCGTGGCACGACCGCTGACGAGGGCGGACGAGGGGGACGAGGGACACGGGCTCAGCGGGCTCCCCGATCGCGGGCCGGCGGAAGGTGACGAAGACGGCCGGGCTCCGGCCAGGGCCCGGCCGCGGGCCGTGTGCCCTTTCCACCGGCCGTACGGCGGCGACCGCGACCGGCCGCGCAGCGCAGGTCACCGGAGGAAGGCGCGGCGCGCGGGCCGGTCGGCGAAGATGGGGGAGTCCGTCCTCAGCTTGCAAGGAGTGCCCGTCCATGCGAACCTCCGGTCCCGGCTCGCGGCCACCGACGATCGCCGATGTCGCGCGGGTCGCCGGGGTGTCGCGCACGACGGTCTCCCACGCCCTCAACGGGATCGGCAAGGTCGATCCACGGACGAGGGAGCGCATCAAGCAGACCGCGGCCGAGCTCGGTTACCGGCCCAATCTGCGGGCGCAGCGGCTGCGCCGGGGAGAGGCGAAGGCCATCGCGCTCACCTCCTCGATGCCGTTCGCCGTGGCCGGCGGGCCGTCAAGACTCGGGTTCTACATGGAGATCGCGGCCGCCGCCGCGGAGAGCGCCCTGCTGCACGACTACGCCCTGGTGCTCGTGCCGCCCGTGCAGTCGGGGTCCGCGCTGTACTCCGTCGACATCGACGGGGCCATCGTCGTCGAACCGGACGTGAACGACGCGGCGGCCGCGCAGCTGACGGAACGCGGTCTGCCCTACGTGTCGCTCGGCCGCCCGGTGTCGCCGGACGACACGTCCCCGTACATCGACCTGCGCGGCGGGCAGGTCGCCGAGCTGCTCCTCACGCACCTGCGGGAGCAGGGTGCCGAGCGGCCCGCGCTGTTGATCGGCTCGGGCGCACGGCACTCGTCGGTCGACGCGCTCGCGGCGTACGAGGCGGTCGCCGAGCGGTTCGGCTGGACGCCCGTCGTGGTGAGCGCGCCGGAGGCCGGCGGCGAGGAGGCCGGTTACGAACGCTGCGCCGCCCTCCTCGCCGAGCATCCCGACACCGACGCGGTCTGCGCACTGGTGGACGCCTTCGCGGTGGGCGCCGTACGGGCGGTCGTCGACAGCGGCCGGTCCGTACCGGGCGACGTCCTGGTCGTCACCCGGTACGACGGGCTGCGCGCGCGGACCTGCGTGCCACCGCTGACCGCCGTGGACCTGCACCTGGACCGAGCGGCGGCCGACGCGGTGGAGCTGCTGCTCGGCCGGCTGCGCGGCGAGAACGCCACCACGGTGGTGGCGGCGCCCGAGCCGCGCCTCGTGCCGCGCGCGTCGTCGCTGCGGGTCACGGCCCGAGCATGAGCACCAGCCCGGAGACCAGGGCGAAGACGAGGACGCACAACCGCATCCTGCGCGCGTCCAGCCGGTGGTGCACCAGCCGGCTCAGCCACGCGCCCCCGGCGATCACCGGCAGCAGTGCCACCGCCGGCCCCAGGTCGGCGGGATCGCCCCTGCCCGTCGCGAACAGCAGGGCGAGGGAGGCCACTTCCCCGACGAGGAAGCAGGCGGCGACGGTCGAGCGCAGTTCCGCGGGCGGACGGTGCTGGTAGACGAGCGCGAGCGGGGGACCGCCCACACCGGTGGCGGTCTCCGTCAGACCGGTCACCGCGCCCGCGCCGAGGTAGGCGAGCCGCCCCGGGGCGAAGGCGGGAGCGGCGAGGCTCACGACCGCCGCCAGTACGGTGGCGATGCCCACGAACAGGCCGATGCCGCGCTCAGGGATCAGCCAGAGCAGCGCGAGGCCGGCGGGTGTGGCGGCCAGTCGCGCCCCCGTGATCCAGCCCGCGCCGCGCAGGTCGATCGAGGTCCGCTCGCGCCAGGCGACGTACAGGTTGAGCGGGATCATGGCCGCCAGGACGAACACCGGGAGCAGGCCGGGGTCGAGGAGGCCGGCCACGGGGGCGACGATCAGGGCGAAGCCCAGTCCGCTGCTGCCCTGGACGAACGAGGCGACGGCCACCGTGACGGCGAGGACCACGAGTGTTTCCGTACTCACAGCGCGGCGCTCCGCTGCCGTGCCTCCGCCGAGGTGGGATGCGCGCGGGTGATGGGCGCCTTCTCGACGGTGGTACGGGCCAGTTCGGCCGCCCGCCGCACGAGTGCCGGGCCGTCCCAGCCGACGGGCAGGCCGTGCCACAGCCGCAGGCGTCCGGCGACGAACACGGCGGTGATCTGGTCGCGGTTGCCCCGCCGTACCAGCTCCCACGGCACGTCCCAGGAGAGGGCGAGCTCGGGGTGGGTGAGGTCCACGAGGAGGAAGTCGGCCGCCAGCCCTGCGGCGACGGTGCCGGTGCGGGCGCCGAGACCGACGGCGTCGGCCCCGCCGGCGGTGGCGTGTTCGAGCCAGGTCCAGCCGGCGCCGCACGAGGAGTCACCGGTGGCCAGCCCGTAGGCGATCCGCTGGGCGAATTCGGCGGCGTCCGCGAGCCGGAACCCGTCACCGCGGGTGCCGTCGGTGCCGAGGCCGAAGCGGATGCCCCGTTCGGCCATGGTGGTGGCGGGGGCGACGGCGTTGCCCTTCCAGGCGCTGGCCACGGGGTTGTAGCTGACGGCGGCTCCGGTGTCGGCGAGCAGGGTCAGCTCGCGGGGGGTGAGGAGGGTGGCGTGGGCGGCGAGCAGCTGCGGACCGAGGGCGCCGATCCGGTGCAGGTGTTCGAGGGGCCGCAGCCCGTGCCGGAGGAGGGAGCGTTCGACGCCCGCCAGGTGTTCGTTGAGGTGGATCTGCACGGTCGTTCCGGCTTCCGCGGCGAGCCGGGCGGTGCCCTGAAGGACCGTGGGGGTGGCGGCCTCGGGGATGGAGACCGCGAGCGAGGGGTGGATCAGCGGGTCGCCGTCGTACCGGGCCAGGTGCTTCTCGGCGCCTTCGAGGACGGCGGAGGCACGGGCGGCGCCTTCGGTGTCCCCGGTGTCCCCGGCATCCCGTGCGTCCCCGGCGGCGCCGGTGGCGTCGTCCTGGACGTCGTTGCAGACGAGTCCGAGGACGCAGCGGATCCCGGCGTCGCGCGCGGCCGACGCGACGACGTCGATGTCGACACGAGCACGGGTGCCGGCGTCGGTCACCGTGGTGAAACCGCCGCGCAGGGCCTCGAGTGCCGCCAGCTTGGCCGCGACGTAGGCCGCTTCCTCGTCCAGCGCGCCCTCCAGCGGAACCCACACCCTGCGGAAGATCTCCGACGGTTCCCCGAAGGCCAGCGCGGAGCCGAAGCTCTGGGTCAGATGGTGATGGGCGTCGACGAAGCCGGGCATCAGAAGATGGCCGGGCAGCGGTACGGCGTCGAGCTCCGGGTGGGTACGCGCCAGTTCCCCGGCGGGGCCGACGGCGCGGAAGGATCCGTCGGCGACGATGACCGCGTACCCGCCGACGGGTCCCTCGGGAAGGAGGACGGCGTCGGGGACGAGGAGGAGCGGGCCGGGGGAGTCCAGGAGGTCTCGGGTGAGCTGGTTCATCGGTCGCTCTCCGTGCGCGAGGTGGTCAGCCGGGCGGCGACGCGCGGCCTGACGTGGTGGAACAGGACGTTGAGTACGGCGGCGACGAACGCGCCGACGGCGACACCGCTCTCCAGGAGGATGCGGACGTTCGGCGGGAAACCCGCGTACACGCCGGGGATGAGGATCGGCAGCAGGCCCAGCGCCAGGGCGACGGCGCAGACGAACGTGCTGGTGTGCCGGTCGAGGTCGGAGCGGCCCAGCATCTGAACGCCGAGCACCGTGATCACGGCGAAGACGACCATGGCCGTGCCGCCGACCACGGCGGACGGGACGACGCTGATGGCGCGGGTCACCGGCGCGAGGAAGCCGATGACGACGAGGACCACGCCCGCGGCGGCCGTGACGAAGCGGCTGCGGACGCCGGTGACGCGCACGATGCCGATGTTCTCGCCGCTGGTGACCATGAGGGGCAGGCCGAAGAATCCGCCGAAGAGCGAGGTCAGCGCGTCACCGCGGACCGTCTTGGGGACGTCGGTGCGCGTGTCGATCTTCTTTCCGACGGCCTCGGCGTTGATGACCGTCTGGCCGGTGGCCTCCGCCATGGAGGCGAGGCTGTAGAGCATCAGCGGCAGTGCGGCGACCAGGCTGAACTGCGGTGAGCCGAAGGGCATCAGCTGCGGCAGGCTGACCAGACCGCCCTCGGCGGCGCCACCGGCGTCGAAGCGGCCGAGGAGCCCGGCGACCACCGTGCCGGCGACCAGGCCGAGCATGACGGCGAGCTGCCGCAGGATGCCGGTGAACAGCAGGTAGAAGACGACGGTGAACCCGATCGTCACCATGCCGAGCGCAAGGTTCGTGGGGTCCGCGAAGCCCGGCTCACCGGGCCGGCCGGTGACGAGGACCGCGCCGACCTTCACCAGGTTGACACCGACGATGACGATCATGGTGCCGATGACCAGGGCCGGGAAGAACCTGAGCAGCCGTGAGAAGACCGGAAGGACCACGAAGGAGAAGGCGGCCGTGAGGACGACCGCGCCGGTGGCGGTCGGCAGGCCGTGCTGCTCGGCGATGGCGATGAAGAGGATCAGCGGCGCGCCACCGGGGAGCATCACGAACGGCAACCGGGGGCCGAACTTCCACGGCCCCAGCGACTGGATCAGTGATCCGACGCCGGAGAGCACGAACGCCGCCGAGAGCAGATTGACGGTCAGGCCCGCGTCGAGGCGGAGGGTGGCGCTCATCAGGAAGATCGCCGAGATGGGCGTGGCCGCCATGACGAGGACGTGCTGAACGCCGAAGAGGATGATCCGTCCCAGGGGACGCGACTCGTCGACCGGGTGGACGGCGGGGTCCCGGGTGTCGTCGCGGGTGCCTGCGGGTGGGGCCGGTTCCGGCGTGGGGGGGTGTTCCGTACGGGGTGCGGGCGGTCGGTGACTGGACACGTACGAGCTCCGTTCAGGGCGTGAGGCATGCTCGGACATCAGCCGCGATCAGGCCCCGGACGGAGGGCCAAATCGATTTGGCCAAATCGATTTGGCCGTCAGTATGGGGAGGCCGCGAGAACGCCGTCAAGGGTTACGACGCGGGGCACGCGGCCGTGAAGGGTGGGGCTCTGTCGGCCGGACGTCCGTCCGCCGTGGACACGGTGGCCCGGGGCGCGGAACGCGTGGGACGGTGGTGCGGGCCGCGGCACGCACGGCGCGTCGCGGGCGGAGACCGCGCCGAAGCCGTGACCGGCGCCAAGGGGGCGGACGCCTTGTCCACGTCGCCGGCCGGGGCACGGCTCAGGGGCTCTCCTCTGCCGTCCGTACGATGCGTCGGCGACGAGCCACCGCACACGCGGTCCCGGCCCCCCGGCAGGACTTCCCTGAGGTCGCCTTCCCGAGCCGGTGAAGCCGCGCGGGGGCCCCGCCGCGCCACGGGGCGGCGCACCCGGAGCGCGCCGGCCCGCGCGGCCGTGGCGACCAGCCCAAGGGGGGGTGGCCGAGGGCCCGTTCGCAGCGGCCGGGGATCTCCTAGAGTGGGCCTGTTCATCGTCAAGGGGGGACGACACATGGTCGACCGTGCCGCGTTCGCGGCTCTGCAGCCGAACGATCCGGCCCGACTGGGGCCGTACCGGCTGATCGGCCGGCTCGGCAGCGGGGGAATGGGGACGGTCTTCGCGGCCGAGGACACGGCGTCGCACCTGGTCGCGGTCAAGGTGATCAACGCTCACCTGGCGGGTGACGAGCGGTTCACCCGCGAGTTCACGCGCGAGGTGACGGCCGCCCGCCGGGTCCGCCCCTTCTGCACGGCGCCGGTGCTCGACGCGCGCTTGGACGAGCATCCGCTGTACGTCGTCACCGAGTACGTCGAAGGCCCGACGCTGCAGGATCTGGTCGCCCGGACCGGGCCGTTGCGGGGTGGTGCGCTGGAGCAGCTCGCGGTCGGCATGGCCGCGGCACTCACCGCGATCCACGCCGCCCACGTCGTCCACCGGGACCTCAAGCCGTCGAACGTCCTGCTGTCCCCGATGGGACCGCGGGTGATCGACTTCGGGATCGCCCGCGCTCTGGACGGGCCGGACGCCTCCGTGCGGCCGACCCACCTCTCCGGCACACCCGGCTACATCGCCCCGGAGGTCCTGCGCGGCGGACCGGTGACGCCGGCCGCGGACCTCTTCGCCTGGGGGTGCGTGATGGCGTACGCGGCCTCCGGCACCCTGCCGTTCCCCGGTGAGGACATCCACACGGTCCACCAGCGGGTCCTGACCGAACCGCCTCGGCTCTCCGGTCTCACCGACACCCTGCGCCCGCTCGTGGAACAGGCCTTGGACAAGGATCCCGGCCGGCGCGGATCCGCCCCCGCTCTGCTGGCGATGCTAGTCGGTGACGACCGCGCCGACGCCGAGCGGGCCACCGAGCTGGTGGAGCGGTCCTGGCGGTCCCCGACCCTCCTGGCGACCGGGGCCGCACGGTCGGCGACGGACCGGGCGACGGCGCGGACCGGCAGCGCTCGCGCGAGCGGCCGGCGGCGTGCCGCGGTGGCGGCCGGGGCGGTGGGCGTGGGCGCGGCGGTGCTGGCCGGAGTGCTGCTGTGGCCCGAGGACGACCGGGGCGAGGATCCGGTCAAGGACACCGCGAAGGTGCGCAGCGGCCCGGTGACCTTGCAGAGCGCGCACTCCTTCGAACTCGACACGGTCCCGCCGACCGGGGCGCGGCGATGGATCGACACCCGTGACATCACCGACGACCTGCGGACCGAGAACACGGCCCCGGGAGCCACGCCTCATCTGCTCCCGGGCAGGCAGAGCGCTCTGGCCCGGTGGGACTCCGACCAGCCGCCCACCGAGCAGCAGTGCCTCGAAACGCTGGGACGGGCCCCCATGGAACAGTCTCCGAGTCTGAAACGCGGCGACCGGTTCTGCCTGCAGACCACCGACGGCCGCACGGCCCACGTCCGCATCGTCAGCCTGCCGCTCGGGGAAGGTGCCACCCGCCTCGAGGCCACCGTGTGGGAACTTCCCACCTAACCCGTCACGTCGGCCGGTGACCGGCGGCCCGGCGGGCACCGCTCACCGGCATGCGGCCCCACCGCAGGTGTCATACGGTGCCGGGGGCCGGCCGCGCCGGTCCCGACTCCCCAGGGGTGCGGCCGGGAGAGGTCCCGACCCGGCCGGACCGAGGGCCGTCGCGGCCCACGTCGGCACCCGCCGCCAGCAGGGTGCCGACGACGAGCGCGTACTTCTCCGCGGCCTTCGGGGACCGCTCGGCGCCCGCCCGGGCCTCGCTCAGCGCCTTCGGTGTCGGGGTCGCCCCGCGGGCGAGCAGGTCGCGCACCATGCCCACCTGCCCGAAGGCGGCGGCCCACTCCAGGGAGGTCCTGCCTTTCATCCTCGCGTCGATGTCCGCGCCCCGGCTCAGGAGCGCGTGCACGGTCTCCGGACGGCCCTCCTCCACGGCGGTCACCGCCAGTACCAGAGGGACGTGGCCGAGTCTGCCCTGCGCGCCGGTAGGGGCGCCGACATCGAGCAGAGCCTCCACCACGTCCGTGTGCCCGTACATCGCCGCCAGGCACAACGGTGTCGACTCGCCGTACTCGCCCGCTCGTTGCACCGGATCCGCTCCCGCCGCCAGAAGCGCGCGCACCGCATCGGCGTGCCCCGCCCGCACGGCGACGTCCAGCGCGGTACGCCCGCCCGTACCCACGGCGTCCACGCCGGCGTCGGCCCCCGGCGACTCCGCCACCGGCGCCGCGTCCCCGTCCCCTGCGGCCTGTGCCGGCCGTTCCGCCATCCCCATGGCCCCAGCATGCCGGGTCGGCCCCTTCAACACCCCGGGCCGGGGGCGCCCGGGGCCCGGCGCCATCCGCGCCCGAGCCCCGTTCCGTGGGACGGTTCGCGTCACCCGGGCGGCGGTTCGAGGACCGACAGCAGGTCGTGCTCGTCGACGGTCGGCAGCGACAGGGTGCGGTAGCCCATGGTGTCGAACAGGACGGTGATCCGGTCGCCCTCCTCGTTGAGGACCGTGCCGTCGCCCCACTCCTGGTGGCGGACCCGCGTCCCGGTGGGGAAGGGTGACGGCGCCCGGTCCCGCTCCGCCGCCTCTGCCTTGCCGGCTCCCGGCTCCTCCGCGACCGGTCCCGGCGCGGCGAAGTCCTCGCCGTGGTCCGCCCGTCCCGCTCCCTCGGAACCGTCGCTCCCACCCGCTCCGTCCGCCCCGTGCGCCCGGCACACGTCGCAGTTGCCGCACGCGCCCTCGTAGGGCTCGCCGAAGTAGCCCAGGAGGAAGCGGCGCCGGCATCCCGTGGTCTCGGCGTAGGCGCGTACCATCTCGACCCTCGTACGCTCCAGCCTGCGATGCGCCTGCGCGGCCTCGTCGGCCTGCTCCACCGCGTCGCCGGCGGACACGCCGGGCGCCGGGAGCAGGGCTCCCCGGGCATCGGTCCGCGCGGCTCCGGACTCCTCCAGCAGGTTGGCGGCGGCGGTGAGGCGGTTGCGGGACAGCCCCGTTCCGTCCCGCAGTTCCTCCAGATCCTGGGGCCCCTGCTGCTCGTGGAGCTGCCGGGCGACCTTGCCGAGTACGCCGCGGCCGGGGGTGCGGGCGGCGAAGAAGTTCTGCATGCCGGTGTCCTCGGGCCGGTAGTGCAGCACGGCGTCCGCCGGTTCGCCGTCCCGGCCCGCGCGCCCGATCTCCTGGTAGTACGCGTCCAGGGAGCCCGGTATGGAGGCGTGCAGGACGAAACGCACGTTCTCCTTGTCGATGCCCATGCCGAAGGCCGAGGTCGCGACGACGACATCGAGCTGCCCGTCGAGGAAGGCGTCGTGCACCCGCGACCGCTCGCCGCTGCGCAGGCCGGCGTGATAGGCGGCCGTCGTCAGGCCGAGGCCCGCCAGCTCTCCGGCGTACCACTCGGTGTCCTTGCGCGTGGCGGCGTAGACGATCCCGGGCTTCGGCTCGGCCGCCGCGCGTTCCACCACGGCGCGGCGCTTGTCGTCCTCGTCCTGGAAACGGACGACGTGCAGGGTGATGTTCGGCCGGTCGAACCCGGCGACGACCAGGGCGGGCTCCTTCATACCGAGCCGGTCGACGATCTCCTGCCGTACCGGGGGAGCGGCCGTGGCCGTCAGTGCCAGCAGCGGCGGGCGGCCCAGGCGCTCGGCGGCCTGGGCCAGGCGGAGGTAGTCGGGCCGGAAGTCGTGCCCCCAGCCGGAGACGCACTGCGCCTCGTCGACGACGAACAACGACGGCGCCACCGCCGCGAGCCGCTCCAGCACCTCGTCCTTGGCGAGCTGCTCGGGGGAGAGGAAGAGATACTCGGCCTCCCCGGCACGCACCGCCTCCCAGGCCGCGTCCGTCTGCCGCGCCGACTGGGCCGAATTCACGGCGACGGCGGACGGGGCCCGGTGCTCCAGCAGTCCGGCGATCTGATCCCGCTGAAGGGCGAGCAACGGGGAGACGACGACGGTGGGACCGTCGAGCAGCAGCGCGGGCACCTGATAGACAGCCGACTTCCCCGCGCCGGTCGGCATCACGACCAGCGTGTCGCGCCCGGCCATGACCTCCCGCATCGCCGCCAGCTGTTCCGGGCGCAGCTCCCGCCAGCCGAAGGCCTCCCTCGCCGCGTCACGGAGCCGCTCGTCGGTGCCGGTCGGCCCCCCGCTGTCGGTGCCGTTGTCGGTGCCCGTGCCCGTGCTGTCGTCGGTGTCGGCTGCCGTCCGGCCTTCCGCGCCGTGCCCGCGCCGCCGGTGCCGGGAGCCGTCCTCACGGGCCGGTGTCACGACCCGCTCCGCCCTCCGGCGTGTCGCCGTCCCCGGCCGTACGGGGGGAGGCTCCTTGCAGGCGGTCGATCATCCGTGACGCCTCCGCCTTCGTGAGTTCGGGCGGCACCTCCTCGCCCGCCTCACGGGCCAGCGTCCGCAGATAACTCAGCTGGGGACCGGTCGCGGGCTCGTCGCCCGTCACCCAGTCCTCGACATCCTTGCTCGGATCTTGTGCGTCGCTCATGATGGGCGGGCTACCCGGTTCGCGACGGAAAATTCATCCGCCCGGCCGGAGGGGGGAAGCACCGCCGTCCCGGACGCCGCATGAGGAGGCCGTACGACACGGGGGCAACCGTCGCCGCAGGTGGCGGCCCTCCTAGCCTGTGCGGCGGGGCTCCGCTCCGTCCGACGTGACGGTACGGACCACGGCGAGCGCTCGTGGGAGACGCGGCGTCGCCGTGGCAAAGCCACCCGCTCCGGGACCGGCCGAGCGCGGACCCCAGCAACCGAAAGCGCGACCCGCCGGCACCTCCTCGGACCGGGACCGGGGTCGGCGTGACGCCCGTCGGTGCTGAGGCGGCTCACGCCCGCACCCGCCGCCGGCTGAGGGCAACCGGCCCGCCTCCCGGTTCCGCAGCGTTGTTCCCGCGACCCTTCGTGCCGGAGAATCGCTCGCCGAGCGAGAAGATCTCCGGGCGAGACAAGGAGCCGGTCAATGCTGTCCCCATCGTTCCTGGCGGCGTACGACGCCGTCCTCGCCGGCTGGCCGGTGCCCGTGGACACCCGTGAAGTCGCCACCGCCTACGGCGTCACCCGGGTCAACAGCGTCGGCCCCCTCGACACCGCCCGCCCCCCTCTCGTGCTGCTGCCCGGCGGGGGAGCGACCTCCACCGTGTGGGGTGCGGCCGTCACCTCGGGACTGGCCGCGGGCCGGCGGGTGCACGCCGTCGACCTCGTCGGCGACCCCGGACTCAGCGTGCCCGACCCGGACCGGGCCCTGCGTACGACCGCAGACCTGGTGAACTGGCTGGACGCCCTCCTCGACGGGCTGGGAGCGACCGGGGGAGACGCGCGTGTCGACCTGCTCGGCCACTCCTACGGCGCCTGGATCGCCGCCCACTACGCCGCGCACGCCCCGCACCGCCTCGGCCGCCTGGTGCTCCTCGACCCCACCGCCGTCTTCACCGGCCTCCGCCCCGGCTACGTGGTACGCGCCCTGCCGATGCTGCTGCGGCCGACCCCCACCCGGATCCGCCGCTTCCTGGAGTGGGAGACGCGCGGAGCCCCGGGCGTCGATCCGGACTGGCTGCGACTCCAGGACGAGACCGCCCGTTTTCCCTCCCGGCGTCCCGTCACGGGACCGCGTCCCGATCCGGCCCGGCTGCGGAACCTCGACGTCCTCGTGCTGTTCGCCGGGCGTGCCCGCTGCCACGACCCGTACCGCGCGGCGGCCGCCGCCGCCCGTCTCCTCCCGGACGCGACGATCGAGGTCCTCGACGGGGACGGGGTCTCGCACCACGCGATGCCCTGGACGGCCGCCGGACCGATCGCCGCGCGGCTCTCCTCCTGACGCGTCCGGCCGTACGGGCGGCTCGGCCCACCCCGGAGGGGGCCGCCCAGGGGACGCGCGGCGGCACACGGCGAGGGGCGACGGTACGATCCGGCCCGGGCGCTCCCGCGCGGTGCGGTCGCGTCAGGCTCGGGCCGCGGCGCGCACGGCCTGGTGGACGGCGCGAGCCACACGCGCGCCCCACAGGGAGCGGGGACCGGCGAACGCGTGGACCTCGTCGCCCCCTTCCGCGGTGCGGGCGGCGACGCACACCGCGTCCGTGGGAGTACCGGAGCAGTCGTACCCCTCGTCGAGCAGGGCCTGCACCTTCGCTTCGGTGGCGGTGGCCACGGCGTTGACCAGGGCGGAGTCGGTCAGTGCCACCGGCAGCGCCACCACGATGTTGACCGTCCCGGGTGCCACCGCCGGAACACCGCCCTCCTGTGGGGCAGCGGCCCAGCCCCGTACCCCGAGTCCCGCCGTGGCCACGGCCTCCACGCCGCCGTCGCACGCGTGACCGTACGCCCGCACATCGGCGGCCGTCATCAGCCCGACCCCCGGACCACCGACGCCGTACTCCCCTGCCAGATCGGCGAGATGCCGGTGCGGGTCGGTACGCCGATAACCGTGCGCCACCTGCGCGTTGAGGACCCAGGAGCGTTCCCCGATCCCTCCGCCGAGCACGGCGCTGCTGATCATCCGCCACCCTTCACCGGCTTGCCACAGCAGGCTGTGCAGCCGTTCACCGTCCTCGACGCGGGCGAGGTGCCGCACGGGCAGAAGGGCGGCGGGGGAACGGGGCGGCGGAACGATGCTCACCGGCTGATCGTACGTGCTCCCTGCGGTTCCCTCCGGACGATTCGTGCTGGTCATCGGGGTGGTGACGAGGGCGTGCCTCCCGGGGGTGACGCACCTTTGGTGCAGGGCCTGCTCGGGCGCTCACCTCGTCGCGTCCGGGCGCACCTGGTCGGTGGTGGCGCGGGGGAGTCGGGCGGCGCGGTACTCGGTGGGGGTGAGGCCGGTGACGTCGCGGAAGAGGCGGGTGAAGGCGCCGGGCCGGGGGAAGCCCCACCGGGCGGCGATGCCGTGGACGGGCACGGCCCGCAGGGCGGGATCGGCGAGGTCCCGGCGGCAGCGGTCCAGCCGATGCCGCCGGATGAACGCGGCGACGGTGGTGCCGTGCTGCTGGAAGACGCGGTGCAGGTGCCGGGTGGAGATGTGGTGGGCCGCCGCCAGGCGGGCCGGCCCGAGGTCCGGTTCGGCCAGACGCTGTTGGACGTACGCGCTCATCTGCAGGAACAGGACGCGGCGTCGGGAGTCCGGCGGCAGGTCACGGTCGCCTTCGAGGTGGTGCGCCAGCGCCGCCGCCACCAGGTCGATCGCGGTGCCCGCCAGCCGCACCAGGTCGGGGGCGCTGTACGGCACCTCCTCCTCGGCCATCGTCCGCAGGAACTGGGCGAGCAGGCGCCCCGTGCCGTGCCCGCCTTCGAGCGGCACGGCGAGCAGCCGTGTGGCCTGCCGCTCGGGCAGGGGCAGCAGCTTCCGGGGAAACTGCAGCATCAGGGATTCGCTCCGCGGCGACGACGCGGGCACCATCCCCTCGAAGGGGTGGGAGGTGTCGTGCAGCACGAGGTTCCCGGCCGTGACGAGGCTGCGCCGACCGGCTTGGTCGAAGCCGTGCCGCCCCGCCTCGATGAGGGTCACCTGGTAGTACTCGGGATCGGACCGCCTGATCAGTGCGGGGGTACGGCGAGCGCGCAGAGCCGCGTAGGACAGCGCGGTGAGCCGGGCCGATCCCAGATCCATGGTCTGTAGGCGCGCCCCGAACGTGCTTTCGTCGGGAAAGGTGAGCCGGGTCGGAATCACCGATGCCGCCGTGGCCTCGACCCAGGCCTGGGCCCGCTCGCCGTGCGGGTGCGCGTCGCTGTCGAACACCGTGTCCATGTGCGTACCAGCCTCGTGTCGGATGCACCGAACTCCCCTCCCCGATCATTCCGTTGACCGTCCCGTGGTCGAAAGGGCGCTGTGAGCCAACAACGTGGCGCCCAGGGGTAAGGACGTCCCCCGGGGAATCGGGAAGCCTGGGTGGCGTTCCCGGTGCGGCGAAGGGGCCGCACCGCAGGGGTCTCGTGGACTGAGGGAGAAGATGATGAGGCGTACCACCCACCGTGCCCGGTTCCGTCGCACCGCCGTTCTGACGGGAGCCCTGCTCGCCATGACCGCGTCCGTCGGCACCGTCCAGGCCACCGGGACGGCGACCGGGCAGCAGGGCTCGGGCGCGCGCGTCATGGCAGCGCCCGGCGACTGCCCTAAGTACTACTTCTGCGGCTACGCGGGCAGGAACTACACGCACCTGGCCTTCAAGTTCAAGGACTGCTATCTGCAGCAGATCGCCGCCAGGACCGGCGGTTCCTGGTACAACAACCAGTCCACCGGCACGAAGGCCAAGATGTACAACGCCGGCAAGCAGCTCGTGTACACGACCCCCGGTGCCCCCTACGGCGACCCGAACGGTGACTGGACCAACATCCGCTACATCCGCGCCTGCTGAACCTCACGGCCGCGCCCCGACGGTCCTGAACGGCGCCGCCGCGGGTGAGGCCGGCTCCCGGCCTCACCCGCGAGCGGGCGGGTGTCGCGGACGGTACGGATGAGACCGGGACCGCCCTGCACGGCGTCCGCCGCACCGCGTCCACCGCGCCGTCAGGCCGGGAAGGAGAAGTAGAGCGCCTCGCTGTAGAAGGACGCGAAGTGTCTCTGCCAGTCGGCCCGGACCGAGGCCAGCCAGGCGTCGTTCCGCCCGGCGATCGCCGCCTCGGCCTCGGCGACGGCCTCGGGGACGTCCTCGGACGCCAGGCGCCGCACGCTCGCTGCCGGGTCGTCGTCCGTCATCGAGACGATCTCCCCGGTCTCGAGCACGAAGTACCGCGCCTGCTGCTGCTTGAGGTGGGCCGTGGTCCTGGCCACGCACGCGGCGAACTCGGCGTCGTCCTCCAGGCCCTTGCCGACCGCGCCCAGGAGGTCGCGCAGCAGGGCCGCCCCGCCCGCGTAATCCGCGGCGATGCCGATCGGAGGGTTCCAGATCATGGACGGGACGACCGTCGTTCCGCGCCCTGCCATGAGCTTGTGCGCGAGGGGGATGTCCCAGTTGTGCTCGGATATGCAACGGATCCGCCCGGGGTTCTCGGTCTCGGTCGGAATCGAGTCCGCGGAGTAAAGATACGAACGGTTTGCCATGGTGGCGAAGCTAGCACCGGGGTCCGACAACGCCGTCGCCGTCCTGGGACCGACAGGGGCGCAGTTCCCGGTGGTGGGCTTCTGGTTCACTGTTCACGGTTCACTGGGGACGGGGCGCCCATCGGGGCGCCTGCCGGTGTGGCCGGGGGGAGGGGCATGTCCGGGAACGTCGCCGACGGCGACGAGATCGAAGGGCTTCGCGAGGCGATCGACCGGAGCCGACGGGCCGAGCGCGTGGGCTGGGCGGCCATCGCCGTCGTCGTGGCTCTGGGGGTCGGGGCGGTCCTCGCCGTCCTCGCGGGGGTGCTGCTGTTCGCCGTCATGGCGGTCGGCGTGATCGACTGAACCGAACGGTGAGCAGGACGGCCTGTCCACCGCCTCCCTTCGGAGGTGAGGGTTCCGCCCCTGCCGGGCCGCTCCCACCGCCTCACGCTCACCGCCCGGCTCGGCGGCCCCGTACCGGCGTCTCCTCGAAATTCCGCCGCCGTGCGTCCGCGTGCCGCGCGCATCGTTGCGGCGGGACCGGGTACGCGGTCCGTACACACGACCCGAGGGAGGACGACGTGTCCGGACTGATCAGGCGTCTCAAGCAGTTCACCCGCACTCCGCAGGGGCAGCGGGCCGTCGCGTCGGCCCGCCGTGCCGCTGCCGACCCGCGCACGCGTGCCCAGGCCCGCAGGCTCCTGGGCCGGCTGCGGGGACGCCGGTAACGGCGCGGCCGAGCGGAGGCGGGCACACGTATGACCTGGACGGAGCTGACCCGTTGGGAACAGACCTTGGAGCGGTGGCAGCGTGCTCTTTTCTCCGGGGGCCATGACGGTCGATCCGTGGAGTTGATCGACGCGCTGCGGCACGCGTGCGACCGGGAGGCCGTGGTGTGCAGCGAGAACCGCGTGGTCGTGCCGAACGCCTACGAAGTGGAGCTGGCGGCGGACGTGCACGCCGAGCTCGTGCGGTCGGGCTGCGGCGACGTGGGCGAGATGCTGACGGACGCCCTGGCCCGCCACGGCCGGCAGAAGGACTACGAATGGGCGGGGCCGCTGACCGTCCGGATCACCCCCACGGACCTGCCCGCCGGTGAACCGTATCGGGTGTCCAGCGGCCCCATGCCCCACGTACGCGCGGACGCGTTCCCGGGCGAGGGCTGACACGGCGCCCTCGGAACGTCCTCCCGGCCCGACCGGAACCCGGACGGGCTCGGGACGACGGCGCTCGCCCGTCGGCGGAGCTCCGGTCGCCTGATCCGGGGGACGCGGTCGGCACGACGCCCCCGCCCGGTCGGCCGCCGGTCTCGCCCCTCTCCCCGTACCGGACACGCCCGTGTAGCGTCCTGATCATGAAACCGTCGAGCAGCAGCATCACCGACCAGGCGCCGGCCGATCCGGCCGCCACGGACGACATGCTGGCGAGCCAGCCCATCGGCTACTGGAGCGGGCTCGTCCACGAGGCCGTCACCCGCCGCCTGCGGGATGCCATGGCCCGCATCGATGTCACCCAGCCGCAGTACTGGGTGCTCAACCGGGTGTCCGCGGGACCCACGCCCCCCAGCCGGGAGGAGGTGGTCGAGCAGCTGACCCCGCTGGCGGACGGGCAGCACGAGGTCCCCCGGGTGATCGACCAGTTGCTCCACCGGGGCTGGCTACGGCTCGACGACGCCGGACAGGCCCTGCTACTCACCGACGCGGGGGAGGCCGCCAGGCTCCGGCTGCGCGAGCTGGCCACGCAGCTCCGCGCGGAGATCCACCGGGGCGTCAGCGACGAGGAGTACGTGGCCGCGCTCAAGGTGCTGCGCACGATGATCGCCAACGCCGGGGCAGGCGGGAGTTCCTGAGCCCGGCCCGAGGCGTCCCGGGAGGAGGCGCGGTCGCCTCCTCCCCGGCGGTGCTCACTCCAGCTTCCCGCCGGCGGTGACCCGCCGCAGGAACGCGCCCTGGTCGGCGAGGAATCCGTCGGCGTACAGCTGCCGTGGGGCGAGGAGGGCGGTCAGGGTCAGGCGGGGCTCGGAGGTCTCGACGCCGTGGTCGAGCAGGGAGTGAGTGGCCTGCGGGTAGTGCCGCACCGTCAGGCTGGAGGGCGGGAGGATGCGGCGGTACGTCGCCTCCGTGTCGGCGACGTCGACGTTGAGGTCGTGTCCGGCCAGCACCAGGAGCGTGGGTGTGCCGCGCATGGCCCGAAGGTCCCCGCTCGCGTGGGAGCGGAAGTTTTTGGCGATGAACCGCCAGCGCGCGGCCGTCATGCCGTCGGTGTGGCCGACGGCGCCGCGGTACTCCTCGAAGGTGGCGCCCTGCCGCAGCAGACGCAGGGTCGTCTCCCTCCGTCGCAGCGCGGCCTGGGTCTCGTCCTGAGTGGCACCGTCCTCGCGCAGTTCGGCGAGAAGGTTGTAACGCCCCTGCTGTTGCCAGTCGACAGCGGGGGAGACGGCGATGACGAACCGTAGAGCGCGATCGCGAGCCGCGACCTTGGGCAGCACCCATCCGGCCTGGCTGGCGCCCCACAGGCCGATCCGTCGGCCGTCGATGTCGGGACGGGACCGGGCCCAGTCGATCGCGGCGAGGGTCTCGTCCGCGCGGTCGTCCATGCTCTGGTCCAGCCAGTTCCCCTCGGAGGCGCCGACTCCGGGTTTGCTCAGGGAGAGGGAGGCGTAACCGGCCCGGGCGAAGGACTCCCAGAGAGGGCGGTAGAAGGTGTCGTGCGTGGCGTCGACGGGCCCGTCGCCGTGGACGAACACGACGAGTCCGAAGGGGCCTTCGCCGCTCCGCGGCCGGGCCAGGACCCCGTCCAGCACTCGCCCGTCGTGCCGTACGGCGACGTGCTCCTCGCGCAACGCGTACGTGTTCTGCAGCACCACGACCCCACCGAGGCCCAGGCCCGCCAACAGCACGGTGACCAGCGACCACACGAGGACGCGCCACCGGCGCCGCGCGGGCGCCGCCGACCGTCGGCTCATACTTCCCCCCGGAAATCCCGAAAACCTATCGCTATTGAAACGTTCGTGCTTAGAATGAACGTATGGGAAGTGATAGCGCAAGCGGAGGGTGGCCCGGCCCCCCGCACCGAGGGACGCCGAGGCAGCCGAGTGACACCCCCGCGGGGGGACGGCGACCGGAGGGCACGAATGCCGTGACGATCCGCAGGGGCGTGCCCGAGGGGAGTGAGTCGCGGGTGGCCGCGCTGTACTGGGAGGCGTTCGGCCGGATGCTGGGCGCCGCTCTGAACCCACCGGACAAGGCCCGCGCCTTCCTCGCCGCTCATCTCCACCACGACCGCGGCGTGGTCGCCCTCGTCGACGGTGAGGTGGCGGGGGTGGCCGGCTACCAGCTCGAAGGGCGCGGCCTGACGGGCGGCGGCGCGGGCGACTTCCTGACCTCGTACGGCATCCTGCGCGGACTGCCCCGCCTGGCCCTGCTCGCCCTGCTGGAACGGCGGCCCGCAGAAGGCGAACTCGTGATGGACGGCATCGCCGTCGCCCCCGAGCACCGGGGGGCCGGCATCGGCAGTCTCCTGCTGCGCGGGATCGCCGGCGTGGCCGCCGACCACTCCTGTCGGCGTGTCCGCCTCGACGTCATCGACGCCAACCCCCGCGCCCGCGCCCTGTACGAACGCCACGGCTTCGCCGCCGTACGCACCGAGAAGACGCCCTACCTGCGCGAGCTGATGGGATTCGGCGCTGTCACGACCATGCGCCGGCCCGTCGCACCGGTCGATTCCGCACACCACCCGGAGGCGCGATGAGCACCCCCCACGACCTCCTCACCGGCGAGCGGTCCGACGCGCTCGACGCCACCCCCGTGACCGTCCCCACCCGGCTGCTCGTCCACGCCCTCGTCCGGGAGGACGGCACCGTCGACGCCGGTGAACTCTACGCCGTGGCCGGTCTCCTCGGCATGACCGACCAGCAGGTCCGCCTCTGCGTCAAACGCCTCGTCGCAGAGGGCCGCTTCACCCACGAAGGCCGCGGACGCAAGGCCGTGCTGAGGGCGGTCGCCGACGTCACCGGCTCGATCACCCCTGATGTCGCGTACGTCCGCCACGCCTACCGCCAGGACCAGGGGCTCGCCGCCTGGGACGGGACGTGGCACTTGTTCGCCTTCGCCATCCCGGAGGCGAACAGGACCTCCCGCGACGCGCTGCGCGACACCTTGCGCCATCTCGGTGCCGCTCCCGTCCAGAGCGGGCTCTACGTCAGTGCCAACCCCGTCGAAGACCTCGTCGAAGCCCGGGCCCGCCACCTCGGCGTCACCCACGCGATCACGACCTTCACCACCACCGACCTGTGCGTCGGGGGCATCGGTGACCCACCCGCCCTGGCCGCCGCCCTGTGGCCCCTGAACGACATCGCCGCCCGCCACGAACGCCTCGCCGGCTTCGCTCGGACCTGCCTGGAACGGCTCGCCCGGCCGGGCGGCCTCACCGGGCCCGAGCGGTTGACCATGGCCGTCCGGCTCGCCGCCGCCTTCACCGACGCCATGGAGCCGGATCCCCTCCTGCCCCCCGAACTCCTCCCGCGCCCGTGGCCGGGGACCCGTGCCCGCCGGATCACCGCCGCCTGCTGGACCGCGCTCGCCGAGGCCGACGCACATGCCCCTGCCGGCACCCCCGTCCCCCGCCTGTTCGCCCAGTACGACGACCTCCTCGCCTCGACCCCCGAACGCCGCACCTGAAGACACGACCGGCCCGGCCGGCCCGGGGTGACCGCGGTCAGCGGCACCCCGGGCCCACCGCTCAGACGCCTGTCCCGTCCGCCGAGGCTCCGGAGGCGATGCCGAAGGCGGGCTCGGGCACGGCTTCGGGGGACAGCAGCGTGGACGACTCGCCGTCCACGCCGATCGGGAGGTCACCGACTGGAGCGCAACCGCTCGTCGCGGCTTGTCTTCCCGCGCTCCTTCACCGTCGACGTCCAGCTCGACGAACCCGGTGAGGGCGTGCTCGTCTCCCACGGCGACCAGGGCGGCGGCTACAGCCTGTACGTCGAGGACGGCCGGCCGACCTTCGCCTACAACGAGTACGGACGCCTCCACGAGACCGACGCAGGCCCCCTGGCACCGGGCCCGCACGCGATCACCCTCGCCGCGACCGCCGAGGAGGGACTGCGCCGGCGCTTCACCGGCACGGTGGACGGCGAGGCCGCTCCCCGCAGCGTGCGCCAGCTCATCGGGATGGCCCCGTTCCAGGGCCTCAGCGTCGGCGTCGACCGCAAGTCCCCGGTCTCCCGGCCGCTGTACGAGCGCCGGCGCTCCTTCCGCCACACCGGCGGCATCCGCTCCGTCACCTACCGGCCGGGCCCGCCCGGCCCCGACGCCCCGTCGGTGGTGGCCGCCGCGCTGAAGGAAGCGGCGGCGTTCGAGTAGCCCGTGAGGAGGGAGCGGCGGCGGGGGCCGAACACGCGCCGAACACCCCATGACTTCGGACTCCACGCGCTTTGCGCACGGATCGTCCCCGGTCGGTGGAGACCGACGCGGAAGCTTACGGCCAGGCGGCGCCGCGGTCACGGTCGCGGCGAGCCGACTGCGGTTCGGGCCATGACCACCGCGCCCTCGCCGAGAAACGCGGCTGACGGCAGGCGGGGCCGAAGCCGACAGCCTGGTGGCAGGACTCAGGCCGGCTTGCGCCACACGGAGATGTGCTTCGCGGAGTCCTGGGTGAACGCGGACCCGTCCCAGTCCGCGACGCGTCGTTCCCGCTCGAGTCCGGCGATCCTCGCCATCAGGTCGAGTTCCGCCGGCCAGGCGTACCGGTGCCGGGAGTTCTCGCGGCGGTAGCGGCCGTCGTCGCCGTCGCGGGTGAAGTGGTGCGAGACGAGCATCTGCTCGACGAGGTCGAAGGTGTCGAAGCCGAGATGCTGCTGAGAGACGTCGAACGGCACCGCGACCTGGCCGGGCGGCAGGAGCCGCAGCGGCGGCACACCCAGCTCGATGACGAACCGGCCGCCGGGCTCCAGATGCCGTGCGGCGTTGCGGAAGCACTCGACCTGCTCGTCCTGCGTGAGCAGGTTCGTGATGGTGTTGTAGACGAGGTAGACCAGGGTGAACCGGCCGGGGACGACGGTGGTGGCCATGTCCCCGATGACCACCGGGAGGCTGTCCTCGTCGATCTTGCGCCGCAGCACCGCGGCCATGTGCTCGGAGAGTTCGATGCCCACGACCGGCACGCCGCGTTCCCGCAGCGGGACGCCCACGCGTCCGGTTCCGATGGCGAACTCCAGCGCCCGGCCGTCCCCGGCGAGCTCGGCGAGGAAGGCGAGGGTCGGTCCGAGAACGGCGGCCGAGGACGCTTCGGCCTCCTCGGCGTCGTAGCGGTCGGCGGTCGCGCGGGTCCACAGTTCACTGCTCGTCACGGGTGGCCACTGTGCCGGGTGCCGGAGGGCGCTGTCGACATATTTGAGCTCTCCGCGGCTCGGCGCGCACCGCGCACGACTCGTTGTCGCCCTGCCCGAGCCTCGAGCCGAACCGCCCCGCACCCCGGATCATCGGTCCCGGAGTCTCCCGGCTGCGAGACGGGTCCTGGTGGTCGTCCACCGCGGGACCGTCCGAGGACACGGTCGTCCGGCCCGCCGGCCGGGGGCCCCGGCGAACACGCGACGGCAGTCCACCGGCAACCCCCGCTCTCCCGGCCCGGACACCGCCTCGTCATCCAGCCCCAGGCGCCCAAGAGCACCCGCGTCATAAGGCAGCCGCAGCACCCGCGTCCTCCACCGCTCGATCCGTTCACCTGGCCGGATCTTCCCCGACCGGGAAGGGCGGCCCTGAGGTCAGGGCCTCAGCCCCCGGCGGCCCCGGCCCCGCCGGTGACGGCCCGGTTGTCGGTGGTGGCTGCGAGGCTGGTCGGATGAACGGTGACGAGCAGCTGCTGCGCGGCCGGGTCTACGGCCGCGACCACGACGACCCCGACCCGGGCCCGAAACCCGGACGGACCTACGCCGAACTCGTCGGCGGCCCGCTGGACGGCCTCCTGCTGGACATCCACGGCTGGCGCACCCAGGAGATCGACGACGGAGCCGCCCTGACCACCGAACTCGGCCGGTGGCCGGGCGGACGCGCCCTGTACGAGCCGCACCCGGGCGAGCCGCGCGGACGGGGCCCCGGCGTCAGCTGCCGCTTCCACTACGCCGGGGACACCCCCTGACCGATGTCCCTGACCGGTCCTGACCGGAGGGGCGCGGGTGCCTTCCCCGCACCGAGCGCTCCTCCCGGTCCGACCGGCCTCGACGCCCCGTACCGCAGGAGATCCGTGGCGGCGCTTCGCTCCGCCGGACCCGGCGACGACCGTCAGCGGCCGTCCCCGGTCGGCCGGGCTCAGGCGCCCGCGGCACCGTCGCGTACGGCCGCCACGAACACCTCCAGGGCGTCCAGCGGCTCCCGCCCGCCGAGCAACGCGCGCAGGTCGCTCTTGACGCCCGAACCGTCCAGGAAGCCGTGGGCGATCGCCGAGTACGTGCCGACCAGCATCGGCACCTGGAAGGCCTGCGCCCCGGAGGCGGCGACGGCGGTACGGGCCTCAGCCAGCGTCACCGGCGCATACGTGGCACCCAGCGCCTCCGCCAGCTCGACGCCGCCCAGCGGGCGGTCGCCGACGAGCTCGTAGACGCGGCCCGCGTGCGGCGCCGGGTCGGTGGCCACGGCGACCGCGATGTCGGCCAGGTCGGCCCGGGCGACGGCCGCGAGCCCGCCGTCACCGAGCGGACCGGTGATGCGGTTGTCGGCGTCGGGAGTGGCGATCCAGGTCAGGAACTCGGCGTAGAGGCCGTTGCGCAGAATCGTCCAGTCCAGGCTGGACCGCTGGAGCCGGCGCTCGGTCCAGCGGTGGGCGAGGGCGTACGTCAGGTGGTCGCCGTCACCGGAGAGGCTGGTGTACACCACGTGGCCGACCCCGGCGCGTTCGGCGGCGGAGAGGGCGGCCTCGTGGCGGGCGACGACGACGTCGTCCTCCCCGTACCCCGCCGATATCAGCAGCAGCGTGTCGATCCCGGCGAAGGCGTCCGGGAGGGTCGACGGGTCGTCGAAGTCGACGAGCCGGGTGCCGGGAAGGCCGGCGCGGGTGCCGAGGACGACGTCCCCGCGGCCGGCGACCCGCTCCGCGACGAGCGAGCCGAGGGCGCCGGAGACACCGGTGACGAGCAACATGTTTCCCCCTGGGAGCCGAGAATGGCGGTGCGGGCGAGGTGCCCGGGACCATCCTTGCGCCACGGGCGTGATCTTGGAAGGAGGCACATTGATGTCGGAAGGGCACACGGACGTAACCACCCCCGCGCCTGCCGAGCCGGTCGTCAGCTGCGCCGAGGAGTGCGGTGTACGGGACGTCCAGGACCGGCTCGGCGACAGGTGGACCGTGCACGTGGTCGTCGAACTGGCCGCGGGCCCACGGCGGTTCAAGGAGCTCCAGCGTCTGGTCGACGGTGTCTCGCAGCGCATGCTGACCTTCACGCTGCGCCGCCTGGAGCGGGACGGGCTGGTGTCGCGGCAGGTGTTCCCGACGACTCCGCCCCAGGTCGCGTACTCCCTCACGGAGACCGGGCACAGCATGACGCACCTGATCAAACAGCTGATCGACTGGTCCCTCGACCACCGTTCCACGATCGCCCGCTCCCGCGAGGACTGGGACGCGAGGCACCCGGCATGAGCGGCGCGGCCCCCGTCGAGGAGGCCGGCCGGCGAGGAATCGGCGCGGCGGAGGCGGGGGACGGCAGGGCCGTCGCCCGTGGTGCCCTGCGGGAGCGAGCCTCTTGATCTTCTCGGCCGATGCCCAGGAGTCTCCTCCCTCGGTCCGCCCCCCGGCGCACCCGATGCCGCGGCCCTACCGGAAAGGCGCGGCCCGGCGGCCCGGAGCCGGGGGAGTCCGGTCCAGGAGGCCTTCCGGCGGCCGCGCGTCGTGGTGAACGCGACGCGCGACGCCCCGGGTGTCCCGGTCGCGGCCGTGGGCCCGCTGCTCCCCGCCCGCTCGGGTTCCGCCGGTGACCTGCGAGACTGTCCTGATGGACATCGCTCGCAGGAACAACGTCACGGTCACCGGCAACCCTCGAGGTCGGACGGTGGTCCTGGCGCACGGGTTCGGCTGCGACCAGAACATGTGGCGCCTCACGGTGCCAGCCCTGGCCCGGGACCACCGGGTCGTCCTGTTCGACTACGTCGGCTCCGGCCGCTCGGAACTCTCCGCCTTCTCGGAGGATCGTTACGCCTCCCTCGACGGCTACGCGCGCGATGTCGTGGAAGTCTGCGCCGAGCTCGATCTCCGGGACGCCGTCCTCGTCGGGCATTCGGTCAGCGCGATGGTCGGCGTCCTGGCCGCCGACGCCGCACCGGAACGGATCGGCGCGCTGGTGATGGTCGCCCCGTCGCCGCGGTACATGGACGACGAGGGCTATCGCGGCGGCTTCAGCGCCGAGGACATCGACGAGCTCCTGGCGTCGCTGGAGGCGAACTACCTGGGATGGTCGTCGGCCATGGCCCCGCTCATCATGGGGAACCCGGAACGGCCCGAACTCGGTGCGGAGCTCACGAACAGTTTCTGCGCGACCGACCCCGACATCGCACGCGTCTTCGCCCGGACCACCTTCCTGTCCGATTCGCGGGACGATCTGCGCACCGTGCGGGTGCCGACGCTGGTGCTCGAGTGCGCCCAGGACGTGATCGCTCCCCGCGAGGTCGGCGCCTTCGTCCACCAGGCGATTCCCGGCTCCCGCCTGATCACCCTGAACGCCACCGGCCACTGCCCGCAGCTGTCCGCGCCCGAGGCGACCAACGAGGCCGTCCTGGACTTCCTCGCGAGCCTGCGGTGATGTGCCGCGCCGGGCAGGGCCACGACCCGAGCGACTCCGACGACGTGACCGCGGCCGACGCGGCGTTCGCCGCGCTCCTGGAGGACAGCGCCGAGGATCTGTACGAGGCCGCGCCGTGCGGGTACCTGTCCACGCTCATGGACGGCACCATCGCGAAGATCAACACCACGCTCCTGAACTGGCTCGGCCTGGACCGCGAGGCGGTCGTCGGCCGCATGCGGTTCACCGATCTGCTCACCGTCGGCGGCAAGCTCTACCACGAAACGCACTTCGCCCCGCTGCTGCGCATGCAGGGGGAGATCAACGGCATCGCGCTGGAGATCAAGCGGGCCGACGGGGAGCGGATACCGGTCCTCGTCTCCGCGGTGCTCAAGTACGGCGGCTCCGGTGACCCGCTGCTCATCCGCACCACGGTCTTCGACGCCCGCGACCGCCGCGCCTACGAGGAAGAACTGCTGCGCGGCAGGAAGGCGGCCGAGGAGGCGCGCAGACAGGCGGAGGCCGACCGGGCCCGCCTGCAGGACGCTCTCGCGGTGCTCCAGCGGTCGCTGGTCCCCGACAGCCTGCCACCCGTCCCGGGCATGGAGGCGGCGGCCTACTACCACACCGCCTCCCCCGACCGCCTCGGCGGCGACTTCTACGACGTCTTCCCCGTCGACGGCAAGCGCTTCGCCTTCTTCCTCGGCGACGTGTGCGGCAAGGGTCCCGAGGCCGCGGCGCTCACCTCGCTGACCCGCTACACCCTGCGCGCCGCGGCCCTGCACGACCCGGACCCCGTCTCCGCCCTGACCACGCTCAACAAGGTCCTCCACGAGCGTTACGCCGCCGGCGGCGACCCCCGCTACTGCACCACCATCTTCGGCACCCTCGACCCGGACCCCGACACCGGAGAGGTCGCCGTGCGGATCGCCTCGGGCGGGCACCCGCCGGCCCTCGTCCTGCGCGCGGACGGCACCGCCGACTACCTGCCCACGCCGGGCGGCCTCCTCGTCGGTGTCCTGCCGTCGGCCCAGTTCGCCACCGCCACGACCACCCTCGCCCCCGGTGAAACCCTCCTCCTCTACACCGACGGTCTCACCGAGGCACGTACGGGAGCGGACCGCTCCAGTCTGTTCGGGGACGACGCCCTCCTTGCGTTCGCCGCGCAGCACGCCGGAAAATCGCCCCACGCCGTGATCCAGGCGCTGTCCGGCCTCCTGGACAGCTTCGGCGACGGTCTCGACGACGACACCGCCCTCCTCGCCCTGGGATCCCCCGACCCGTCCTCCGACCGAACCCCGACGAGAACCCCATGAGCCCGCTGAAGATCACCACCCGAGACGCCATGGCCGGCCCCGTCCTGGAAATCACCGGCGACCTCGACTACGCCCTCGCACCCCGGCTGCGCGAGCGACTCACCACCCTCACCCTCCGCCCCGGCCAACGGCTGATCCTCGACCTGGCCGGCATGACCTTCTGCGACTCCAGCGGCCTGACCGCCCTGATCGCGGCCCGCGCCCAGGCCCACGCGGCCCAGGCGGACATCGCACTGGCCTCGGTCCCCGACGCCACCCTGCGGGTCCTGCGCATCGTCGGCCTCGATCAGGTCTTCACCCTCTACCCGGACAGCGACACCGCCGCTTCGGTATGACCGTCCCCGGAGGGAGGACCGGTTCGACCGTCTACGGAGCCCCGGGCGCGTCGGGCGTCGGCGAGGGCGACTGCATCCTTCGGCCTAGGGCGCTTTCGAACCTGCGGAGGACGATCCCGCGGCACCGCCGAGGGAGGGTTGATCCGTGCGCATCACCATCGGATACACCCTCGAAAGCATCGGCTACGTCGTAGGAGCCCAGGGGCTGATCAGCTTCGCCTCGCAGACATTCTTCGGCGCGGAATGGGGCTGGACGCACAAGGTCGTCGACCTCCCGTCCACCGCCTACCTCGCCCTCGTCGCCCTGGGCGCGGCGCTCGTCATCACCGGCATGAGGACACGGAAAGCCGCCGAGCGCCGGAAGGACGCCTGACCGCCGGCGGGCGACGCCACGGCCGGGCCCCACCGCCCGCTCGTACGATCCCGGCAGGACGACCGGCATGGCGCGTCGCCCCAGGCGTGGCGCTTCCAGCGGGTACTTCCGGGCGGTCGCCGGCGCCGTCGCCCCGGGACCGGAGCGCACCGGTCAGGGCCACGCCCTCCCTGACGGCTGAGGGTGGTTCACGGTCGCCCTGTCCGCCGAATTCGTCGTCGCCCACGTCGGCGTGATCCCCCTCACCGATAGGGCCGCCGGCCGTCACGCGGCGCCGGCCTCGGGCGCCTGCTTCAGTGCCGTCTCGTGCCTGCTCCCGGGCCGGCAGGCGCGGCCCTGGATCGCCGCCGCCGTCATGGCACTGATCGTCTCCGCACCGGTGTTCCCCATCCGGTGACGCGATCACCCCTCGCCGGAGGCCCGCGTAGCGCCGAGCCCCGAAGCACGCAGCAGCCGTCTGCCTGTCGGACCCACCCCCGAGGGGGTGTCTTGCCGATCTTGCCGGGCTCGCGGCGTCTGGCACCGCGCCGCGCCGCGTTGTCGTCGGTCGCCGATTCCCCCGTAGCCCTCCGGGCACGGGAGGTACCCCCACCGCATGGACTCCCTCCTCCGCCTTGCGATCCACGGCACCAGGCGCCGCTCCCTGACCCGGCCTGATCGACAAGACACCCCCTAGGCTGTCCAGCGATTCGATCAAGGAGCAGAGCAGTGCGAAGAGAGCGTCACCAGCTGGGCGAGGGAGTCGTGCGCGCGGCGCGCGAGGACTTCACGAACCGGATCGGAGGCCAGGTGCGGTCCATGTCGAGGGCCGGCCGGATGGCCACCTACGAGTGGTGGGCGATCACCGAGGAGTTCCTCGATCACCTGGGTGCCCTCTCCGTCGAATCACCCGACCTCGACACCGCGGAGGCCAAGGCCGTTCTCAAGGACGCCTCCGAGGCCGCCGCCGGCGCGGTCGCCTACGCCGCCTACCACCCGCACTGCAGCTTCCACGTCTTCCTGGACTACGTGAACTTCGGCATGAGCTACGACCCCGGCGAAGACGCCCCCGCGGAGAGCGTCACGCCCGGGGAATGGATCGACGCGCTCTGCCTGGCGGTCCTCAGGGACAAGGCGACGTGGCACGGCGAGGCCTTCCACTTCGCCCGGCAGAAGTTCGCCGAGAAGACCAGGGGCACGCCCGCCGGCGAACTCGCCACAGGACTCACGGCCGTGTTCCTGAACGACACGGGCGACGACGACGAGTACCCGCCGAGCGCCCGGGCCAGGCTCACCGCCGTCGACGCCGCCCTGGACCGCGTCCGCGTCCGCGCCGAGGAGACCGGCGAGCCGCTCCTGGACCGGCCGTACAGCGGGGCGCTGCGCACACTGCGCGCCCTGGCCGACGAGGACCGGGAGGCCTTCGATGCCGCGCTGGCCGACCTCCTGGCCGGGCACGCCGCCCTGCACGGCCCCACGGCCGCTCCGAGGAGCCTCCTCCCGCTCGTCCCCCTCGCCCTCGCCGCGTTCGCGTACCGGACCCTGGGCTGGGCGCCTGCCGTGCACACCGACTACCTCCCGCACGCCCTGGTCACCGGCTTCGAGACCCGAGGCCCGCGGGTCGAGGGGTTCGGCCGCAACCGGCGGCCGGACGCGGTCGCCGCGCTCGCCGCGGGCCCACTGGTGGTGGAGCGGCCGGCCTGCGAGCGGAACGTGCACCCGGAGACGGAGGCCATGTACGAGGAGGACCTCCGTGAGGTGCTCACGCCGGTCGACGGAAAGCCCCTCGCCGTCTCGCGGCTCAGCTGGGTCATGGACGATCAGGAGCGCCTCTTCAAGTGGCGCGCGGGTGACCCGGGTGGCATCACGGAGGCTCGGCTCACGCCTCTGCGGCTCGCGTCCCAGATGGGGGCGGCGCTGTTCCGCACCGCCCTGGCCGAGCCGGGCACCGAGGTCGAGGTGACCATCGACGGTCGCACGCTGCGCTGCCGGGCCGAGCGGGGTGAAGAGGCCGACGCCCACAACTGGCAGAAGGCCACTGCCTTCGCCCTGATCACCGGTGCACCGGAGGACCTCGCCCCGCTGGTCCTCACCGGCCCCGCCTTCGCCCGCCCCGACGGCTCCGCCTTCGCCGCGTACCGCGAAGCCCTCCACGCCTATCTCGAGGGAACCGACCCCGAACAGTCCGCGCAGCGCGCCCTGCAGCAGGCGGAGAAGGCCAAGGACTGGGGCTTCGCCATGCCGCCGGCCGTACTGCTCTCGCAGCTCGTGGACGGCGACGAGGAGAGCTTCAACCTCGCTCTGGCCGACGCGCTCGAAGCCCACCGCGACTACTACCGGATCGCCGACCGCGCCGACGATCCGGACGCCTCCGTGAACCTCGACATCCTCGCTCTGGCCTGCCACGCCCGCCGCCGCGGCTGGAACATCCGCGTCGAGTCTCCCTACCTCCCGCAGAGTCTTCTGCGCGCCGCCGAACCCTTCTAGGGTTCTTTCGGATCAGGCCGGATCAGGGAGCGGCGTCCGGTGCGTGCCCTCGCAAGGCGGAGGGTCGCCCTCGTACGGGGCGTACGTGGGTCATCCCGACGACGCGGCGAGGGTGCGTGCGCATAGGGGCACCTCCCAGGCGAAGCTCTGGGGGAGTCGCGGGCCAGGCGCGACTCCACGGACACGCTCGTGTTGTGCGCGGCGTCCTTGACGGCGTCCAGGCCGGCCGCGCGGCGGGTGCGGCGATACGCTCGCCGGCGGCTCCGTCCGTACCGCTGTGCCGTGCCTTCACGCCCTACGCCCTCTCACATGCCGACGAACGGGTCGAGGTGTGCCTCCTCCAGGAGTTCGGTCATCGAGAATTCGCGGGCCACGGCCTGCAAGGTGCTGTATTCCTCCTGGGTAATACGTACGCCGAAGAATCGGATGATATGGCACAAGTCGTCCAAGGCCAGTTCCGGCTCAGCGTTCTCGATGGCCCCGGCCGTGGACCGCAAGGCCTCACGCGCTGGATGAGTGGATTCCAGCCGGGCTCGTACTGCCGCTACGACGGTGCCGAGGTCAAGGCCTCGCGGGGCAGTCACGCGTTGTCGACGGGCCGCTGTCCGAACCCGACCGGTCTCACCGCGCCCCGGACGTGACGCGGTCACGCGCCGGGTTCCAGACGGCTCATCACCCGGGGGACCGAGGCCCGCAGTTCCCTCACCATGGCGCGCACGACGGCCGAACCGGCCAGTTCGGAGGTGGTGACGTAACCGACCTGGCGCGTCGGGCGACGTGGACCGAGATCGGCGACCCCGACCGACTCCGGTGCTCCGACCAGGGAGAGGGCTGGCATGATCGCCATCCCGTGACCTCCGCTCACCAGGGACAGCACGGCCCCGTCGTCCTCGGCCTCCACGGACGCCGCCGGGATCCAGTCCTGCGCGGCCCACCAGTCGCGGGTGTACGAACCGCAGTTCTCGGCCCAGTCGACCAGCGGAAGCGAACGCGGGGCGGCGTGCCCCCGCGCGTGGACCAGGGCGTACGGCTCCTCGAACAGTTCACTCGCGACCAGCCCCGGCGGAAGCGGCGCCGAGCCGCCCAGCGTCGCGAGGGCGATGTCGGCCCGCCCGTCGGCCACTTCCCCCGCGGTGCCGCGCCCCACCTCGCGGACGATCCGCACCCGCGGCTCGATCCCGGGATGCCGGGCCCGCAACCGGTCGAGGACGGGCGGCAGCAGGTGGAGAGCCGCACTGCGGAAGGCCGCGATCCGCAGCGGCCCCTCCGCGTCCGCGGACCGGGACCCGGCACGCGCCTCTGCGGTCAGGAGCTCCAGCAGACGCAGGATGCGGCGGGCATGCGCCACGGCCTTCTCCCCGGCGCCGGTCGGGCGGGCCCCGCGGCGCCCCCGGTCGAAGAGGACGGCGCCGATCTTGCGCTCGCTGCCCCGAACCGAGTGGGAGACCGCGGACTGGGTCAGTCCCAGTGCCTGGGCCGCAGCGGAGAAACCCCCGGTGTCCGCCACCGCCACCAGGACACGGAGTTCCTGCGGGGCGAGATCGGAATCGGTCGTGCGGGCCACAGGGCGCTCACCTCTGCATATGAGAACTGCTCATGGATCGGGACGTCGCATGACCCCAACCGGCTGCCGACCCGGCCCATTCCCGTCCTACGGTCCGGTCATGAACGAGACCGCGCTCACCGTGCACCAGACCTCCCGCCCCGACGGCTTCCCCACTGCCGAGCAGTTCACCTTCGTCGAGTCGGCCCTCCCCACCCCGGCGGCCGGCAGCGCGCTGGTGGAGAACCTGTACTGGTCCGTCGACCCCTACCACCGCGAGATGATGGACGACGTGCCCGGCGGCTTCGCGCTGCACACACCGCTGGAGGGCCGTACCCTCGGGCGGGTCATCGCCTCCCGGACGCCCCGGCTGACCGAGGGCGAGATCGTTTTCCACCGCCGGGGCTGGCGCACCCACTCGGTCGTCACGCCCGAGGAGACCCGGCGCCTTCCCCACTTCGACGGAGTGCCCCTCACCGCCTACCTGAGCGTTCTGGGGGGTACGGGCCTGACCGCGTACGTGGGGCTGACCCGCGTCGCCAGGCTCCAGGAGGGCGAGGACCTCTTCGTGTCGGCCGCGGCGGGCGGGGTCGGCACGGCCACCGGGCGGTTCGCCCGGCTGCTCGGCGCCGGGCGACTCGTGGGCAGCGCGGGCTCGGCGGCCAAGGTCGACCACCTCGTGCGGGAGGTCGGCTACGACGCCGCCTTCAACTACCACGACGGGTCCGCCGGCACCCTGCTCCGCGAGGCCGCACCCGACGGCATCGACGTGTTCGTCGACAACGTCGGCGGCGAACAGCTCGCCGCGGCGGTGAACGCACTCCGCGAGTTCGGGCGCGTCGTCCGCATCGGCACGATCAGCCAGTACAACACCCCCGACGCACCGCCCCCGCGCTTCAACTACGCCGACATCGTGGAGAAGAGCATCCGGATGGAGGGATTCCTCGTCAGCAACTACCGCGACCTGCAGGAAGAACTGTACGAGTTCGCCGTCCCGCATCTGCGGAGCGGCCGGCTCTCCCTCGACGAGACGGTGGTCGACGGGTTCGAGCGCATTGTGGACGCCTTCCTGGGGATGCTGCGCGGCCGGAACACCGGCAAGATCATCGTGCGCGACCACACCCGGACCCCGGCGGCGCTCGCGGCCTGACCTGACGGAAAGTCATCACCAGGCCATCCGAGGCCCTTCAGGTCCACCGGGGCGGTGGCCGGCGCCTCGGTAGGCTGCGCGCATGATCAACTCATACGCGCGTTCTGACGACGCCGCGGTCGCGATAGCCGGCGTGCGGGCCGGCGCGGACGTGGTCCGCAGCATGTACGGCCGTCGCCTCGACCGCATCGACAAGGGCGCCGGTGACTTCGCCACCACCGCCGATGTGGAGGCCGAGAAGGCGATCCTCCGCGTCCTGCGCGCCGCGCGGCCCGATGACGCGGTGCTCGGAGAGGAGGGCGGGCAGCAGGGTGCCGCCGAAACGGCGCGCCAGTGGCTGGTGGACCCCCTGTGCGGCACGCTGAACTACGCCGTCGGCACCATGCTGGTGGCCGTCAACGTGGCACTGCGGGACGGGGCCGCGGCCGTGGCCGACCCGTTCAGCGGGGAGGTGTTCTTCACCGACGGAGATACGGCCCGGGTACGGAGTGACGGGGGCGGCGACATCCTCCTGACCCCCACGGCCGCCACCCGCCTCGTGGACGTCAACCTGGACCCGCCGTTCCCCGGCGCGCCAGGGTTCCGCGCCGTCGATCTGCTGGCGCGCCCCGACTTCGTGGAGCATTTCCGGCCGCGTGTCGTGTCCACGACCCTGGCCTTGGCCTGGGTGGCCGCCGGCAGGCGCGCCGCGTACGTCACCGACGGCGGCGACCTCTCCGGGAGCGTGCACTTCGCGGCCGGAATCGCCTTGTGCCGGGCGGCCGGCTGCACCGTCACGGGGATCGACGGTGCCCCGATCGGCGCGTCGGGCCGCGGACTGGTGGTCGCCGCCGACGCCGAGACGCACGGGCTCCTGATGTCGATGATGTCCGGCCGAAGCTAGTGCTGTGACCGAGGGGTCTTCGCGGGCCGGCCGGGCTGCGACGGGAAGGCTCGGCCGGCCCGCGGCGCGCCGTCAGCCGGGCAGGTCGCCGTCACCGCCCAGATTGGCGACCACGCGACGCAGGACGTTGATCGTGGTCACGAAGTCGGCCGTGTCGATGCCGTCGTGCACCCGCTGATGCACGCGCAGGTTGCGCTCCTTGGCCCGGACGCGCCCGTTCTCTCCCGCCTCGGTCAACGTCATGAGCCCTGACTCCTCCACCAGCCAGCCACGGTCGGCAAGGTCGTCGAAGACACCGTGGAAGTCGGTCCCGAGATCGTCCCACTTCGCCAACCGCTCGATCAGCGCCGCGCGGGTCCACTTCCCCGGCGCTCCGGCGACGTGGTTGAGCGTCCACCAATGCGGCTGCGTGAGGTTCTCCACCGCCAACTGTTCGCGGAGGGCTCCGACGACCAGCCGGCACGCCATGCCGGTCCATGCCCCGATGGGCTGAGCGGCCACTTCGTCCTGCGCGTACTCCTTGAGCGTCACGCTCACGTGCCCTCCTCGTGATCAGCGGAATGCGGTCACCGTAGAAGCTCAAGCTCGGTTGAGGTCAAGGCGGTTCACCGACTCGCGGGGGCGCCGGCGCGGTGGACCGGGGACCGGCCGATGCGCGCCCGTCCGGAGGACGACAGGACGGAGCGCGGGCGTCACCTCCGCCTCCGCGCGGTCCGTGGCAGGGTGATCACGCGGGCTCCGGCCACGGGGCGGGGGCGGCGCCGGTCGGAGGCTCCGCCTTCCGTCTCCCCGGCGCCCAGCCCTGGAGGGTGGTCCCGGGCCGGTCAGGGTTCCTCGGAGTGGGGGCCGGCGCCGCTCGGGGGCCTGCTGGCGGCCAGCCAGGACAGGGCCGGTTCGGCGGTGTGGGCGGTGTCGACGGTCAGGTGGAGGCGGGTGCCTCCGCCCGGGGTGGGGTAGCTGCGCTGCTCCGCGCCGGAGAAGCAGTGGCGGAGGACGTCGGCCACCAGGCGCGCGGCGTCCGGCGTGGCGGCCACGATGCGGACTTCGGCGTGTCCCGGTGGCGGCAGAGCTTCCGGTTCGTTGCGGTCCACGGCGGCACCGTCCTTTCACACCAGGGACGCGCCGGCAGGGGCGGCCCGCGGGGCGGCCACGCCCCGGTACGTCCACCGTACGTCCGCCGAGCCGGGTGCCGGACGCTCCGGAGCGGTGGGACGACGCGTAGCCGCGGTCTTCCGGAGTACCGTGAAGGGACGGGGCCGTCACCCCGCCTGCCGGGTCGGCCCGAGCCGCGTCACCGGTAGGGCGGCGGCGCGGGCGTCCCCTGGACGGGTGGAATCGATCATGACCGGTCCCGGCGTTCCCCCTACGCCGCCGCGACTCCTGCCCGACGCGGTCCACGAGGCCGTCGGGCCCGGTTCCGCGCTGCTCCGGCTCGTGACGACCCATACCCGGCAGAGCCTCCTCGACGGCGCGTGGTGGCCGCGTACGCGTGAGGTCGAGCGGGAGCTCCCGCCACTGGTCACCGCCCTGGCCGCGCACCTCGGCCCCATCACCCGGGTCGGCCTGGACACCTCCGCCTGGAACGGCATCCCACCCCGCCTCGTCATCGACGGCAGGGTCGTGCACCTCGACTCCTTCGCCGTCGGCGACGACACCGTCCTGATCACCCGTGGCGACAGCGACCATTTCGCCCTCATGGTCGTCCCACCCGGTACGGCGCCGGAGGCGGCCCGCGCGGCCATGGCCCGCGCCGTCGACGCCGACAACGTCACGCAGGCCGCCGAGATCCTCCTCGCCGCATTCCCCGGGCCCGCCGGAACACCGGGGACGGCGCCCGACGAGGAGAAGGGGAAGGGCCCGAACGAGTCCGGGGCGCCGTCGTGACCCTCCCCGGGAGAACCCGCGCCTCCGGGCGGGAGCAGGCGACACGCCGGCCCATGAGCGTTTCTCCTTCTCCGGGCCGGGCAGGCGGGCGATGATGCCAACCTACGGTCGCGTGGCGCGGTGCCGCGCGGCTTGTTCATGGAATGAGGGAGTACGGCATGGCGACCGGCACGGTGAAGTGGTTCAACGCGGAGAAGGGTTTCGGATTCATCGAGCAGGACGGCGGCGGCCCGGACGTGTTCGTGCACTACTCGGCCATCGCCAGCACCGGCTATCGGGAGCTCAACGAGGGCCAGAAGGTGCAGTTCGACATCACCCAGGGGCCGAAGGGCCCGCAGGCCGAGAACGTCACCCCGGCCTGACCCTCCGCCACGGATCGGCAGGCCTCCGTTTCCCGGTGTGAGGGCCGAGGCCTTTCCCGAGGGCGGCGTGCAGCGCGGCGGCGGGTTCCCGCGCCCGCTGCGCGCCCCTGATCGCGTGCGGGACCGGGCGAGCCCGGCGCGGTGGGGGAGAGGCGTCGGGCCGGCCGTGCCTTGCGCGGAGCGCGGACGGTCTGCGGAGGAGCGAAGGACACGAGGCCTTCAACGCACCCCGCCGGCCGAGCTCTGCCGTGCGCCCCGCCCTTTCCCGAGCCCGGCCGGGTCAGGGCGGGGCGGGGGAGCTCGCGCGCTCGGCACCACGTGAGTACGGCAGATCGTCCAGGGGCCGGCCGGCGAAGAACCGGCAGGCGAGGTCCGCCGTTTCGTCCGTGCGCTCCAGGTGATCGGCATCAGCCACCCGCACGAACCAGCTGTCACTGCAGGCGGCCGCCATGTCCCGGCACAGCAGAAAGTCGGCCGAACACGCGGCGAATTCCCGCATGGGGCCCGGCCTACCGACGGGGGGAGGGGCGGGGGAGGAGCCGTAGGGCATGGGCGGTCTCACCTTCACGATGCGACAGTGCGGATACCGGAGTGTCTTTCCAGCGCGTGACCGCCACAGCGTCGAACCACCCGGGTGGCTCCCCGGCACCCACGGCAACCGCGGCGCTTCCGCCCCGGGCGGCCCCGTACCCCGCCGCAATGTCAATTGTGTTCGCTAAGGTTTGCGATCATGACTGAGACAGCGGCCGAGACATGGCCGGAACCTCCTCTTGCCGGCACCGAGGCGGCAGCCGTCCTGGGCGCCCTCGAACGACAGCGGGCCACGCTGGCCTGGAAGTGCTCCGGCCTGGACGCCTCCGGCCTCCGCGCCACGCTCGGCACGTCCACCCTCACGCTCGGCGGCCTCCTCAAGCATCTGGCCCACGTGGAGGACAGCCACTTCGCCCGGCTGTGGCTCGGCTCCCCCGTCAAAGCGCCCTGGGACGCCGTCGACTGGGAGAGCACTCCCGACTGGGACCACCGGTCCGCCGCCGCGGACACCCCCGAGCAACTGCTCACCCTGTGGCGGGAGTCGGTCGCCCGCTCCCGAGCCATCGTCGACGAAGCCCTCAGGACGGGCGGGCTGGACCAGCTCGGCGCGTACACCACGCGCAGCGGAGAACGTCCCAACCTCCGTCGCATCCTTCTCGACCTCATCGAGGAGTACGCCCGCCACGCCGGTCACGCCGACCTCATCCGCGAATCCATCGACGGGCTCACGGGTGAGGACCCGGGCTAGGGCCTGTCTTCCGGATCTTGCCGGGCTCGCGCCTCCCCCAGAGCTTCGCCTGAGAGGTGCCCCCAGCACCGCGCCTCTCCCCCGTAGCCCTTCGGGCACGGGAGGTGCCCCCAGCGTTGTCGTCGGTCGCCGATGCTCCGCATGGACTCCCTCCTCACGCCTTGCGATCCACGGCACCAGGCGCCGCTCCCTGATCCGGCCTGATCCGAAAGAAAGACCCTAGACCTCGCCGCCCGACTCGTCCCCGCGGTCGCCCGCACGCCGCTGGGCGTCCTCCTGTGCGCTCCGGCTGGGCGTGAGGGCGTCGGCGGCCTCCCCGTCCTCGTCGGGGCGCGCGTCCGGGCGTACGTCCGTCTCGGCCTCCTCGAATTCCTTCAGGACCTCCTCGGCGGCGGTCCTCGGGTGGTCGGCGTTCCCCTCGGTGGCGCGGTGCTGCGACATGGGTTCCTTCTTCCTCGCGTTTCCTGGTGCGACGAGCTCTTTCGTACGCGTGCCGGTACCCGGTCTCGTGCGCTTCACGCCCCGCCGGTCGGAGCCTCACGCCGGGAGGGGAGCCGTCCGGAGCGGCCCGCCCGGGGCATGAGGCCTGGGCACCCGCCCCGCGTGCGAGCCATTCCTCAGGCGGTCGTCGCGCCACCACACCAGGGGCGAGAAGGCGCGCATGCGCCCGTGGTTCGGGGGCACACGGAACGCAGGGCGCATGGGACCGCTCTGGCCGGCGGGTCCGCGGCATCCCCCGTACCGTGGACCCGCCGACCGGTTGTGCGGCTCGTACCGGGCAGGGTGCGGGCCGCACGCCGTTCCCCCGCCGGCGGACGGCGCACCCTGGACGAGCGAGGCCGGACCGTCTCAGCCGCCGCCCCGGCCCCGCCCCGGGGCCCGCCGTGCGCGCGTCCACGCCAGCACCCCTCCCAGCACGGCGATCACCGCCAGGGCCAGGGCGATGCTCACCCAGCCCTCGGTGTCCCAGTAGACGTCCTCCAGGCTGATCAGCAGCGCCGCCTCGTCGAGGACCAGGGCCATGCCGACGCCGTACGCGAGCCCCATCCAGGCACGCGCGCGTGCCGAGCGTTCCACGAGGCCCGCCGCCCCCACCACGGCGAGCAGCAGGATGCCCCACACGTAGTGGTGGAGGTGCACGCCGCCGGCCTGTACGTCGCCGATGCCGGCCACGTCGATGTGGATCAGCCAGGTGAGCAGGCGCATTCCGCCGAAGGTGAGGGCGAAGCCCCACCAGGCCAGGACGAAGCCGCGGCGCTCCGAGGAGATACCCGGCAGGAGGCGCAGCCACGGCGACGGGTGGTCCGTGGGCTTGGACGTGGAGGGCGGGCGGCCGGGCGACCGTGGAGTGTGTGACGGCGTCATGCGTTGTCTCCCGCCTCTCCTGCCTCGTCGGTTTCTCGCGCGTCCTCGTCGGCGAATTCCTCGATCAGCCGGGCCACCGTCTCCGGCGCGCTGTAGTGCGCCGCGTGCGCGGCGCCCGGGACGTCGGCAGCGTGCCCGTCGGGGAGCAGCCGGGCCACGCGCCGGATCCAGGCGTGGGAGGCGATGGTGTCACCGGTGCCGCGGACCACGAGCGTCGGCACGTCGATCCGGGCCAAGTGCCCCTCGAATGCCCCGGCCGCGTCCCGCAGGGCGTGACGCAGGGAGGCGCCGAAGCGGATCGGTCCGGTGAGGAGGTAGTCCGCCGCGGCGGTCCCGAGGAGCGAGAGCGGTTCCCGGGGCGCGTCCGCGAGGAGCCGGCCGCCGTGGCGCAGGACGGGCACCCCCGGTTCGAGTGCGGGGCCGACCAGGACGAGCCGCCGGACCAGCCGGGGATGGCGGACGGCGAGCGCCGCTGCCACCTGGCAACCGACCGAGTTGGCCACCAGCAGACTCGGCCCCGGGGCGAGGCGCCGGTGCCAGCGGGCCAGGGCGTCGGCGGCCTGCTCCACGTCGGGCATCCGGCGTGCGGCGGCCCGTGACCAGGCGTTGCCCGGCAGGTCGGGTACGAGCACGGTGGCGCCCTTCGCCGCCAGCCGGCGGGCCAGGGGAACGAAGTACCGTCCCGACAGGCCGAGCCCGTGCACCAGGACCACGGCCCTCCCGCCCGCCTCGGGCCGGGGGCCGAAGGAGCGGGTGAAGAGACCGGCGCGGGCCCCCTGGTGTCCCCGCCCCGCCCCGTCGTACCGGGGGATGCCACGCGGGGGGGTGTCGGGTGTCTGCTCGGTCACGTCGGGTCCCTTTCGGCTGTACGGCACACAGGCGCGGCTGCCCCGGGGGGAATCCTGGGAAACGGTGCGCGCGAGGCACCCGCCCGGGTGACGGCCGGCGGCGCGGGGCCGGGACCTCAGTCGCGGCGCCTCGGCTCAGGCATCGCCGTCAGCCCGCGGGGAGGCGTACCGGGACGGGTCTCTCACGTGCCCGCCAGGCGCCACAGAGGGGGCACGTGGCGCGGTGGCCCCTCCGGCCGCAGGGACCGGTGGAGTCCGGCGGCCTCCACGGGGGTGAGGGCGAGATCTTCGGTGATCCGGCGGGTGGTGACGTAGTCGAGGCCCTCGGATGAGGACCATGAGCACGAACCCGCCCAGCAGCATCCGGGCGGCGCCGAGCGACACCGGGTGCGCCCCGGTGCCCGCCCGGATCCGCGCCGACGGCACGGTCACCCACAGGACCGCCGCGACCAGTACGGATGCCAGAGCTTTCACGCGCACTCCCCTCCCACCACGCATGGACGGCGCGAACGTACCGGGACCCGCCCGGCGCGGCCCCTGGCGAAAACCATGAGACGCGCCCCGCGCACCCCCGATCCCGTGCCTTCGCACCACACCCTTCGCCCCGCGGGCCGGTGTGAGACGGTGAGCGCCCGGCGCGCCGGTGTCGTACAGCGCGCCGCCGTGACGCGGAGGAAGGGGTTCGTGGTGGAGAAGGTGACGCTGTCGGCGTGGCCCACGCCGATGGAGGCGGCTCCCCGGCTGGCCCGGGCGATCGGTCTGGCCCCGGACGATCTGTGGATCAAGCGGGACGACCTGACCGGGCTCGGCGGCGGAGGCAACAAGGTCCGCAAGCTGGAGTGGCTGGTCGCGGACGCGCTGCGGTGCGGTGCCGACACCCTGGTCACGACGGGCGGCCCGCAGAGCAACCACGCGCGGCTGACCGCCGCCGCGGGCGCCCGGGCCGGTTTGGACGTGGTGCTGGTCATGCCCGGTGCCGGCCGCCCCGACCGGCCCGGCGGGAACCTCCTCCTGGACGCCGTGCTCGGCGCCCGCGTCGTGTGGGCCGGTGACGCCGCACCCGCCGGGCTGGCCGGGCAGGCCGAGAGGACGTGTGCCGCACTGCGGGAGAAGGGCGCCGTACCGTACCTGGTGCCGTTCGGCGGTTCCGGCGTGCTGGGCGCCCGCGGATACCGCGAGGCGGGTGAGGAGATCCTCGCCCAGCAGCCCGGCGTCCGGCACGTCGTGACCGCACTGGGATCCGGCGGCACGATGGCCGGCCTGATCGCCGCCCTGGGCGCCGATCGGGTCCTCGGCGTCGACGTGGGCGCGCTGCCCGACCCCGCGTCCGTCGCCGCGGCCTTCGCCTCGGAACTCACCGGCCGCGACCTGGCGGCCGGGCAGCTGCGCGTGCGGGACGACCAGGTGGGCGAGGCCTACGGCATCCTGCACGAGCCCGTCCTGGACGCCCTCACCGTCGTGGCACGCGCGGAGGGCATCGTCCTGGACCCGGTCTACACCGGACGCGCCGCGGCCGGACTGCTCGCGGCGGTCCGCGACGGGGACATCCGGCCCGGCGAGCGAACGGTCCTGCTCCACAGCGGCGGCCTGCCGGGACTGTTCGGCCACGCCGAAGCGGCAGACCGTATCGGCCGGGTCCTGCACACGTACCCGTGACGACCGGCCCGCGCGCGAGGCCGTAGGGGACGTGAGTGGATCATCAGCAGGACGTTAGGGGCGGGGTTGAAGGTGGGAGCTGCCGATCGTTCGCGTCCTGCCCTGAGGAGTCCGCAAGTGAAGAAGTACAAGGCCACGGTTGTCGCGGCCACCGCGTGCGTGAGCGCGTTGCTGGTCGGAGGACCGGCCCAGCCCGCCCATGCGGACGGTGCCGCGGACAACTGCAACGCGGCGGACACGGTCGCTCCGGGTTCGTTCGGGACCGGCACGCTGACGTGGTGCATCCTGGCGGCCAAGGAGAGCGGTGAACTCAAGAAGGTCGCCCGGGAGAACTTCGTCAAGGGTCTGCTCGAGATGCTGACGAACCACACCGGCGGCCACTACAACATCATGATCTTCGACATCAAGGGCAAGAACGCCTTCGGAGACCCGTGGTTCGTCAACCACTACACGCAGAACCTCCGCGACGTGGCGTTCCAGGGCGACGTCGAGTACCACGACGAGACCTCGCGTGAGGACCAGACCTACCGCATCTGGATCTTCTCCGGAGGCGGCAGCTTCACCAACCACGGTGACGGCGGCTGGATCAACTGGGGCTTCTACGGCCTGTGGGACCGCAACGGCTCCACCATCGACTTCCGCCCCACGATGGAGCCCCCCGCGGACCCCGGCGTCCCCAAGGGCGAGACCCCGGGCCCGGGCGACACCCTCCCGATCCCCGGCGTGCCCGCCCACCCCGGCACGCCTCCGGCCTTCCGCTCCTTCAGCGGACCCGAGGCGCCCACCACCGGCGCCGAGCACCCGCCGGTCGGCGTCCCCGTGCAGTTGAGGACCGTCAACAGCCTCGGAGCCGTCGCGACGAACACCTCCTCCGGTTCGTCCGTGGTCGCGGGCAAGCTGGGTACCACCAACGGAACGTGGACGTTCAAGGACGCGGGTGACGGACGCTACGAGATCGCGAACGGCCACGGCCCGGTCCTCACCGCGAACATGAGCACCTACTACGCCCAGATCAACACCTGGAAGGGAAGCTCGACGCAGAAGTGGGAGGTCATCCCCGTCGGCGGCGGCGCGCACCAGATCAGGATCAGTGACCAGGACTGCCTGACCTACCACGAGGACTACAAGAAACTCGGCGTGTGGACCTGCGACGGCTCCGAAGGCCAGCGGTGGACCATCTCCCGCTGACCGTCCCGTCCTGGCCGGCACCTCCGTCGGGGCGCGCGGAGTGCCGTCGGCCGGCGTGGTGACCGGCGGGGCTCAGGATCCGGGACCGCGACGGCGGGGTGAGGGGACCACGCCGAGGAGTTCCCACAGCGGAGCGGACCCGGCGGCCCACTGGGCGAGCAGGTGGCGGTCGACCAGGTGGAGCCGCTGGGAACGGGCGAAGGCGACGGCTCGGTCCGTGAAGCGGCCGTTGGTGACCAGGACGACGACGTCGCCGTTGTGGACGGGCCTGCCGGTGCCGTTGAGGACGTGCAGGTCCGGGGTCCCGACAGCGGAGCCGGCCGGCCCGGCCTTGCGGTGCTTGCACTGGATCACCCACAGGCGGCCGAAGGGGTCCGTGGCCTTCACATCGGCGCCGTTGTCGCCGGCGCCACCGACGCGGATCGCCCGGGGGCAGCCGTCACGGCGCATCAGATCGCGTACGGCTTCCTCGAACTGCCGGTGGTGCAGGGCGTCGATCTGCGGCAGCGCGTAGCGCAGACCCCGCTCCCGCACCCGGTTCCGGCGGGCTGCCTCCCGGCGCCGGCGCAGCCACACCCCGCCGGCCGCCGCGGCGCACAGCAGCAGCGCGACCGGGACCCAGGGGTGCGCGGCCAGCCATCGCAGTGCGCCGACGACCAGGCTCCCCGCCACGGCGAGCACCAGGAACAGGAGACCGGCCCGCTCCCCGAGGGCGGCCCGCTTCCGGCGGACGGCGGCCCGTTTCCGGCGGAGGGGAGCCGCGCGACGCCTCGGCGCGGGCAGGCGCCGGGAGGCGGGGGACGTACGGGGCCGGCGTGGGGCAGGGGAGCGGCGCGTACCCCGCCGCGGGCGCGGGCTCACGTACCGGCCCGCGAGATGCCGTTCACCAGCTGCCCGATGACGTCGAAGATGCCCTGGCCCAGCGGGGTCGGGGCGATCACGATGCCCAGGGCCAGGACGAACAAGGCCGTGTTGCGTTCCTCGGCGCGGCTCCTGGCCTGCGTCCTGCGGCGTAACCGCATCACCACGACGACCGCGAGCAGCACTCCCACGTTGATCGTCATCATGTGACATCCCTCCCGCCCGTCCTCGTGCTCCGCACGCTGTTCCGGCCGCCCGGCCCGCAGCGGCCGTCGACCAGTGCAGCCGAGGGCGCGGCCGGCCCGCAGCCGGTCGCCGAACGTTGGCGAGAACCCCGGCGGACGCTGTCCGATTACCGACCGGACACCCGTTCCCCCAGGTGGGGAGGGCTGTGGAAGCAGCCGACCGCACTTCCGCGGCGGCCGTGCGAGGAGGAAGGCGGCGTCGCCCGCCGGGGTCTCAGCCCGCCGTGGCGGCGCCCCGGAAAGTACGGCGGTACACCACCGGCGAGACGCCGATCGCGGCGTGCAGGTGCTCGCGCAGCGAGGTCCCGGTGGCGAACCCGACCTGTCCGGCGATGTCGTCCACGCCGAGATCGGTGGTCTCCAGGAGATGCCGGGCCCGGGCGACGCGCTGATGGATCAGCCAGCGGCCGGGGCTCGTGCCGACCTCCTCGTTGAACCGGCGTGCGAAGGTGCGCAGGCTCATGCGGGCGTGCCCGGCGAGTTCCGCGAGCGTCAGGGGCTCGTGCAGGTTCTCCAGCGCCCACTGACGGGTCGCCGAGGTGCTGTTGGCCGAGACCGGGGGCACCGGGTACTCGATGTACTGGGCCTGGCCGCCGTCCCGCCACGGCGGCACGACGCACATCCTGGCCACGTGATTGGCGACGGCGGTGCCGTGGTCCCGCCGTACGAGATGCAGGCAGACGTCGACGCCGGAGGCGGCGCCGGCCGAGGTCAGCACGTCCCCGTCGTCCACGAACAACACATCGGGGTCCAGCGCCACCTGCGGGTACCAGGACCGGAAGGTGTCGGCGAGGGCCCAGTGGGTGGTGGCGGGCCGGCCGTCGAGCAGCCCCGCGGCCGCCAGCGTGAAGGCACCCGTACAGATCGACACGATCCGGGCCCCGGGGCGCGCGGCCGCGAGCGCCTCGCCCACCCGCGGCGGCAGCTCGCGCGACAGGCGGGACACGTCGAAGGGCGGCAGCAGCACCGTGTCCGCCGTCGCGAGCGCCTCGGGGCCGTGTTCCACCGTGACCGAGAAGTCGGAGTTGGTGGCGACGGGACCACCGTCCGCGGAGCAGGTCAGCACCTCGTAACGGTCCGGGAGCGCCCCGAACACCCGGCTGGGGATGCCGAGTTCGAAGGGGTAGACCCCGTCCGTGGCGAGGACGACGACACGATGGACAGTCATGGCACGATCCCGTCGGAAGTTGGCATTCATGCCATGGTACGACCCCCGGGTCCCGGGCGAGGCTGTGACGCATGACGAACCACGCCACCATGCGCGCCATCAGCCAGGACACCCACGGCACCCCCGAGGTGCTGAAGGAGGTCCTCGTGCCGAGGCCCACCCCCGGTCCGAGCCAGATCCTCGTCGCCGTCCGCGCCGCCGGGGTGAACCCGACCGACTGGAAGCACCGCGCCGCCGGCCTTTTCATCGACCGCCTGCCGCTCGTCCTCGGCTGGGACGTGTCCGGCGTCGTCGAGGCCGTCGGCTTCGGCGTCACCCTGTTCAAGCCCGGCGACGAGGTCTTCGGGATGCTGCCCTACCCGCACGGCGTCGGCTCCCACGCCGAGTACGTGACCGGGCCCGCCCGCGCCTTCGCCCGCAAGCCGGCCGGCATCGACCACGTCCAGGCCGGCGCCCTGCCGCTCGCCGCCCTGACCGCGTACCAGGCGCTCGTCGACACCGCCGGGGTCCGAGCCGGACAGCGCGTCCTGATCCACGCGGCCGCCGGCGGGGTCGGCCACCTCGCCGTACAGATCGCCAAGTCCCGTGGCGCGTACGTCATCGGCACCGCCAGCGCCCCCAAGCACGACTTCGTCCGCTCCCTGGGCGCGGACGACGTCATCGACTACCGCGTCACCGACTTCCGTGACGCCGTCCACGACGTCGACGTGGTGCTCGATCCCCTGTCCGGGGACACCCGCACCCGCTCGCTCGATGTCCTGCGGCCGGGCGGCATCCTCGTGTCGATCCTTCCGGGCACCGACCCCGACGAGACCGCGAAGGCCGCCGCCCGAGGGGTCCGCGTCGAAACCCTCCTCGTCGAGGCCGACCACACCGGCATGAACGCCATCGCCGACCTGGTCGCGGCCGGCTCGCTGCGCGCCCACGTCGAGGCGGTCTTCCCGCTCGCGGAAGCGGCCAAGGCCCACGCGCTCGGCGAGACCGACCGCACCACCGGCAAGATCGTCCTCACCGTCTCCTGACCCCCCGCCGACACTGCCACGCCCGGGTCGGGAGCGAGCCGAGCGTGACAGCGAGCCCCCGGCAGCCCCGGCCGGGGGCGACGGTGCACCAGGTGATGGCGTGGCCCGGAGACACGGCTGCGTGCGCGGACGGCTGGAAGGCCCCCTGACTGGGGAAGGGGACGGTACGACCCGCGGCCCCAAGCACCCGCGGGACCGAGGGAGGACACACCCATGACACAGGCTCACCCGCCGACCGGCACCGACACCCCTTCCCCGGCAACGGCCCCGGGCACCCGGCAGAACCGGCTCCTCCGCCTGGGCGCGCCGGCCGTCGCGGCGACCGCGCTGACGGCGACCGTCGCGCTCTACATGACCCTGGTCGCCTTCGGGAACATCACCGACTTCGGGACCAACCAGCAGTTCGTCCAGCACGTCCTGAGCATGGACACCACGTTCAAGGACCCCGACCTGATGTGGCGCGCGGTCGAGTCCCCCGCCCTCCAGAACGCCGCCTACGTCGCCATCATCATCTGGGAGACCCTGGCCGCGGCGGTCCTCCTCACCGCCACCTGGTTCTGGATCGCGGGCCTGCGTAACGGCGCGTACGAGCGCGCCCGCGCGGCCGGCACGGTGGGCCTGGTGATGGTGCTGCTGCTCTTCGGGATGGGCTTCATCGCGATCGGCGGCGAATGGTTCGCCATGTGGCAGTCCTCCGACTGGAACGGCCTGGACGCCGCGGCCCGCAACGTCGCGCTGGCCGCCTTCACCCTCCTCGTGGTGCACCTGCCCGCCGTCCGCCGGGCGGATGCCGACCGGACCTGACGCGCGCCCCCGCGGAGTCGGTGCCGGTGGACCCCCGGGCCCCGGGGCGGGCGGCCGGAGCCGGGCGCCGCGCCCGGGGCCCGTGTGTGCCCGGCACGATCCGGAAGAAAGACCCCTGGCCGGAGTGGTGGATCAGCCTGGGGTCACCGCGTTCCCCGGTATTCCGAACCACTCCGCCAGCGCCTCCGCCAGCCCGGCCGTCGGCGTCCGCGCCCCCGCGTCGGCCGCCCAGGCCGTGAAGCCGTCCGGGCGGACGAGGACCGCCGCCAGTTCCGGGTGGGACGGACAGCCGGTCGTCAGGGTGTCGACGCGGTCGGCGTACCCCGCGCCGAGGGCCCGGAGCTCCGGGTCGCCGGTGAGGTCGAGCAGGAGCGCCCGGCCGGTGTGAAGGCGGTCCGCGAGGCGGTCGCCGCCGGTGAAGACGAGGTCCGGGGTGCTGCGGCCGGTCAGCGGGTGATCGCCCGGCAGCTCGTAGCGCACACCGGCGCTGTTGAGCTGCGCGGTGAGGTACGTGGTGCCCGCCACCGTCCCCGCCAGATCGCTGACGATCTCCCGCAGGGCCCGGGACCACGGGTCCGGGCGCATGGCCGCGACCTGCGACCGGGTCCAGTCCACGACCCGCGCGCCGACGGGGTGCCGCTCGGAGGTGTACGTGTCCAGCAGCGACTCCGGCACCCGGCCGCCGACCACCGCGGCGAGTTTCCAGCCGAGGTTCATCGCGTCCCCGATCCCCAGGCTCAGCCCCTGGCTCCCGAAGGCGGAGTGCACGTGCGCCGCGTCTCCGGCCAGCAGCACCCGGCCCTTGCGGTACGCGGTGACCTGGCGGGCGTGGTCGGTGAAGCGGGTCGCGGTCCGCACCGCGGTGACCGTGACGTCCACGCCGGAGACGCGGCGCAGCCGCGCCTGGAGGTCCTCGGCGGTGATCGGCGCCTCCCGGTCCGCCGGCGGGCCGTCGAACTCCACGGTCACGATGCGGCCCGGCATCGGCCCGTAGGCGTACACCCCGGTGTCGGTGGCGGTCCAGCCGACCGTCAGGGCCTCGGCACCGGTCATCTCCACGACCGCCTGGTGGCAGGTGATCTCCGGGTCCGTGCCGGGAAAATCGAAGCCCGCGAGCTTGCGGACCGCGCTGCGGCCGCCGTCGCAGCCCACGAGCCAGCCGGCGCGTACGGTCCCGTGGCCGGTCCGCACGGTGACGGCCTCCTCGTCCACGTCGAAGCCGGTCAGCTCCACTCCCCGGCGCACGTCGACGCCGAGCTCGTCCGCCCGCTCGCCGAGGAGCCGCTCGATCTCCTGCTGCGTCACGAGAGCGATCCCGGCGGCCGGCCCGGCGTCGCCGAGGCCCGGCGCCGTACGGTCGACCAGGTCGGCGCGCAACATGATCCCGGCGAAATGCCCGACGTAGCCGAGCCCTTGGCCCCCGGCCCCGCCTCCGTCCCCGCCGTTCCGCTCGCGCATGAACGCCCGGAAGCGATCCATCGCCTGCCGCTGCGCCTCGGCCAGCGCGGGCAGCATGCCCCGGCGGTAGAGAGCCTCGGCGCTCGGCAGGGTGATCGCCCCGCCCTTGATCACCGGGTTCACGTCGGTGAGGCGCTCCAGGACGGCAACCCGCGCGCCCCCGAGCCGGAGCTCGCAGGCCAGCATCAGTCCGACCGGGCCGCCTCCGGCCACCACTACGTCATAGTCCATGGCGCCCACTATGACGGAGGGTCAAAAAGCCTCTTTCACCGCCCTGAACAGCCACAGTGGGTGCTTCTCCGTCAAGGGGCGAGACGCAGGACCCGGTCCTCCGCGCGGGCCCAGAAGAGAAGGAAGGGAGTGTTGAGGAAGGTGAAGAGGGCAGCTGTCAGCCAGGCGCCGTGCACCATCGGCAGGGCGATGCCCTCCAGCACGACCACCGTGTAGTTGGGGTGCCGCATGAAGCGGTACGGGCCGTGGCGGACGAGGGGGTGACCGGGCACGACGATGATCCGGGTGTTCCAGAGGGGACCGAGGGCGCGCATGCACCACCCGCGTACCGCCTGTACCAGGACGAGGGCCGCCACGGCGGACCAGCCGAGCAGCGGGACGAACGGGCGGTGGGCGAGGGTGACTTCGAGAAGGATGCCGAGGATCAGCCCGGTGTGCAGAACGATCACGACCGGGTAGGACCGGGATCCGTACTCCACACCGCCACGCGCGGCGGTCCACCGGGTGTTGCGCCGCGCCAGCGACAGCTCGCCCACGCGCACGCAGCACACGGCGGCGACGAGCACCAGGAGCCCGGGCGGAACCGTCACCGTTCCGGCAATCGCCATGTCCGTACGCCTCCGACCCGCTTCTCGCAATCTCGTACCACCGGACCCGACACCGCTTCCGTCCCTCCGGACGGCCTCTTCCTCGTCCGCCCTCCTCGCCGCGGCCCCGGTTACGCCTCGGCGCGGCCGGCGAACCCACCGGGCTTCCGCCGCCTCCCGCCCGTGCAGAGGACGCAGACCGCGGCGGCCGTGACGACCGCGACCGCGACGACCGCCGCGGACATGCCGCTCATGAACGCGTTCCTCACGTCCTCGGCGAGCGCCGTTCCCCGGGGCCCCAGGCGGCCCGCGACGTACAGCCCGCCGACCGGCGAACGGCGTACGGCGTCGGCCGCCGCCTCCGGGAGCCCCCCGAGGTCCATGGTGAGCGAGGAGCGGTAGCGGTTGCCGAAGACCGAGCCCATGAGCGCGACGCCGAGGGCCGCGCCGACCTCACGGGTCGCGTCGTTGGCGGCGGATGCCACGCCCTGCTGGTCGGCGGGCAGGGAACCGGTGATCGCCGTGGTGCCGACGGGCCCGGTCAGGCCGAGGCCGAGCCCGGCGAGCAGGAGGCTGCCGAGGAAGGGGACGTAACCGGAGGCGGCCGTGAGCAGGGACAGGGCGACCAGGCTGGAGCCCAGCAGCCCCAGACCGCAGGCGAGCACCGCGCGCACGCCGTACCGCTGTGCCAGGGGCGGCGCGACGAGCGAGACGGGCACCACGACGAGGGCCACGGGCACCAGGGCGACCGCCGACTTCAGCGGCCCGTACTCCAGGATCAGCCGCAGGTACTGCAGCCCGACGAAGTAGAAGCCGAAGAGCACCATGAACTGCACGGTGAGCGTCACACTGCCGGCGGCGAAATCCCGCACGCCGAAGAGACGCGGATCCAGCAGGGGATTCTCGGCGCGCCTCCCCAGGACCGCGTACGCGACGCCGGCGATCACCGAGACGGCCAGGGCGGCCACGACGTGAGGGGCGCCCCACCCCTCCTCGTTGCCCGCGATGAGGGCGTACGCCAGGGCCCCGGGCGCCAGAGCCGTACAGACGGCGCCGGTGGTGTCGAAGCGGCCGGGCGAGGGATCCTTCGTCTCGGGGGCCCAGAGAACGCTCGCCAGAGCCATGACGGCGGCCGCGCAGCCGCCGGCCAGGAAGATGGACCTCCAGGAGAACCACTCCAGCAGGGCTCCGGAGGCGAGCATGCCGAGGATGGAGCCGACACCCGCGCAGGCGGACCAGATCGCCACGGCCCTGCCGCGCCGCTCCGGCGGGAAGACCGCGGTGACGGTCGAGAGGGTCCCCGGCATGATCATCGCGGCGCCCAGGCCCATCACCGCGCGCCAAGCGATCAGGGCGGTCGTACTGGACGACGCCACGGCGGCGAACGCGGCGCCGCCGAAGACGACCGTCCCGGCGACCAGCACGGCGCGGCGCCCGACACGGTCCCCCAGGGCGCCGAGGGGGAGCACCAGGCCGGCCAGGGCCACCGTGTAGCTGTCGACGATCCAGGTGAGCGCGGTGAAGGAGGCCGACAGGTCGAGTCCGATGTCGGGCAGCGCCAGGTTCAGCGCGGGCATGAAGGCCACGACGAGCATCAGGGCCAGACACATGCAGGTCAGGACGCGGCGGCGCGTCGCCGGGTCGAGTACGACGGCGGCGGTGGCCGGGACGGCGGGCGTGGACGTCATGGGCGGGCGGCCTCCTCGTCTCTCGTGTTCACCACCGGGTGAGGACCAGTTCGATGGAGAACCCGGGGCCCATGGCGGCGACGACACCGGGGGCGCCGGCGGGCGGAGGCGTCCGCATGTACGCCTCCAGTACGTGCAGGACGGAGGCGGAGGAGAGGTTGCCCTTGTCGGCCAGCGACCGCCGGGTCGGTTCGAGCGCGTGCGGCGGCAGGTCGAGAACCCGCTCGACGGCGGTGAGCACCTTCGGCCCGCCGCCGTGGACGATCCAGGCGGCGACCTGCCCGGGGGTGAGGGCGTGCGCGCCGAGAAGCTCGCGGACGGCCTTGGGCAGGTGCTCCGCGGTGAGGGCGGGCACCTCGGGGGACAGCAGGATCCGCAGGCCGTGCGAGCCGATCTCCCAGCCGAGCACGTCCTCGGAATCGGGCACCAGATGACTGTGGCTGTCCACCAGTTCCGGGGTGCCCTGACCGCCGCCCTCGCCGCCCCGGCCGCTCTCGCGGTGCCGTCGTGCTCCGGTGGCCACGACGGCCGCCGCGCCGTCCCCGAAGAGACTGCCGGCGACGACGTTCGCCATCGAGGTGTCCTGTATCTGGTACGCGACGGAGCACAGTTCGACCGACAGCAGTACGGCGACGTGCCCGGGGTGCGCGAGCAGGTAGTCGCGCAGCCGGGCGAGTCCGGCGGCGCCGCCCGCGCACCCGTTGCCGAACAGCGGAATCCTCCGTACGTCCGGGCGCAGACCGATCCGGTGGGCGAGCCGGGCCTCCAGGGACGGTACCGCCAGTCCGGTGACGGTCGTACTGATCACGGCGTCCACGTCCCCGGGCCGCACGCCCGCCGTCTCCAGGGCTTCGGTGAGGACCCGCTCGCCGAGCTCCAGGGCGGTGTCGAGCCACACGCGGTTGGCGTCGGTGAAGTCGGTGAGGGCGCGCAGTTCCGCCAGCGGCCGGGCGAAATGGCGGGTGGCCACGCCGGCGTTGGACTGGATCTTGCGGAGCATCAGCCGGCCGGCTCGGGAACGCCCCAGAGTCGTACCGGCCAGCGCCTCCATGATCTCTTCCTGGGCGAAGCGGTGCGCAGGCACGGCGGTGCTGATCGCCGTCACGCGAGGCCCCGGAACGCTCGGGCCCCAGCCGTCGGGACGCGTGGCCGTCGGGGTGCCGGTGATGGGCATGGCGGTCGTCGGGATCGTGGTCGTCCGGCTTGTCGGCATGGGGTTTGTGGCCTTCCCTGGCGTTCTGCGTCGTCCGGCCGGCGGTGGCGGCGATAGCGGTGGGGAGTGGGGGTGGCGTGACCGGCTAGTCCGCGGTGAGCAGCAGAACGGCGTTCTGACCGCCGAAGCCGAAGGAACAGCTGATGCCCGCGCCGGCGGCCGGGCGGGGCCGTCCCGCCACGATGTCGAGCTTGTGATCGCCGTCCTGCCCCTCGAAGTTGGCGACAGGGGGCACCGTGCCGTGGCGCAGGGCGAGCACCGTGTAGGCCGCCTGGACGGCACCGGCCGCGCCGAGCGCGTGGCCGACGACTCCCTTGGCCGCGGTGACCGGCGGCGCGGCGTCCCCGAAGACGCGGGTGAGGGCGGCGGCCTCCGCCGCGTCGTTCAGGGGCGTACCGGTGCCGTGCGCGTTGACGTGCCCGACGTCCTCCGGGCCGCAGTCCGCGTCCCGCAGCGCGGCCCGGATGGCGCGCACGGCGCCGTCCCCGTGCGGATGCGGGGCGACGGGGTGATGGGCGTCGGCACCGGCTCCGAATCCCCGCAGCACGGCGAGCACCCGGGCACGGCGGGCGCGTGCGTCGGCGGCCCGTTCCAGGACGAGGACGGCGGCGCCCTCGCCGAGGACGAAACCGTCCCGCCGCGCGTCGAACGGCCGGGAGGCCAGCGCGGGCTCGTCACGCCGGCGGGACAGCGCGCGCATACGGGTGAAGCAGGTGGCCGTCATCCGCGAGCGGGCCGATTCGCTGCCGCCCGCGAGGACGACGTCGCAGGTCCCCGACCGCAGCAGGTCGCGTGCCACCCCGAGGGCGGTGGCACCGGAGGCGCACGCGCTCGCGGTCGTGAAGTTCGGCCCCCGCGCGCCCACGTCGATGGCGACCTCGCCCGCGGCCATGCTGGGAACACTGCGCGGCAGCGCCAGCGGCGACACCCGGTCGGGACGGTCCGCGCCGAGGTGCCCGAACTCCGGGACGTACGTGCTCAGGGAGTTGGACCCGACCCCGAGGACGACCCCGACCCGCTCGCCCAGCCCCCCGGAAGCGCCGTCGCCCGGGCCGAGGTCGCCGCCGAGGCCGGCGTCGGCGACGGCCCGGCGGGCGGCGGCGAGGGCGAACTGGATGAACCGGTCCGTACGCCGGGCCAGCGGCCGCCCCAGTTCGCCGGCGGCGTCGAACCCGGTCACCTGGCAGGAGAAGTCGACGGGCAGCCCGGCGAGTTCGGTGTCGCGGGCGGCCAGCGAACGGCCCCGGCACAGCGCCGTCCAGTTGTCCTCGGGTGTGTGGCCCGCCGGAGTGACCAGACCGAGACCGGTGACGGCGATCTCAGCGGGCACGGCGCGCCTCGTCGAAGGCGCGGGCCGCCTCGGCGAGCGTCGACGCGGGGGAGAGGTCCAGGGTCTCCTCGGGCAGCACGATCCCGAACTCCTCCTCGGCGGCCACGACCAGCTCCATCAGGGCCAGCGAGTCCACGTCGAGACTCTCGAAGCTGGTCGAGGGCGTGAGGCTGCCGGGAGCGGCCTTCACGTCCAAGTGGTCGGTCAACAACGTGACGAGCTCCTGGGGAAGGGTGTCCCCGACCGCCTGGCTCATACCTGTGCCTCCTGTTCGCGTCCCGCGGTGTCCGCGGTGTGCCTGTCGGTGTGTCCGTCGGTGTTCATGCGCGCGAAGAGCTCCCGGGCGCGGGCGGCCTGGGCGCCCAGCCGGCCGACGTGGAGCTGGAGCCGCTCCCTCGCCCGCTCGCCGGCCGGCCCCAGGCCGGGGAGGGTGGCCACCTTCAGCGCCCGGAGCAGGGGAGCCACGACGTACTCGAGGTGGACGTCCAGGTTGTAGATGCCGGAGGCCGCGATGCGCGCCGCCCTCGCCCGGAAGCCGGGAATCGTCGCGCCGGGCATCTCGAAATCGACCAGCACGTCCGTCAGGGCGGTGACGGCGGCGTCGGGGAAGAGGGCGAGCGCGTCGGCGAACAGATCCCGGTAGAAGACCATGTGCAGGTTCTCGTCGGCGGCGATCCGCGCCATCAGCTTCTGCCCGGCCGCGTCCCCGCACGCCGCGCCGGCGTTGCGGTGCGCCTGCCGGGTGGCCAGTTCCTGGACGGTGACGTACGCCAGTGAGTGCAGGGGCGTCGGCAGATCGGACCGGAAACCGGTCCCGACGTGCCGCATCCGCAGCTCTTCGAGGGCGACGGGGTCCACGGCCCGGCGGGCGTGGACGTAGGCGCGCAGCACCGCCGCGTGGCGGTCCTCCTCCGCCGTCCACCGGTGCACCCAGGCACCCCAGGCCCCGTCCCGGCCGAACCGGGTGGCGATCTCGAAGTGGTAGCTGGGCAGGTTGTCCTCGGTCAGCAGGTTGACGACCAGCGCGTCCTGGACGGCGCGCGGCAGCGCCGACTGCTCCGGCGCCCAGGCCGTCCCGCCCAGCGGCCCGTCGTAGTCCCGGCCCGCGCCCCACGGCACGTACTGGTGAGGGAGCCAGTCCCGTGCGGCGTCCAGATGCCGCTCCAGCAGGCGCTCCACCGACGGCTCCAGCTCCCGCAGGACACGCGCCGCTCCCGCAGCGGCCTCAGTCATCCATCCGCTCCCGCTCGTCTCGCACAGCCATGGCCGCACACCGGTTCGTCGAGGCGTACGGCTGGTCGGGCAACGACCCTCCACCATCCCCGGCACGGGTGGCGGCCGACTCTTCCCGGGGTCACCTCACCGGGGTACGAGCGGAGCGGCTGGATGCTCCAGGTAGCTCACACGCCGCGTACGGCAGGGGGTGGCCCACCCCGTGCCGCCGTAGTGGCCGAACGCGGGACCGGCCGCCCGGCGGAGAATCGTTCCCTCAGGCTCCTCGGGCCGGAGGCCGAGGTCAGGACGGCGAAAGCGTGACACCGCCGGCGGCCGGTCGCCCCCGGCGCGCGATTCCTCCCGTGCCGCTCCGGGGGCCCGCCGTCTCCCGGCGCCTGTGCGAGGCGGTCCCTGCCCGCAGGTCGAGCACCCCGGGGCGGTGAGTCGGCCGCTGCGGTGGTGCGTATCTTCGAGCACACCTTCTCGCGGCCACCCCGGACACCCAGGAGCACGCAGGTGAACAACGATCTGATCGTTCTCTACACCGAGAACCTCGACGCGTGCCGCGACTTCTACAGCGGTCTCGGCCTCGCGCTGGTACGTGAGCGGCACGGCACGGGCCCGGTGCACTACGCGGCCACGCTCGCCCACGGCACCGTGCTGGAGCTCTACCCGGCCACCCGCCGCCCGCCCACCGGCTACCTCCGCCTGGGGCTGACCGCGCCGGCCGGAGCCACGAGCCGCCCGCCCGGCCGGCACACCCTCGCCGACCCTGACGGCCGCACGGTCGTCCTCACGGTGCCCGGACCGAACGCACCGTGACCGCCGGGCAGACCGCCCGGGGCGCTGTCACCGCCGGTGGGAGGTGGTCCGGGAAGGCGGTGCGCGACACAGCCGGACAGCCGGCCGGTGCCGCGCCGGCCGTCCTTCAGACCTCGCGCCAGCGCGCGTAGCACCACGAGAAGGCGCCGAACGCGATGAGGCCGAGCGCGATCAGGGTGAGCAGCCAGGGCCCCGCCGGCGTATCCGCGAACGAACGCAACGTGTCGTCCAGACCCTTGGCCTTGCCGGGCTGATGCTGCACGGCCGCGACGAGGGCGAAGACACCCGCGGCGGCGAAGACGACGCCACGGGCCGTACCGCCCACCATCCCGAGGACGTCGGTGACCTTCCGGGCCCGGGGCGACATGGCGTCGGTCCGCAGATGCTTACGGAACTTCCTCGCCAAGGCCCGCAGAGAGATCCACAACCCGGCCCCCACCACCGCCACACCGGCGGCACCGACGATCCACTGCCCGCCCGGCCACATCAGCACCTTGGCGGTGACGTCGTCGGTGTGCCTGTCGGAAGAACCGCTGCCACTGCCGGTGTTCCCGACCGCGTAGGACAACACGGTGAACGACACGAAGGCGTAGAAGACGAAGCGGGCCGCTGCCGCCACCCGCTTGGACGGTTTGGTGCCGTCCGCACCCGCCCCGCCGAACAGCGCCTCCGACAGACGCCACAGCGCCATCCCGGCGAACGCGACACCGACGCCCCACAGCAGCGCCGCACCGAAAGGCCGGCCGGCCAGCTCGCTCAGGGCGCCACCGCGGTCGGCCTGATGCCCGCCACCGCCATCGGTCCCGAAGGCGATCTGCAGGGCGATGAAGCCGACGAGTCCATAGATCAGCCCACGGGCGGTGAAACCCGCGCGGGCCGCGACGGCCATCGCCGTGCTGTCGGCCGCACGCCTGGCTCGGCCCCGACCCCGTAGCGCCATTGACTTCGCATCCATACACCCCCGATGCCCCGGCCTCGGCGTCCGACACCCCGTCCGCGGCGGTGGACAGGACATCGCGGGCCACCACGCGACGCACACCGGCCGCGCCCGGGCGGCGGGGGAGCGCCGGCCGGTCGGTGCGGGGCTCGCGGGGCGCGAACCCGGGCTCCGGTCCGTACCGTCTCAGTAGCCGGGGTACATGCCCTGGAAGGAACCGATCGCCACGCCGATGACCGTCGCGTCGACGACGAGCCCGAAGACGAGGAAGCACAGGGCGGCGACGGTGTCGCTCGCGCGGCTGGACCGTGAACCCTGTTCGGTCACGACGCCCGGCTTGTCCGGGTGATAGGCGACCTGAACCGTCGCGGACCGGCTCTTGACGTTCAGGCTGCGGTCCACGCCGTGCATGTCGGTGTACACGAACACCCCGAACTCACCGCCCAGAACGCTCGTTTCGCCGACTCGCCTCGCTTCGACGGTGATGCCGTGGCGAAGCAGGTACCGGGAGCGGTACCGCAGGCGCACCATGTCGGCACCGACCGCGGTCAGCAACGCGCCGACGGGACCGATCAGCAAGATCAAGAACGCGAAGGTCCACACGCCATGGGCGGCGACAGCCACGGCGAGACCGGCACACACGAGGACGACAGCGATGCCCCACCGCCTGCGCCTGCGCTTGTCCCTCTCCTGCTGGGACTCGGTCACCGCGCGGAGGGTGACGAGTTTCGAGCCGTCGGCGCCCGCGGGACGCTCAGGCGGCAGCACCGCGTTGACGGCTTCGGCGAACAGGCGAGCGGCAGCCTCGCTCACGTCGTCGACACGGTGTACGGCAGCCACCGTCCCGGACGGGGCGGTGAGTTCGACCGCGAGGCTGCGCCCCTCGGAGCGGACGCGTGCGATCGCCAGGAGGGGAATCCGGGCTTCCTCGGTCTTCCGGCTCAGAACCAGCGCATCTCCGTCGAATCGGAGCAGGGCGCCATCGGCGGAGCGCAGGACCGGCAGGGGCGAGGCGATCGACATGCGTCCGAGCATAAGGGCCGGGCGGGGACGGCGGGGTCCTTCCCGCAGCGCCCATGACCGGGCCGCACGTACGGGCCGTCCGGTCTGGAGGCCCGAGGCGTACCGCCGGGCCCACGGACGCAGGTCGGCAGCTCCTACGGGAACACCAGCTGCATGCCGGCGACGTCCGCCGAGGCCGCCGGGGGCGAAAGACCGCCGCCCGGTACGCCGGCGCCTTCCACGCCCCCGCCCTTCCGGGGGCCGGCACCGCGACGCCGAGCGGCTTCTGCCGCCACCGAGGTCAACTTCCCCGAAGCCGCCCACCGTTCACCTCGGACGGCACGGTGCCGGGGTGGGTCCTCACCCCCGCGGAAGCCGTGGCAGGATCACGGCCATGCCCCTCAGCGCTCCCCGCCTCCGGATCGGCTCGACCGAGATCATCGCCCTGGCCGACGGCGAGGGCCCGTTCTTCGCCCCGCGCGCCGAGGCCTTCCCCGAGGCCACGGCCGCTCAGTGGGCCGAGGCCGACCGCTACGACCCGGGCGCGGTCGACGCCGCGGGCCGCTGGCGGCTGCAGTTCCGCGCGTACGCCATCCGCGGCGACAGAGGGCTCACCGTCGTGGACGCCGGCATCGGTCCGGCCGACGGTCCGGCCGCCTCGTGGGCGCCCGTGCCCGGCGCGCTCCCCGCTTCGCTCGCCGCCGCGGGCATCGACCCGGCCGAAGTCGACACGGTGGTGCTCACACATCTGCACACGGACCACGTCGGGTGGGCGGTCGTGACCGAGACGGCCGTCCCGACCGCGGGCGGCACGGCGGACAGCGACGCTTCGGCCGCCCGCCGCCCGTACTTCCCGAACGCCGCGTACCTCCTCCAGCGCACCGAGTTCGACGCCATCGACACGCTCAATCCGCAGCTCCGCGAGACCCTCACCGATCCGCTCGCGGCCGCCGGCCGGCTGCGGCTCCTCGACGGGGACACCCCGCTGCGCGCCGGGCGCGTGGTCGCCACCCCCGGTCACACCCCCGGACACCAGAGCGTGCTGGTCACCGACGGGCGGGAGCAGGCTCTCGTCACCGGCGACCTCCTGGTGCACGCGCTCCAGCTCCTCCACCCCGATCTCGCGTACGCGCACGAGGTCGACCCCGAGGCCGCACGGCTTTCGAGGCGGCGCATGCTCGGCCGCGACCCCGCCGTCACGCTGCACCTGGCGACACCGCATCTGACGGAGCCGTTCCACCCGGTGTGAGCGCGGCCGTGGCATCGGCACCGGCCGGAGTGGCGGCATCGTCCTGCCGCTGCCGCGGCCCCGGGAGGGTCGCGCACCTCGCGGCACCGGGGCGCCCACTCCATATCGTCGCGGGCGCCTGTCAGTAGGCTCGTCCGTCCGTCATCCCTGTTCCCCGAGCCTGAAGGTGGGACATGCACCACAGCACTGAGATCAGCACCGAGGCGATGCTCGCCGACCTCCGGCGGCTCGTCGAGATCGAGTCGCCTTCCCGTGACCTGGAAGCCCTCGAGGAGTCGGCCACGGCGGTCGCCGCGATCCTGGAGCAGCGGTTGGGCGGCGAGGCGGCCCTGCTGCCGGGCGACGCGGGAACCCATGTCCGTTGGTCCGGCGGCGGAACCCCGAGGGTTCTCGTCCTCGGACATCACGACACGGTGTTCCCCAAGGGGACCCTGGCCGCCCGCCCGTTCCGGGTGGCCGACGGGCATGCGACGGGACCCGGTGTCTTCGACATGCTGGGCGGGCTGGTGCAGGCGGTGCACGGGCTGGCCGCGCTGGACGACCTGTCGGGCGTCGAGATCCTCGTGACCGCCGACGAGGAAGTGGGCTCGGGGACCTCACGCGCGCTGATCGAGGAGCTGGCGCTGGAGTGCGGCGCCGTGCTCGTGTGCGAGGGCTCCGCCGAAGGCGGTGGGCTGAAGACCGGCCGCAAGGGCTGCGGCACCTTCCGGCTGGACATCGAGGGGCGTGCCGCGCACGCCGGTCTGGAGCCTGCCGCCGGTGTGAACGCCCTCGTCGAGGCGGCCCACCAGGTGCTGGCGATCGCCGCGATGAACCGGCCCGAGGTGGGAACGACAGTGACTCCCACGGTGGCCACCGCCGGGACCTCGGACAACGTGGTGCCGGCGCGGGCGACGGTACTGGTCGACGTGCGCGTCGAGTCGTCCGGGGAGAAGGACCGGGTCGAAGCGGCGTTCGCCGCGTTGACCCCGCACCTCGCCGGTGCTCGCCTCGACGTACGGGGCGCGGTGAGCCGCCCGCCCATGCCGGAGTCCGCGGCCGCGGAGCTGTTCGCCATGGCGCAGCGGCTGCAGCCCGGCATCGAGGGCCGGTCGGTCGGCGGCGGCAGCGACGGCAACTTCACCGCGGCGCTGGGCGTGCCGACCCTCGACGGCCTGGGCGCCGTCGGAGGCGGCGCCCACGCCGACCACGAATACCTGGTGGTGGACGCGATGGCCGACAGGGCCCGCCTCGTGGGCGGCCTGGTGACCGCGATCCGCGACACCCCGAGGAACTGAGCACCGCCTGCGTCTTCCCGCCGCGCCCCTCACCCCCAGACCTGGCGGGCAGGGACAGGTGGCATCGCGGCGGGACGGCATCGGAGTCGGCGACCGGGAAGCGTCTCCCCGGGCTGCCCCAGGGACGGTCGGTCATGCCTCGTTGCCGATGCGGCCGATCGCCCGCGGGGTGACATGGTCGTCGGTGAGCGCGCGGGGCGCGTACGAGGACGAGGCCGCGACGCGGAGTTTCTCCGGCTTTCACCGCGAGAAGGCACCGACCTGAACTCACGCGTGCTGGAGCACGGGTTCCGACTCGTTCGGATCCGTGGCGATGAAGGCCGAAATCGTGCCGGAGTTGACGAGCAGCGTGCCGTCCGGCAGACGCTTCACGAGCCCGCGAATGCTGAAGTTCTTGAGGAAGAAGCCGATGCGGGAACGGGTCGTGCCGACCATGGCGGCCAGTTCGTCGTGGGTGATCCGGGCGTCGATGTGCTGCCACTGGGATTTCTGGCCGGCGAAGCGTTCGGAGAGGTGGAGCAGGATCGCGGCGAGGCGGTATTCGCATTTCATGGTGACCAGATGCTTGATCGTGCTTTCCCGCCGCCTTATCCGCTGGGCCAGATGATGGCTCCAGATCTGGAAGAGATCGGGATCGCTGCGCAGAACGCGCACGAATTCCCGGCGGTTGATGCGGAGCACCCGGCTGTCCAGCATGGCCGTCGCGGATTCCTCGTGCACGGACGGCAGCAGGGAAAGCGCGCCTAAGACGTCGCCGCGGCGACATATGTCGAGTATGCACTCCTTCCCGCTGTGCGCACTGGTGGTCAGTTTGATGCCGCCCTGGACGATCAGGAAGAGGTCGTCGATGTTCTCGCCGCACGTGTAGAGGTTGTAACCCCGCTCCAGATCGATGAGGGTCAACGAGATCTTGCGGCTGTCCACGACCTGAAGCAGGTGTGCGTAAAGGGTGGACTTGCCGAGTCGAGCGTGCTGCACCGAAACCCCTCCCCGTTGTGTCTGCCGGTGTGACGGCAGGGGTGGCCAGGGCCCGGACGTGCCGGGCCCCGCCCACGGATCGTCACGGATAAATCAACTCGCGGTTCGCCATCATGGTGACGAACTTCTCAATCCTCTTGGCGCGTGTCTCGGGTTTTTTGGCACTCTGTACGCGATACAGGATCGCATACCTGTTCTTGCTGTTCAGGGTGGCGAAGAATTCCGCCGCCTCGGGAATTTCCAGCAGAGCCTCCTGCAGGTCGTCCGGGACGGTCATCTTGCTCTGCGAGGCGTAGGCCGCCTCCCACCGTCCGTCGGCCTTGGCGGCGTCGATCTCCCGTTGTCCCGCCGGCCGGATCCGGCCTTCCGCGGCCAGTCGTTCGGCCCGCTCCCGGTTCACCTGGGACCAGGGGCCCTTCTTGGCCCGCGGGGTGAAACGCTGCTGCCAGTACAGGTCGTCGACCTTGTCGCGCTGACTGTCGATCCAGCCGAAGCAGACGGCGGCGTCGAGGGCTTCGGCGTAGGTGACGCTGGGAAGGCCGCTGGCCTTCTTCGCGATCTTCACCCACACCCCGGCTGCGCTTTCGTGGTTCTCTTCCAGCCACTGTTCCCACTGGGTCTGATCCTCGAAAGGGATGGTTGGTTCGCTCATGCGGTGATCCAATCAGAAGGCGGGGGGCTGCGGACTTCCTTCCCGGGGCCGGAGTGTCCGCACCCGTACCGCGACGTCCCGCTCCGGCCCGCGACCGGTGACGCCCTGAACCGCGACAGCGAGCATCGCGCCGTCCCGTCCGGCCCACTGCCGGAACGTGTAGCGGGCGTGCTCGGTTCCCGCGCCGAGCGAACGCAGCCGGGGCCGGCCGGTCCCGACGTCGAACTCACAGGCCGTCATGGGAAAACGCATCCCGCTTCCGATCGCCTTCAGGTAGGCCTCCTTCACGGTCCAGTAGCGGAAGAACAGCTCACGACGCCGCCCCGCGGGGGCCGCGTCGAACTCCCGCTGCTCGCGCGGTGACAGCACGGACCGGGTCAGCCGGTGCAGCGGGAGCGTCCGGACCGGGCGCTCCACGTCCACGCCGCACCGCAGGTCCCGGGTGACCACGCACGCCACCGTCCCGTCGGTGTGGGACAGGTTGAACCGCAGGGAACGGCACCATTCGGGGGCGTACACCTCCGGGCGGCCGAGGCCGGAGCGCAGGAACCGCCACTCGTGGGGACCGACCCGGGGCTCGACCTCGCTGAGGGCGTGGCGCACCAGCCCCCAGGCCGCGGTGAACAGGGCGCGGTCCGACGAACGGCGTAACGTTTCCCTGCGCTGCAGCTCTGAGGTGCTCAGGGCCCACTCGACGTCCGCCGGACGCAGTCCGCCGCCGGACCCCGGCTCCTCGGACACCGTCCGGCACCACACGTGCGCCACCTGCCGGCCGTCTCGCATCGCCAGCACCCCCCTTCGCAGGAACATCCGAACACGGGACGAGCCGCCTGAAAACCCCCCGTACGCGCCATCCCGAGATCCGCGACGCGCGTAAGGGAAGGTTCCGTTTCCGGATGACCGACCTGCGCCAGTCTCAGCGCCGGACCGGCCCCCGACTGCGCAATAGTGTGCAGCCGCCCCCGGGCCGCCCCCGGCATGATCGGCTCCCGGTCAGACGGACGCCGGTGCGTTCCGGCAGACGGGAGAGCCGCATGGGCGTGGGAATCAGAGCCCTCCACCCGTACGTGGGACGGGTCTGCGTCGACATAAGGAGCCTGTACGAGGCACGCGGCCACGACATGAGCCGTTTCGGCAACCTGATGATGCGCCGGAAATCGGTCAACATGCCGTTCGAGGACGCGGTGACCAACGCCGTCAACGCCGCCCTCCCGCTCGTCCGCGGCCTCACCCCCGCCGAACGGGACCGCATCGAGGCGGTCGTGGTGGCCACCGAGTCCGGCGTGGATCTCGGCAAGTCCCTGAGCACCTATGTGCACCGCTACCTCGAACTGGGGCCGCGCTGCCGGTCCTTCGAGGTCAAACAGGCCTGTTACGGAGGCACCGCCGCCCTGCACACCGCGGCGGGCATGGTGCACGCCAGCCCTTACGACGACGCGCTCGCCCTGGTGGTGGCCGCCGACTCCGCCGGGGTCCCCGCGCTCGGCGAACAATGGGAGGGCGCCGAGGGCGCCGGAGCCGTCGCCATGCTCGTCGGCAAGGACGCCACCACCCTCGAACTCGACCTCGGCGCCAACGGCTGCCACACCTTCGAGGTCATGGACACCTTCCGCCCCGGCCCCGGCATCGACATCGTCAACCAGGACGTGTCCATGCTGGCCTACCTGGAATGCCTCCAGCGCTCCTTCGAGGCCTATCGCGCCCGCGTCGACGGCGCCGACATCGTCGACGGCTTCTCCTACCTCGCCTTCCACACCCCGTTCGTCGGGATGGTGCGCGGCGCCCACCGGCGCCTGCTGCGCCAGCAGCGGGGGGCCGGCCGCGACGAGGTCGACACCGACTACGAACGACGGGTGCGCCCCTCCATGGAGTACGGCGCCGAGGTCGGCAACATCTTCTCCGCCTCCCTCTACCTCGCGCTGTGCTCGCTGATCCGGCACGGAGACTTCTCGGAACCACGGCGCGTCGGCCTGTTCTCGTACGGATCCGGCTGCGCCTCGGAGTTCTTCAGCGGCGTCGTCCACCCCTCGGCGGTCCAGGACCTCGCCCGATTCGGGGTGGAGGAAGCCCTGGCCGCCCGCCGCCCGCTGACCGTCGCCGAGTACGACACCGTCGCCGCCGCCGGCGACCGGGCGCAGTTCGGGGTCCGCGACGCCCACTTCGACCTGGATTCCTACGGCGAACTGGGCAAGGAATTCACCGGCCGCGGCCTGCTGACGCTGGACCGCATCGACGGCTATCACCGCCAGTACAGGTGGACCTGATGACCACACACACCACCGGTCCCGCCGTCCTCATGGACCAGGAAGGGCCCGTCGTCCGCCTCGTCGTCAACCGGCCGCACCGGCGGAACAGCCTCACCGCCGCCGACGTCGGCCTGCTGCGCGACGCCCTGGAAACGGCGGCGGCCGACCCCAGGACCCGCGCCGTCGTCATCGAGGGAACGGGCGGCACGCTCTGCTCCGGCATGGACCTCGCCGAACTCTCCGACGGTGACCGGTCCCAGGGCGGCAGCGACTTCTTCGACCTGCTGCGCCGCATCACCGAGGTTCCGGTCACCGTCCTCGCCGCGGTCGACGGCCAGGTGCTCGGCGGCGGTGTCGGCCTCGCCGCCGCCTGCGACCTGGTGCTCGCGACCGAGCGCAGCACCTTCGCGCTGCCGGAGGCCCTCTGGGGGCTGCTGCCCTGCACCATCCTGCCGTTCCTCATGCGCCGGGTCGGCTTCCAGCGGGCGTACGCCATGACCCTGACCACCGCGACGGTCACCGCTCCCGACGCGCGGGCCTTCGGACTGGTCGACGTACTCGAGGGCGCCCACGGACAGCAGCGACGCCGACTGCTCGGCCGCCTCACCAAGATCGACCGGCCCACGGTGGCCGAGGCCAAGGCGTACTGCACGAGTCTCGCCCCGCTTCCCGACACCGCGCGCGACCACGCCGGCGAGGTGTTCGCACGGCTCCTCGACTCACCTGTCGTCCGGACCAGGATCGACAACTTCGTACGCCACCAGAGGATGCCGTGGGAGGTGTAGACACGTGCTGACGGCCCTCGCCTTCCCCGGGCAGGGCGCGCTGCGCGGACCGAAGGGCGCGGAGCTCCTCGACCGGTACCCGGACCGCGTGGAGCAGGCCGAGGACCTCCTCGGCCACGCCCTGAGGCCCGTCCTCACCGCGGAACCCGGCACCGACGGGCGGCACCTGACCCGGACCCAGCCGACCCTGTTCGTCCTCACCCATCTCGCCGCCCTCGACGAACCCGAGCCCGCCTACCTGGCGGGGCACAGCATGGGCGAACTCACCGCGCTCTGCCACGCGGGCAGCATCGACTACGTCACCGCACTGCGGCTGGTCCTGCTGCGCGCCCGGCTGATCTCCCAGTGCCCCGTGCCCGGCGGCATGCTCGCGGTCACCGGGCTCGACGCCGACGCGCTGACGGACCTCCTGGCCACCGAGGGCTTCGCCGACCTCGACCTCGCCAACCTCAACGCCCCCGACCAGACCGTCCTGTCCGGCCCCACCGACTCGCTGCGCGCCTTCGCGGCCGTCGTACGCCGCGCCGGCACCGGCCGGGCGACGCTGATCGACGCCCCCAACCCCGGCCACTCCCGGTACATGGCGGCGGCGGCCGCCGGTTTCGCCGAGGCGCTGGCCGAGGTGACCTTCCGGGCCCCGCGGATCCCCGTCGTCTCCAACGTGACCGCCCGGCCGCACCGGCCGGAACGGCTCGCCGAGCTGCTGGCCCAGCATCTGTACCGGCCCGTCCGCTGGGCCGACAGCATGGCGTACCTGAGCGCGGCCGGCGTCACCCGGCTGCGTCAGGCCGGATCGGGCGGGCTGCTTCCCAAGCTGTGGGCGGCCTGCACGGCACCGCTCGTCACGGCCGGGGCCGGCGGTGACGCTCAGGAGTGAGCGGGGGCGGCGCCGCGGCGCCGCTAGCTTCGGCTGCGGACACCGGCCGTCGGACGACAGGGGTGAACGTGGTGCACGAAGCGAAGGCTCAGATGGTCCTCCTCTCGGCGGCGGACGAGGAACGGCTCGTGCGTCTCGCCGGGCTCTACCGGGACCACCTCGACGAGACGCGGGGAACCGGGCGGGCACCCGCCCTCCCCGACCTCGCCTTCACCACACAGACCGGGCGGGTGCCGCTGGGCCACCGGCTCGCCGTCCTGTGCGGCACGCTCGCGGAACTGCGCACCGCCCTCGACGACGTGGCCCACGGCCGCCCGTCGCCCGCGGTCCGGCGCTCGGTCGTCGGCCACCTCGCCTCCCCGCACACCGCCGAGCCGACGGCCGTGTCCGACCCCCAGGAGGCGCTGGCGGTGTGGCTGTCGGGCGGGTACGTGGACTGGCGCGCCCTGTGGCCCGCCCCGCGGCGCCGGGTGGCGCTGCCGGCCTACCCGTTCGACGACCCCGGCGGCCGCGACGACCACGACGTTCCGGAAGCCTGGCAGGAGGATCCGGCGGGTACGGGTCCCGGCGGTCCCCCACCGGAAAGGTCCGCGTCCGGGGCAGCCGGGGCACCGCGCGGACCGGCACCCGCCGACGGCGGCTGGGCGACGGAGTACCTGCGCCGGGTGTTCGCCGAGACCGCCGGGGTCCCCGTCGAGGACGTCCTCGCCGACGTGCCCCTGGAGGACTTCGGCCTCAGCTCCTTCCTCATCACCCGGCTGAACTCCCGCCTGGAGGAGGACCTGGGGGAGCGCAGCCGTACCCTCTTCTTCCAGTACGCCACCCTCGCCGACGTCGCCGAGGTCCTGGCGGCCCGTCACCCCGCGCCGCCCCCGGCCACCGTGCCGGCCCGCCCGGAGCCCGGTGCGCAGTCCGAGGCCCCGGTGACCGGGACCGACCGGGCGGACGCCCCGCCCCCGCCCCCGCCGGTACGCACCCCGGCCCCTACCCCCGCCGGACGGGCACGCGGCGGTGCCGAGCCGCTGGCCGTCGTCGGCATCGCGGGCCGCTTCCCGGGGGCCGCCTCCCTGGCGGAGTTCTGGGACCTGCTGCGGACCGGAACCTGCGCCGTCGGCCCCGTCCCGCAGGACCGCCTGCGACCGGGCTGGCCCGCACACCTCATGCACGGCGGCTACCTCGCCGACGTGGACCGCTTCGACCCGCTGCTCCTCGGCATCACCCCCCGGCACGCCGAACTCATGGACCCCCAGGAACGGCTGTGCCTGGAGGTGGTCTGGGAGGCCCTCGACGACGCCGGGTACCCGGCGTCACGGCTGCGTGCCACCCACGACTCCAGGGTCGGCGTCTACGTCGGCTCCATGTACAACGAGTACCCCTACTTCGGGGTCGAGCAGAGCCTGCTCGGCCCGGCCGCCGACAGCGGCTCCACGGTCGCCGGCATCGCCAACCGGGTGTCGTACGCCTTCGACCTGCACGGCCCCAGCATGACCGTGGACACCATGTGCTCCGCGTCGCTGGTCGCCCTGCACCTCGCGGCCCGCGCGCTGCGGGCGGGGGAGTGCGAGGCCGCCGTGGTCGCCGCGACCAACCTGTCCCTGCACCCCAACAAGTTCCGCCAGATCGACCGCCTGGGCGGCGCCTCCGGTGACCACCTGTGCCGCAGCTTCGGCCGCGGCGGCGACGGCATGGTGCCCGCCGAGGCCGTCTGCGCCCTCCTCCTCAAGCCGCTGTCCGCGGCCGAAGCCGCCGGGGACCGGGTCCATGCCCTCGTCTCCGGCACCGCCGTCCTCAACGCCGGCCGCACCAACGGCTGGATCGTGCCGAGCCCCACCGCCCAGGCCGACGTGGTCCGCCAGGCACTGCGGGACGCCGGCCTGGACCCCTCGGACATCGGCTACCTGGAGGCGCACGGCGCCGGAACCGCGCTCGGCGACCCCATCGAGGCCGACGGCCTGCACCGCGTCTTCGCCGGGGACGGCCGAGGCCACGCCACCCTCCCGATCGGCTCCGTGAAATCCAACATCGGCCACGCCGAGGCATCCGCCGGGCTGGCCGGAATGGCCAAGGTGATCCTGCAGTTCGCCCACCGCGCACTCGTACCGTCCCTGCACGCGGAGGAACTCAACCCCGACATCGACTGGGACCGCTCCCCGCTGCGCGTCCAACGCTCGCTCCAGCCCTGGGACACGCCCGGCGTCGCACCCCGGCGGGCAGGAATCAGCTCCTTCGGCGCGGGCGGCACCCTCGCCCACGTCGTCCTGGAGGAACCCCCTGCCCACCTGGCTCCGGACGCCCCCGCGGAACCCACGCCGCCCGTCCCCACCCCGATCCTGCTCTCCGCCTACGACGAGGAGCGTCTGCGCGAGGTCGTCACCCGGCTGCTGGCCCACCTGCGCGACCACCCGGCGACCGACCTGGCCGACCTCGCCTTCACCCTTGCCGAAGGACGCCACCACCTGCGGGAGCGCGCCGCGCTGGTGGTCCGCGGAGTCGGCGAACTGGCCGACCGGCTGCGACGCCACCTGGACGGCGACCCGACCGCCGCCGTCCACCGCGGCCGGGCGCCCTCGGACCGTACGCGGGCCGCCGCCGTGGCCGACGGCGACCCGGAGGAACTCGCCCGCCAGTGGGTCACCGGCCGCCCCGTCCGCATCGCACCGCCCGCCGGACGGCGCCCCCGTGTCGTGCCGCTGCCCGCCTACCCGTTCGCCCGTATGCGCTGCTGGCTGCCGGAACCGTCCCACTCGCCCGTCACACCCCCCACCACCGCGCCCCTCCCGGCCGAACCGGACGCCACCGCCCTGCCGCTGTACCGCAAGACCTGGCACCCGGCCGGCCCCGTCACCCCGCCCGGCACTCCGCCCGGCCCCCTGGTGTGCGTCTACGGTCCCGGCAGCGCCGCGCTGGCCCGTGCCGTGGTCGCCCGCGCCGGTGCCGGGCGGGTGTTCCTCATCCGGGAGGACGCGGGCGCGTCCGAAGCCCACGCCACCCTCGCCGGCACCTCCGGCGCCGAACTCGCCGACCGGGCCCTCGCCGCCCACCCCGACCTCGCGGCCGTCCTCGACCTCGCGGACGTCGACCGGACCACCGACGACCCCGGACCGTGGCAGGAACGGCTCGCCCTGCTCCAGCGGTTCGCCGCCACCGGCCCCGCACGCCGTGCGGCCGGCCGGACCCGGCCGCTGCACGTCCTGCACGCCACCCGGGGGCGGCACACCGAAGGCACAGAACCGGGGCCGCGCCCCCGAGCCGGAGCACGGCTGGCCGGTTTCGTACGCTTCCTGGGCGCCGAGAGCGGCCACCTCACCGGCATCACCGTCGACCTGGACCCGGACGGTCCCGTGCCCGCGGCCGAGGCCGGCGAACTGCTGTCCGCGCTTCCCGGCAACCCCTACGGCGAGGCCGTGCACCGCGCCGGACAGCTGCGGCTCCCGAGGCTCACCCCCCTGACCGGCGCGCACACCCCGGCTCCCCGGCTGGACTACTACGGCACCTACCTCCTCACCGGCGCCACCCGGGGCATCGGCGCCCGGGTGGCCCGCCACCTCGTGGACCGCGGAGCGCGCCACCTCGCTCTGCTGGGCGCCCGCTCCCTGCCCCCGGCCGACCGGTGGGACGCACCCGGCCTCGACGCGGCGGCCCGGGCGGCGGTGGAGACCGTCCGCGCCCTGGAGAAGGCCGGGGCCCGCGTCCACGTCCACCGGGGGTCCCTGCTGGACGCCGCCGGCCTCGGAGCGTTTCTCGACCGCGTACGGGAGGAGAGCGGACCCGTACGGGGCGCGGTGCACTGCGCCGCCGTGACGCCGCCCGTGGGGGCCTTCGCCACACGGGAACGCGACGACATCCGCCGGGTGTTCGAACCCAAGGCGGAGGCCCTCGAAGTCCTCTACGAGCTGTGCCTCCCCGACCGGCCCGACTTCCTGGTGGCCTTCTCGTCCCTGTCCGCCGTGGTGCCGCCCGTCGCCGGGGGAGTGCTGGAGTACGCGGCGGCCAACAGTTTCGTCGACGACTTCACCGCACGGCACGCGCCGGACACCCCCTGGCTGCACTCCGTCGCCTGGCCGATGTGGCGCGACAGCGGGGCACGGACCGGCGCGGGCAACCCCGGCGCGCGCTTCGGCCTGGACGCGGCCGGGGACGACGAGGCGCTGCGCGCCCTCGATCACGTCGTCTCCGCCCTGCCCGGCGGCCCGGTGGTGGCCCTGCGCCCCCTGCACGCCGCCGACCCGACCGAACTGCTCCGGCTGCCCGGCACGGCGCCCGCGGACTCCGGCCCCCCGGCCCCAGGGGCCGCACTCCCCCCGGAGGCCGCACCGACGCCGGTGACCCCGGCCGCGCCCGCGGCCCCGTCTCCCCAACCGGCCGGCCCACGGCCCGTCCCCGGCTGGCTGACGGACATCTTCGCCGGCGTGGTCGGCATCCCGGCGGCCGACTTCGACCCCTCCGCCGAATTCGCGGAACTGGGCGTGGAGTCGGTGATGCTCGGCGAACTCCTGGACGCGATCGAGCAGCACGTCGGCCGGGCCCTCGACCCGGCACTTCTGCTCGAGTACAGCACGCTGCGCACCCTCGCCGACCGTCTGCGCCCCCTGCTGCCCGAGCCGGCGGCGACCGACCGGCCGGAGCCGCCCCCGGGCCCCTCGGCCGCCGCCCCCTCCACCACCGGGCCGTTCCCCGCCGGGGGGACCCCGCCCGTACCCCCTCCGGCCGGGGAGGCCCCGTCCGGCCCGCCCGCACCCGCACCCATGCCGGTGGCGGGCCCGCCCTCCCACGCGCCCGCGTCACCCGGCACCACCGGCGTACCCGGGGCAGGCCCGTCCGACGTCCCGGCGGCGGCCCGGGCCTCCGCCGAGCCCCGGCGACTGCCCGCCCCCGAGCCCGACCGGGACACCATCGCCGTGATCGGCATGGCGTGCCGGCTGCCCGGAGCCCCGGACGTGGCCACGTTCTGGCGCAACCTGCGGGCGGGCCACCTCGCCGTCGGTGAGGTACCGCCCGAGCGCTGGGACACCGCCCGCTTCCACCGGGCCGTACGGCAACCCGGCCACACCGTCGGGAAATGGGGCGGATTCGTCGACGGCATCGAGCAGTTCGACGCGGGACACTTCGGTCTCACCGACGACCAGGCCCGCTGCCTCGACCCCACGATCAGGCTGTTCCTGGAGACCACCGCGGACTGCCTGCGCGACGCCGGCCTGGAAGGGCCCGAGCTCGCCGGACGGGAGGTCGGTGTCTTCGCCGGCGCCCGCGGCACCGACTACGCGGCGCGGGGCGGGATACGGGCCGAGGTACCGGAGTCGGACCCGAACTTCGTCGCCTCCCACGTCGGCCAGCACTTCGACCTGCGCGGCCCGCACCTCGTCGTGGACAGCGCCTGTTCCTCCTCCCTGGTCGCGATCCACCTGGCCTGCCAGAGCCTGCGCAGCGGGGAGACCACGATGGCCATCGCCGGGGGCAGCAGCGTGCTGCTGGACGAGGCGCCGTACCTGGAGTTCTCGGCGGCGGGCGCACTGTCGCCGACCGGCCGGTGCGCCGCCTTCGACCGGCGCGCCGACGGTTTCGTCCCCGGCGAGGGAAGCGTCGTCCTGCTGCTCAAGCCGTTGTACGCGGCGCTGCGCGACGGCGACCCCGTGCACGGGGTGATCGAGGGCTCGGCGGTCACCAACGACGGCCGCACCATGGGCCTCACCACGCCGAACCCGGCCGCCCAGGCCGCCGCCGTCCGGCGGGCGCTGCGCGACGCCGGACGCAAGCCGGCCGAGATCGGCATGATCGAGGCGCACGGCACCGGCACCGCCATCGGTGACCCACTGGAGTTCCGTGCCCTGCGCACCGTCTTCGACGAGGACCGGGACCACCGCGACGGACGCTGCCTGCTCGGCTCGGTGAAGACGAACGTGGGCCACCTGCTGCACGCGGCCGGCGCGGTCGGTCTGCTCAAGGCGCTGCTCGCCGTGAAACACGGGGAGGTGCCGCCCACCCTCCACTGCGAGACGCCCAATCCGCGCCTGGACCTGGACGATTCGCCGTTCGCCCTGGCCACCACGGTGCGGGACTGGCCGCTGGCCGGCCGGCCCCGGGTCGCCGGGGTCAGCTCCTTCGGCTTCGGCGGCACCAACGCCCACGTCGTGGTCGCCGAGGTCCCTCCGGCCCAGCTGGAGCGGGCCGGCGAACGCCGCAGGAGCAGGCCGCCGATCGCCTTCGAGCGGCGGCGGCTGTGGCTGGACCGGCCGGCCGGTCAGGCCGCCGAACCGGTCCCACGGCCGGCGCTGCGTCTGACCTTCCGGTGATCAAACCCCTGACCGACGCCGGGTGGACGTTATGAGACATCTCTCGGCGGACACGGCCGGATGGCCGGGAAATCCGTACGGCCGTCCGGCGGGGACGGTATCGTCCCGCGCCAGTGCCATGCCCCAATCCGGTGGCGACGGGAGGCCGCCGGGACGGCGGCGCCCGGTTCGCGGACCGTGAGAAGAAGATCATCGGTGAGTCGCGCGGGGGACCCGCGGGCTCGGAACGGGAAGGGGGACGGGGGCCGGTCCCGCACGGGCCGGGCCCTCGACAGCCCATGACGACGTCGCATCCGCCGGTCTCCTCCGGGCCGGAACTGAGCAAGCGGCAGATCAACCGCGCCATCATCGGCGTGATGACCGGCCTGCTGCTGTCCGCGCTGGACCAGACCGTGGTGAGCACGGCCCTGCCCAGCATCGTCAGTGACGTGGGCGGCCTGGAGAACCTGGCCTGGGTGATCACGGCCTACCTGCTGACCTCCATGGCGAGCACCCCCGTCTGGGGCAAGGTCTCCGACCAGTTCGGACGCCGCATCGTGTTCGTCGTGGCGACGAGCATCTTCATCCTCGGTTCGGCGCTGTGCGGAGTCTCCCAGGAGATCACCCAGCTGATCGCGGCCCGCGCCGTGCAGGGCCTCGGCGCCGGAGCGCTGTACGCGCTCGCCCTGTCGGTGATCGCCGACGTCGTCCCGGTCCGCGACCGCGGCCGCTACCAGGGCATGGTCGCCGGCGTCTTCGGCATCGCCACCCTCGCGGGCCCCCTGGTCGGCGGCGCCCTGGTGGACGCGATCGGCTGGCGGTGGATCTTCCTGATCAACGTCCCGCTGGGCCTGCTCTCCCTCGTCGTCACCGCCTCGGCCCTGCGCGGCATCACCGCCGAACGCCGCAGCCGCACCGTGGACTACCTCGGCGCCACCCTGGTCGTCGCCGCCACCACCCCGCTGCTGCTCTACCTGAGCTGGGCCGGCGGTGAGCGGGGCTGGACCGATCCGCTGTCGCTCGGCCTGGTGGCCGTCACCGTCGTCCTGAGCGTCGCCCTGGTGCTCGTGGAGCGGCGCGCCGCCGAACCCGTCGTCCCCATGGTGCTGTTCAAGCTGCGGCTGTTCTCCCTCGGTTCCGCCTACAGCATGATCGCCGGTCTGGCCCTGTTCACCGGCGTGGTGTTCCTGCCGGTGTACTTCCAGGCCGTGAAGGGCATGTCGCCGTTCACCGCGGGCCTCGCCGTCGTACCCACCATGATGGGCGTCGGTTTCGCCTCCATCCACGCGGGCAACCGGATGAGCGCCACGGGCCGCTTCAAGGTCTTCCCCGTCGCCGGCGCGGCCCTGCTGGTGATCACCATGCTCCCGCTGGGCTTCATCCGGGCGGACACGCCCAGCTGGCTCGTCATCCTGCTCGGTGTCGTCTTCGGCATCGGCGCGGGCTTCACCCTCCAGCCCGTCATCACCGCCGTGCAGGGCGTCGTGGCCCCGGCGGACATCGGCGCGGCGACCGCGGCGGTCAGCTTCTTCCAGCGGCTCGGGTCCGCCATCGGCGTGGCACTGCTGGGCGCCGTCCTCAACAGCCGGTTCGCCGCGCTGCTGGACGACCGGGCCGGTCCGGGCGGCGAGGGCCTGAACGAGGCGACCCTGGGCAGCGTCGACGCCATCAAGGGCCTGGCCAGGGAGCAACGGGACATCGTCGTCGGCGCGTACGGCGAGGCGCTCGCCGCGGTGTTCCTGACCGTCGTTCCGTTCGCCGTACTCGCGCTCGTCCTGTCCCTGCTCATGCCCGAGTCGTCCCCGCCCGAGGACGGCACCGCCGACGACGTTCCGGAGAAGGAGAAGGCCGTCGGCGAAGAACGCTGAAAGGCGTCTGCGCAAAACTGTGCGTCGCCGCGATCCCCGTTCCTCTTAGTGTCGGCACATCCGATCCGACGAAGAGCGGAGATCGCGGTGACCGACATCATGAGGCCGGCCAGCCACCAGGTCGACCGGCCTGAAAGTGAACTGCTGCACTCGGGCAATGCGGGATTCATCATCTCGCGTTACGCGCATTTCAAGCCGGGACATGAACAAGAGGGCCTGAATTTCGTGGGCGAGGTCCTCAAGCACATGAACAAGGCCGACCTCAACGGCATGACGTTCTTCTTCTTCCAGAAGGCGTTCGGCGACCAGGCCCAGCACCACTGGTTCATCAACATGAAGAGCCCGGCCGACTACGCGGCCAGCCTGGAGATGGTCGACCACGACGAGACCACCAAGATCCTGCTCAACGACGACGTGGTCGCCGACGACCGCGGCTTCGGCAGCTGGGGCAACGCGGTGGTGCAGGGCAGCATCACCGAGCAGATCCTGGTGCCCCAGCACGGCCTGGACTACGGCGAGGACGACCACCACGAGGCGTGGGTGCCCGAGGCCTGGCGGCAGACCTCGGTGCCCCCGGAGGAGCAGCTCAACTCCGCCAACGCCCCGCTGATGGTGCACCGCGTCGCCCAGGCCCGCTACCCCATGCGCAAGGAGGCGCGCTACTACGCCTTCGCCTGGCAGAACTACGTCAACGAGAACCTGCGCGGCAAGGTGACCTCCTACCTCTACGAGGAGACCTTCGGCGCGATGGACCGGCTGCACATGCTGATCCACCTCTCGTCGTTCGAGGCGTGGGAGGAGCTGCGCAACCTGCCCGACCGCGACCCCCAGTTCCGCAAACTGGTCGAACGGCAGATGATCTCCCCCGAGAAGGGCGGCGGCACCGGCGCCGACGCGTTCGTGCCCGGCGGAGTCACCGACACCCTCCTCGTCCCCCGTCAGCTCTGACGCCGTGCGCGCGTTGCTCTTCGCGGGGCAGGGCAGCCAGCGCCGGGGCATGGGCGCCGACGTGTTCGACGCCTTCCCCGACCACTGCGCCCTCGCTGACGACATCCTCGGCTACTCGGTGCGGGACCTGTGCCTGCGCGACGACGGCGACCGGCTGCGCCTCACCCGGTACGCGCAGCCGGCCCTCTTCACCGTCCACGCGCTGACCTACCTGGCGCAGCGCGCCGAACGGGGCGAGCCCGACGTGGTCGCCGGGCACAGCCTCGGCGAGTTCAACGCCCTGATGGCGGCCGGGGTGCTGGACTTCGCCACCGGACTGCGGCTGGTCGCCGAGCGCGGCCGGCTGATGGGCGAGGCCGACGGCGGCGCCATGGCCGCCGTCATCGGCACCGGCCTCACCGAGGTGGAACGGGTCCTGGCCGCCGCGGGCCGCGAGGACGTCGAGATCGCCAACGACAACGCGCCGACGCAGGTGGTGATCTCCGGCTCGCCGCAGGGCGTGTCGGCGGTCACCCGCCTGCTCACCACCGCCGACCCGGCGGTCCGGTGCGTGCCGCTGCCGGTGAGCGCGGCGTTCCACTCCCGCGACATGGCGCCGGCGGCCCGGCGGTTCGCGGACACCCTGGCCCGGGTGGAGCTCTCGCCCCCGCGCCTGCCCGTGATCGCGAACGTGACGGCCCGGCCGTATCCCCGCGACACACCGGTCGCCGACCTGCTCGGCCGGCAGATCCGCTCGCGGGTCCGCTGGACCGAGACCATGGCCCACCTGCTGGACAGCGGGGTGGAGGAGGTGTGGGAGGTCGGCCGGGGCCGGACGCTCACGGGCTTCTGGCAGGAGGTGCGCGCCGCGCGGCGCGGCGCGTCGCCCGCGCCCCGCACCGCGGACCCGGCACCGGCCCGCCCGGCACCGGCCCGCGCCGGTGAGGCATCCGCTGCCGGGCCGGTACGTACCGCCGGCCCCGTGCCGGCCGCAGCCCCGGAGGGACCGCCCGCAGCGCCCCCGCCGCCCGCGGCCACGGCCGCGCCGTCCCGTGACGGCGGGCGTGCCGCCCACCGTCCGGGAACCACGCTCGGCTCCGCCCGGTTCCGGGAGGTCTACCGCACCCGGCACGCGTACGTCGCCGGATCGATGTACCAGGCCATCGCCTCCACCGATCTGGTGGTACGGATGGCGGAGCACGGACTGTTCGGCTTCTTCGGCACCGGCGGCCTGTCCCTCGACCGGATCGGCGCCGCGCTCGACGACATCGAACGGAGACTGCCGCCCGGCGCCGCCTTCGGCATGAACCTGCTGCACGACATGGCCGACGCCGAGCTGGAACGGGCCACCGTGGACCTGTTCCTGCGCCGCGGGGTGAGCCACGTCGAGGCCGCCGCCTTCACCCGCGTCACCGCGCCGCTGGTGCTGTTCCGCGCCAAGGGTGCCCGCCGCGACGCCGCCGGGGCGCCGGTCGCGGCCCGCCAGGTGCTCGCGAAGGTGTCCCGCCCCGAGGTGGCCCGGCAGTTCCTCGCCCCGCCCGCTCCCGGACTGCTGGCCGCGCTGGTCGCCGAGGGCGCGCTGACCCGCGACGAGGCGGCCGTCGCCGCGGAACTGCCGGTCGCCTCCGACCTGTGCGTGGAGTCCGACTCGGGCGGCCACACCGACCAGGGCGTCGCCCTCGCGCTCGTCCCCACCCTGCGCCGGCTGCGCGACCGGGCCGCCCACGCCACGGGCGGGGAACCGGTGCGGGTCGGCGCGGCGGGCGGGATCGGCACCCCGGAGGCCGCGGCGGCGTGCTTCCTGCTCGGCGCGGACTTCGTCCTCACCGGCAGCGTCAACCAGTGCAGCCCGCAGGCCGGCACCTCCGACGCGGTCAAGGACCTGCTCGCCGGACTCGACGTGCAGGACGTCGCCTACGCCCCCGCCGGGGACCTGTTCGAGATCGGCTCCCGGGTGCAGGTGGTGCGCAGGGGCACGATGTTCCCCGCCCGCGCCAACCAGCTGCTCGACCTGTACCGGCGGCACGAGGGCCTGGAGGCCGTCGACGCCCGCACGCTCGCCGTCCTCGAACGCACCTGCTTCCGCCGTCCGGTGGCCGAGGTGTGGGAGGAGGTCGTACGGCACTACCGGGACACCGGGCGCCCGCAGATCACCCGTGACGCCGAACGCGACCCGCGGCGCAGGATGGCGCTCGTCTTCCGCTGGTACTTCGCCGACTCCACCCGGGCGGCGCTCGACGGCGCCAAGGACAACACCGCCAACTACCAGATCCACTGCGGTCCCGCGATGGGCGCCTTCAACCGGCTGGTCGAGGGCACCGCCCTCGAATCCTGGCGGCGGCGCGACGTCGACGCCATCGCCGACCTCCTGATGACCGGCGCCGCGGACGTACTGGCCGCGGCCGGTGCGCCCGCCGCGCCCCACCCGCCCTCCTGAGCGAAGGGAACCACCCATGGACGATGTCCTGCCCACCACGACGACCGCCCAGCACCAGGTGCGCACGCCGCCCGACAAGACCCTCGACACCGCCTCCGCCGAGGTCGTCCTGTGGCGCACCGCGCAGATCCGGGCCGGCCACGGACCGCGCGCCCGCGCCGCGACCCGAGCCCTCACCGAGAGCTTCAACGAGCGGTACGAGGGCGTCGCCACCGCGCTCAGCTACGAGGACGCCTTCGGCGTCCGGGGCCGGCTGCACTGGCTGGTCCACCTGCGCTCGATGAGCGACTACACCGCCCTGACCCAGCGCGGCGCCGACCGGGGGAGCGGGGTCCTCGGCCTCGCGTCCGGGGAGGACGACGGCTGGGAGGAACTGTTCGAGGCGGGCAGCGTGCGGGAGACCGTCCTGCTGCCCCACCGGTGGGGCATCTTCGGCACCGCCACCGAGGCCATGATGAAGGCGGACGTCAACCCGGTGGAGGTGGTCGACGGCCGCGGCCGGTTCCAGCTGCTGCCGGCCGCACGGCAGACCTCGCTGCCGGTGGAGTCCCTGATCACCAGTGCTTCGTCCGGCCTGCTCATGCACCGCACCGCCCAGGCGGCGCACGCCTACCGCGCCGAGGCGCGGGTCCTCGCCCGGACCCTCGCGGAGACCTACAACCTCAACGCCCGGGGCCGCACCACGGTGCTCCTGTTCGAGGAGGCGTTCGGGCAGATGGACCGCCTGCACTTCTTCATCCACATGGCCGACGTGGACGCCTACCAGGAGCTGATGGCCCTCGACGCCAGCCCGGACCCGAACGCGCCCCGGGCGTCCTACATCCAGGACTGGATCTCGCCGGAGCGGGGCGGCGGCACCTGGGACAAGATCATCCTCCAGGACTCCACCCGCGACAGCCTCCTGGTGCCGCGCGTCTTCGCCTGACCCCGGGCGGCCCCGGCCACCGTGTCCCCCGGCGCGTGCCGGCGCCGGGGGACACGGCCGTCAGGATCCGGTCAGACCATCGTGGTGATGCAGAAGGGGTAGCCGGCCGGGTCCAGCAGGACCGTCCACTTCCCCTCGCCCGGCTGGTCCTCGGGCTTGGTCGCACCGAGCGCCAGCAGCTCGGCCTCGGCCTTCTCCAGGTCCGGAACGCTGAAGTCGAGGTGCACGCGGTTCCCGGCCTCCGGCCAGGTCGGGGGCTCGAACCCCTCGATCCTGACGAAGCCCATCTTCATGCCGTTCTCGCCGGCGAGATAGGCAGCCGACTCGCTGCTGAAAACCTTCTGCCAGCCGGTCGTCCTCGCGTAGAACTCCGCGAGCGATTCGGGGTCGGAACAACTTAAGGTGACGGCCCCGGGCTCGGCAATCGCTGTCATCGATCCACCTCTCGGTCTTTCGGTCGGTACTTCTCAACGGGTTTCCCCGCACGCAGTCTTGCATATCGGAGATGCGGCACGGGACGCATCACGATGTGTCCCGTGTCGTCGAACAGGCAGCCCACAATTGAGCATTCGGCGTCCCGATCCCGCCCTACCGTCGCCTCATGAGCGAGAATCTGGAACGTATGCCCGAGGACTGGGAGAACGCTCTCGTCCTGGCCGCCCACCCCGACGACGTCGAGTTCGGATCGGCCGGAGCGGTCGCCGTCTGGACCCGCAAGGGACACACCGTCTCCTACCTGCTGGCCACCCGGGGCGAGGCCGGCATCGACGCCGTGCCGCCCGCCGAGGCGGCCGGCATCCGGGAGGCCGAACAGCGTGAGGCGGCCCGCCGGGTCGGCGTGCGGGACGTCGAGTTCCTCGACCACCCCGACGGCGCGGTCCGCGCGGACGAGCGGCTGCGCGCCGACCTGGTGGCGGCACTGCGCCGCCACCGCCCCCAGCTCGTGGTGGTCTTCAACCACCACGAGCGGACCGGCACAGGCCGCTGGAACGCCCCCGACCACCGGGAGTTCGGCCGCTGCGCGCTGGACGCCGTGGCCGAGGCCGGGAACCGCTGGATCCGGCCCGAGGCCGGCGAACCGTGGTCGGTGAAGTACCTCGCCGTCGCGAACTCGCCGGCCCCCACCCATGCCGTCGACATCTCCACCGGCCTGGACGCCGCCGTCGCCTCACTGGAAGCCCACGAGACCTACCTCCAGGGGCTCGGCTACACCCGGCAAGCGGTACGCCCCGCCGTGGCGGGGCAGGCGCAGGCGACCGGCGTCCGCTTCGGCGGAGTGCCCGCGGTGGCCTTCGAACTGATCCCCTGCTGACGCCGGGACCGCCGCAGGACCACCGCGGGCCTCCGCGGCGGGGTCAGGCCGTCTTCTCGGCCACCGTCAGCCAGCACGACCACGACTGGCGGCGCTCCCGCTGCGGATCCGGCAGCGCGCGCAGTTGCGCCAGGATCGGCTCGACGACCTCCGCCGCACGTTCGGGGGAGAGCCGCTGGAGGAACGGCACCTGCCGGTTGGTGATCAGCGCGATGAAGGTCTCCGGGTTCATCCCGCTCTCGTACTCCGGCCGCATGCCCTGCTCGCGCATCCGCAACCCGGCCGCCTCGGCCGCCGCGCGCACCGCGTCCGGCGCGTCGGGGCGGTCCGGCTGCCGCGCCTGCACCTGACGGAGGATCAGGACCAGGTCGTCGGGCTCCGACACCGGGTCGCCGTGCCGGACGACGACCCGGCCACCGGGCCGGAGCACCCGGGCGGCCTCCTTCAGCGCCCCCGCCATGTCCGGCATCAGGTGCAGGGCGTGCACGTACACCACGTTGTCCTGCGAGGCGTCGTCGAAGGGCAGCGCCATGCCGTCGGCGACGGTCAGTTCACCGTCGAAGCGGGTCGCGGCGACGTCCAGCATCGGCCGGGAGACGTCCACACCGTGCACGGTGTGCCCGAGGGCGGCCAGCCCGGCCGCCACCACGCCCGTACCCACCCCCACCTCCAGCACGGAGCCGGGCGCCAGGTGCGGGGAGATGGTGGCCGCGGTCATGTGACCGCGCCCCTCGCCCCCGCGGGCCGCGTCGTAGGTCGCGGCCAGCTTGTCGAACTTCACGGACTGGTTCATGGTGTCACTCCCACGTGATGCGGTTCATGGACTGGTTCACCGGGTCGCTCCTCCGCGGCCCGGTGCACGGAGAGGTTCGACCTGCCGCTCCCGCGCGGCCGGGTCGCCGGCGGGCCGCGTCGGGCGGTCGCCCGAGGCCCACCGGACCTCTTCCGCGCCGCCGGCGACGGGCACGGGCCCCGCCGGATCGTCGAGGAAGGCGCGGCACACGTCCGCGACGGCCTCCGGGCGTTCGAGCAGGCTGTAGTGCGTCGCCCCGGCGAGTACGCCGTGCCGGCCCGCCAGCAACGGCCTGAGCGCGGCCGGGGGTTCGGGCGCGGCCACCCGGTCGAGCTCGGCGGCCAGCGACAGCAGCGGCGGCGCCCCCGGAGCGGGCTCGGGCAGCGGTCGCCGCCACAGTTCGTCGAGCATCCGGCTGTAGCGCACCAGAGCGGGGGCGTCCCGGAACGGGTGGCGCAGCACCGGACCCAGCCCCGGCGGGACGCGGGCGAGCACCTCCACGGCCGCCAGACGTTCGTCGGCGGGCAGCGGACCGGGCCCGGACGCGCCGGTCAGCATCCGCAGCGCACGCTCCGCCCGGTGGGGCCGCGCGGCCACGGACGCGCACACCGCGGCCAGATTCCGCTCGTAGGCGGAGGCGGGGTCCGTGGCCGCCCGCGGATACGAGCCGTTCAGCAGTACCGCCGCCCGGACCGCCCGGGGCCGGCCGAGGGCGTACTCCACCGCGAGCTGAGCGCCCGAGCACCAGCCGATCACATCACAGGCCCGCACCCCCTCGGCGGCCAGCACCGCGTCGACGAGGTCCAGCCGGCGATCCGCCGGCGCGATCGGCTCGGAGGCGTCCTCGGCGTCCCACATCACCACCCGCCGGCCCGGCAACAGCCGCTCGGCGAGCGGGTACCACACCTCGTCGGTGTATCCGAGGGCGGTCAGCAGCACCACCAGCGGCCCCTGCCCGCCGGCCCTGTACCGGACGCGGTACCCCGCGCTCCGCACCTCCCGGCGGTCCATGGTCCGGGCAAGCCGGGCGGCCCGCGCGGAGCGGAGCGCCGACCGCCGGTCCAGCCGCCGGCGCCACCCGGCCCAGTCCTCCCCGTGCCCACGCCGGGCGCCGGACCCGTCGGAGCCGGCGCGGCGGCGGTCCAGCAGGTCGTCCACGGCGGTGAACTCCTCCCGGGCCGCCTCACGGAGCGCCGCCCCGAACGCGGCACGCACCGCCTCGACCGCTCCCGCGGGCGGACGTGTCGCGCGCAGCGGACGGGTGGCGAAGTAGTCCGGTGCCTTCCGCGTCACCTCCGTGCACGTCCGGTGCACAGCGGACAGGAACGCCTCCAGCGTCTCGGGCATGGCACGGTCCTCCCCCTCCTCGGCCGCGCTCCGAGCATGATCGGGCCCCCGTGCGGGTGCCGCTCAGTAGTGAGCGGCACCCTCCGCCGCGCGCCGGTTCGCTGTGGGGGTCACCGAGTGGAAGGGCGTCGCGGAATGGTCGCGTACGAGACACTGGAACAGATCCTGCGTGCCCAGCTGCCCGCGCTGGAGCACGAACCCGAAGTTCCCAAGGACCTGCCGCTGGCCGCGGTCGGGCTCGACTCGGTCGCCACGGTCGTGCTGATGGACACCCTGGAGGACATCCTCGGTGTGACCTTCCCCGACCACGCCATCGCCCCGGCCACCTTCCGCACTCCGGGCTCGCTGTGGGCGGTCCTGGACCGGCTGGCGAACGGCTGAGGGACGATGGGCGCCGACGGCGGTTCGCTGCTGGACCACTGGTTCGACCGGGGCCGGTCCCTCGCCCCCGACGGCCCCGCCCTGTGCGCGGGCGGACGGACCCTCACCTACGACGAGCTGGACCGCGAGGTGTCGGCCCTGGCCGGCCCGCTCGCCGCGGACGGCCGCCGCCGCGTCGGCATCCTCGCGGCCCGCGGCGTCACCGCCTGCGCCGGGTTCCTGGCCGCGCTCCGCGCCGGTGCCTGCGCCGTCCCCCTCGCGCCCGACGCGCCACCGGACCGGCTCACCGCCGTGGCCGAGGCGGCCGGTCTCGACGCGGTCGTCGTGGACGCGTCCGGCGCGGCCGGTCTCACCACCCTGCTGCCCGTGCTCGGGCCCGACGCGGTCCTCGCCACCGACCTGCCCGACCCGGCCCGGGGGCCCCGCTTCCGCAGGCCCGGCCCGCCCGGACCGGTCCGCCCGGCCGTACGGCACCCGGACGACCTCGCCTACCTGATGTTCACCTCGGGCAGCACCGGCACCCCCAAGGGCGTTCCCGTACGGCACCGCAACGTCAGCGCCTTCGTCGCCGCCGCCCTGGACCGCCACGACTTCCGGCCCGGTGACCGGTTCAGCCAGATCCACGAACTCACCTTCGATCTGTCGATGAGCGAGCTGTTCCTCGCCTGGGGGTCCGGCGCCTGCCTGCACGTCCTCAACCGCCTCCAGGCCCTCGCGCCCGCCCGGCTCACCGGACACCGCATCACCGTCTGGCACGCGACCCCGAGCCTGGCCGCCTCACTGCGCCTCGCCGGACGCCTCGGCCCCGGCTCCCTGCCCGACGTCAGGACGACCCTCTTCTGCGGCGAGCCGCTCACCCACGGCACCGCCCGCGCCTGGCACGCGGCGGCGCCCGGCTCCGTCATCGACAACCTCTACGGCCCGACCGAGGCCGCCGTGGCCTGCACGGGACACCGCTGGAGCGCCGCGGACGAGGCGCCGGACGACGCCACCGTGCCGATCGGGGAACCCTTCCCCGGCGTGCACACCCTCGTCGTCGACGAGGACGGAACGCCCGCCGACACCGGGGAACTCTGCCTGCGCGGCGCGCAGGTGTTCTCCGGCTACCTGGACCCGGCCGAGGACGAGGACCGCTTCCTCCACCACGCGGGACGGCGCTGGTACCGCACCGGCGACCGGGTGCGTCGCGCCCCCGGCGGCGGGCTGCTCCACCTCGGCCGGGCGGACAGCCAGGTCAAGATCCAGGGCTACCGCGTGGAGCTGGGGGAGGTCGCCGCGGCGCTGCGGGCCGCCGCCCCCGGCGCCGAGGTGGCCGTCCTCACCGTCGGCGCCACCACCGGCCCGCAGCTCGTCGCCTGCCTGATGGGCGGGAAACCCGTCACCCAGGCGGAGGTGCTGAGCCGGGCCTCCCGGCGCCTGCCCGCCTACATGATGCCCCGGCTGCTGTGGTGGGTGCCCGCGCCCGTCCTCAACGCCAACGGCAAGGTCGATCGCCCTCATCTGCGCCGGGACGCCGAGCGGCGGCTGGCGTCGATGCAGTCATCGTGACACCGGTCCGCTCAGATCTGAGCGGGCGCCGGCCCCCTCGCCCACGAAGCTGTCCCGGTCCGGGCCACAACGGATCGCGCACGGGAGGTAGTCAATGCTCAGTCCGGGATCCCGCGTCGAAGCGGAGGTCGCACTGGAACCGACCGAATTCGTCGTCCAGGAGCACCGGCTCCGGGACGTCTGCCTGATGCCGGGCAGCGCCTTCTTCGACGTGATCTGGCGGATGCTCGACGCCCGCGGCCTCGACCCCGAACGGGCCGAGCTGACGGACGTCCTGTTCACCGAACCCGTCACCACCGCCCCGGACACCGGCCGGCAGCTGCGGATCGTCATCGAGGGCGTCGCCGGCGGGACGGCCACCGTGCGCGCCACCAGCCGGCCGGTGGGGGACGGCCGGCCCGAGGAACCCTGGGTGGAGAACCTCCGGGGCCGGCTGGGCTGGACCGACCGCCCGCTGCCCGCTCTCGCCCCCGGCGTGCGCCACGCCCCCGGCGACGAGGGCGACATGGCGGCCGTGTACGCCAGGGCCCGCGCCCAGCAGGTGCACCACGGGCCGCGCATGACGTGCTCGGGCACCGTCCGGCGCGGACCGGACGGCCTGCTCGCCGAGATCGACCTCCCCAGCGGCTCCGGCGGCGACGAGGACCACCACCTGCACCCCGCACGGCTGGACGCGGCCACCCTGCTCGGTTTCTGCCGGTCGGAAGCCGGCGCGGACCCCTTCGTGCCGATGTTCGTCGGCCGCTTCCGCGCCGTCCGCCCCCTGCGCGGACCGGCCCTGGTGCACGTGCCGTCCGTCGAACGGCTCACCGACTCCGGGGAACTGCTCAGCAACGACATCTACGTGTACGGACCCGACGGCCGTCCGGTGGCGGAGATCGTCGGCTTCGCCTCCAAGCGCCTGCGCCCCGGGGCCCGCATCACGGCCCCCCTGTCCGGACCGGTCCCCTCGTCCGGGACCCCGGAGCCCCCACGGACCCCCCGGACGCCACAGACGCCCGCGGCGGCGGGGGACACCCCCACGGAACCGGCGGAACCGCCGGCCACCTTCCGGGAGCCCGGCGGGAGCGGCGGTATGGCCGACCGCGTCCGCGAGGTGCTCGCCGACCACCTCGGCCGGCCCGCCGCGGACATTCCGTCCGACGTCGGTTTCTACGAACTCGGCCTGAACTCGGTCGACGTGCTCAAGGCCACCGAGCGGCTGGAGCGGCTCGTCGGCGCCCCCCTCTATCCCACCCTCCTCTTCGAATACACGACCGTCGACGCCGTCGCCGCCCACCTCGTCGCGGAACACGGCGAGCCCCCAGCGGCCACCCCGGCCCCTCCGGTGCCCCCGCCCTCCCCCGCGGGCGAACTCTGCGCCTTCGAACCCGTCTGGGCACCGGCACCCGACCCCGCCCCGGCCACCGGCGGCGGCGACATCGTCGTGTTCGGCGCCGAGTGGGCCGAAGCGCTGCGCGCCGCCCGGCCCGACCTGCGGATCATCCCCGTGGTCCAGGACGGTCCGGTCCCCGAGGGCGGACACCGCGTCGACCAGCGGGACCGGGCCGCCGTCACCGCCCTGCTGCGGCGACTCGCCGCGGAGGGACTCGACCCCGGCGTCCTCGTCGACGCCACCTGGCCCGCACCCGCCCCCTACGACCGGCTGCTCACCCTCGCCTGCGCCGTCGTCGACAGCCGCAGGCCCGGACCGCACCGGCTGCTGGCCCTGCACGGCGCCGGAGCCGACCCCGACCACCGCGCACTGGGCGCCCTGCTGCGCACCGTCACCGCCGAAGTCCCCTCCCTGCGCTGCCGCTCGGTGGCCGTCCCTGACGGCCCGCCCGACGTCGCGGCACTGCTCGCCGAACTGGACGACGCGACGGCCGAACCCGAAGTCCGCCACCACCGGGGACGGCGCCTGGTACGCCGGCACCGGCCCGTCACCCTCCCCGGCCCCGAAGGGGCGCCGATCCGGCCGGGCGGCTCGTACCTCGTCGCGGGAGCCGGCCGGATCGGTCTCCACGTCGCCGACTGGCTGGCCCGCGAACACCGGGCCGCCCACCTCACCCTGGCCGCCCGCAGCGAGCAGTCCGCCGAGATCACCCGGCACATCGCCGCGTGGCGCGAGCTCGGCGTCACCGCCCGGTACGTGCGGGCCGACCTCTCCGACCCGGCCGACGTCTCCCGCCTGACCGGGACCGCCCGCGGCGCGCACGGGCGGCTCGACGGGGTGTTCCACTGCGCCGGTGTGGTCGACGACGGCGTCTTCTTCCGCAAGAGCGCCGAGCGGACCGCCGCCGTCCTGGCGGCCAAGGCCCGGGCGGTCACCCTGCTCGACCGGGCCACTGCCTCGGACGACCTGGCAATCTTCGTCGCCTTCTCGTCCCTCGCCGCCACCCTGCCCAGCCCGGGACAGTGCGACTACGCCTACGCCAACGCCGCCCTCGCCGACCTGATGCGGGACCGTACGGGCCCCGGCCGCAGCCTCGCCGTGGAGTGGCCGTACTGGGCGGACGGCGGCATGACCGCCCCGGAGGACGCCCTCCGGCAGGACCACGACACCCACGGCCTGCTGCCCATGCCGACGGAAGCCGCCCTCCAGGCCCTCGGCGGCGCCCTCGCCACCGACCGGCGGCACGTCCTGATCGGGTACGGCGAACCGGACCGCATCCTCTCGGCCCTCGGCCCGGCCCCGGACGGTGAACCGCGACTCGAACCGTTCGGAGCCGAGGCGGGAACCGGGGAGCGGCCCACCGCGCGGACGGACACGGCCCCCGCCCGGCCGGCACCGCCGGGCCCCGAGCCCGCCGGCCACGACGCCGACGCCGTCGCCGTCATCGGAATGGCCGGACGCTACCCGCAGGCCGCCGACCTGGCGGAGTTCTGGGAGAACCTGCGGGCGGGACGCGACTGCGTCACCGAGGTCCCGGCCGAACGGTGGGACCACGACCGGTACTTCGACCCGCAACCGAACACCCCCGGCCGCACGTACGGCAAATGGGGCGGATTCCTCGACGGCATCGACCGGTTCGACCGCGCCTTCTTCGGCATCTCCCGGCGGGAAGCCGAACGGATGGACCCCCAGGAACGACTGTTCCTCACCACGGCCTGGCAGGCCGTCGAGGACGCCGGCCACCGGCCCGACCGGCTCGACGACCGGCGCATGGGCGTGTTCGTCGGCGTGATGTCCTCCCACTTCCAGCTCGTCGACGACGCCCCGGACGAACCCCTGCCGCTGGCACTGCACTCGTCCGTCGCCAACCGCGTCTCCTACCGGATGGACCTGCGCGGCCCCAGCGTCGCCGTCGACACCGCCTGCTCCTCCTCGCTGACCGCCATCCACCTGGCCGTGCAGGCCCTCCGCGCCGGCGAGTGCACCTGGGCCCTCGCCGGCGGGGTCAACGTGATGCCGCACCCCGAGAAGTACCTGCAACTCGCGGCGGGACAGTGGCTCTCCCGCGACGGCCGCTGCCGCAGCTTCGGCGAGGGCGGCACCGGATACGTGCCCGGCGAAGGAGTGGGCGCGCTGCTCCTCAAACCACTCGCCGCCGCGCTCGCCGACAACGACCCCATTCACGGCGTCATCCGCGGCTCGCGCCTCAACCACGGCGGCCGGGCCAGCGGTTTCACCGTCCCCAACCCCACCGCGCAGACGGAGGTGGTCACCGGCGCGCTGGCCGCGGCCGGCGTGGACCCCGCCACCGTCACCTGCGTCGAAGCGCACGGCACCGGCACCGCGCTGGGCGACCCGATCGAGGTCCGGGGCCTGCGCGACGCGTACGCCGGCGTCGACACCACCTGTTCGCTCGGCTCCGTGAAATCGGTCATCGGTCACCTGGAGAGCGCCGCGGGGGTCGCCGCGGTGACCAAGGTGCTGCTCCAGCTGCGTCACCGCACGCTCGTTCCCACGCTGCACTGCGACGAGGTCAACCCGGCGCTGCGCCTCGACGACAGCCCCTTCCGGCTGCAGCGGAGCGCCGAACCCTGGCAGCCGGGACCGGCGGGCGTACGGCGGGCCGGTGTCAGCTCCTTCGGCGCCGGAGGCTCCAACGCCCACCTCGTCGTCGAGGAGGCCCCCGCACCACCCGCCCCGGCCCCCGCCGACGGCCCCGCCGTGCTGGTGCTGTCCGCCGAGGACGACGGACAACTCGCCCGTGTGGCACGCGCGACGCTGGCCGTCCTGGACGACGGTGACGGGCACGGGCACGGGGGCGCGGTACGCCGCGAGCTGGCGGCGCTGCTGGGCGTGCGCCCCGACGACGTACCGGCCACCGTGCCGCTGCGGGACCTCGGCCTGGAACGGGTGGACCTCGGCCTGCTCGCGTCCGCGGCCGGCCTCCGCGCCGACGAACTCGCCCACCGCACCCTCGCCGACCTGGACCGGGAACCGGACCGGGGCCGGGCGGCACCGACCCTGCACGACATCGCCCACACGCTGCAGACCGGCCGCACACCACGGGCCCGCCGGCTGGCGGTCGTCTGCGCGGACGCCTCCGCCGCCCGGCGCGCACTGCGCGCCTACCTGGACGGAGGCCCCCCGCCACCGGGCGCCTTCTGGGGACGGGAACCCGCCACCGTTCCGGCCGACCTCACCGACGCGGTCGCGTCGCGGCAGTGGGAACGGCTGGCCGAGGCGTGGGCGTCCGGCGCCGACGTGCCCTGGGACCTCTGCCGGCCGCCGGGCCGCCGAAGGGTGTCCCTGCCGCCGTACCCCTTCCGGGGCGAACGCTGCTGGCCGGGCCTGTGGCGGTCGGAGAGCGCCGGAACCGCACCCGTACCCGGCCCCCCGCCGGGGCTTTCCGCCCGGCCGGAGCGGCCGACCGTGTGGGAGCCCGAGCCGGAGCCGGAGCCGTGGGACCCGGCCGGGCCGGGGGAGGGTCAGCGACCAGGACAGAGGGAGAAGGAGACCGTGACGGAAACGGACCGGCCCGCCTGCGACGTACGCCGACTGCCGGACGGGATCCTGCTGATCACGCTGGGCCGGAGCACGTTCACCGACGACCTGCTCGACGGCTTCCGCGCGGCCCTCACGTCGGCCGCCGACGACGACTCGGTGTCCTGCGTGGTCATCACGGGCACCGGTGACGTGTTCAGCATGGGCGCCACCCCGGAGGCGATGGCCCGGCTGGCGGCCAAGGAGGGCACGTTCGCCGACGTGTCCTTCCTGCACCAGCTCGTCCTCGCCTGCGACAAGCCGGTCATCAGCGCCCTCCAGGGCCACGCCGGCGGGGGCGGCCTGGTGTTCGGCCTGTACGCCGACGTCGTGGTGATGGCCAGGGAGGCGCGCTACAGCCTGCCGTTCCTCACCTACGGCTTCACCCCCGGCGCCGGAGCCACGTACTTCGTCGAACGCGCACTGGGGACCGCCGTCGCCCAGCAGCTCTTCTACACCGGCCGCCCGCTCACCGGCGCCGAACTGGCACAGCGCGGCGCCTCCGTCGACATCAGGCCCCGCGCCGAGGTCCTGCCCGCGGCGCTCGCCCACGCCCAGTCCGTCGCCCGCCAGTCCCGCGCCGCCACCGCCGAACTCAAACGCGAGCTGGCCCGCCGCACCACTTCCGCCTTGTCCGACGTGATCGAACGGGAACTGCGTATGCACGAGCGAGTGCTGGGCGGCGAGGCCGTCGAGCGGGTCCACAGCCGTCTCGGCCGCGACACGGCCCCGCCGGTCGCGGCTCCCGAACCCGACTCCGCGCCGATCGGGGCGACCGCCCCCGCCCCGCCCGACCGGGAGCGGCCGACTCCCGCACCCGTCGTACCCGCGCCCGCTCCCGTGCCGGAACCGGAGCAGGGCCCGAGCGGCGACGACGTCGAGGAAGCCGTCGTGGAGGCGGTGGCGGCCCAGCTCTACCTGGCGCCGCACGAGGTCGACGCACGGCAGACGTTCTCCGACATGGGCCTCGACTCCATCGGCGCCGTCGAGGTCACCAACACGCTGGCCACCCGGTTCGGCGTGCACCTCGAATCCGTGCTCGTCTACCAGTGTCCGACCGTGCCCGAGCTGGCCGACGCGGTCGCCGCGGCCGTGCGGCACCGGCAGAAGGTCACCGAGGCGGCGCTGGCTCCCCGCCCGGAGGCGGCCCGCACACCTGAGAGCCGGCCCCGGCGCCAGGCCGAGCCCGAGCCCCCTCCGGCGACGCGGACACCGACGCCGACGGCACGGCCCGAGGCGGTACGGCCCGCCGCCGTGGCCGCGCCGGCCGCCGCCGGTCCGGTGGTCACCGCACCCGTCTCGGCGGGCCCGCCCTCGCCCGGATCCCCCACACCCGCACCCGTCACACCCGCGCCCGTCGTACCCGAGCCGCGGCCCCAGGCCGGCGTGTCCCGCCCCTCCGCGCCCCCGCTCGTCCTGCGCGGCGCCTCCGTACGGGACGGGCGACCCCACTCCTCCGCGCCCCCGCCTCCGCCGGCCCCGGCGGAACCCGGCCCCGCCCCCGAACCTTCGCGGTCCTCCGGGGAGCGGCACGACGAGCACGCCATCGCCGTGATCGGGATGGCCGGCCGGTTCCCCGACGCGCCGACCCTGGACGGCTTCTGGGCCGACCTCGCGGCCGGGCGGCAACGCACCGGGGAGGTCCCGCCCGACCGCTGGGACACCGCCGCGCACTACGACCCGGCGGGCCGCCCCGGCACCACCACCAGCAAGTGGGCCGCGTCCCTCTCCGGCATCGACGCGTTCGACGCGCCCTTCTTCCGCATGTCCCCGCTCGAGGCCGAGGAGATGGACCCGGAGCAGCGGCTGTTCCTCACCGAGTCGTGGCGCGCGCTGGAGGACGCCGGGTACGCGGTCGGCCCCGAGACCCCCCTGTCCTGCGGGGTGTTCGTGGGCTGCACGCAGTCCGACTACCGGCAGATCCGCCACGCCGCCGGCCGGCACGACACCGCGCACAGCTTCCTCGGCGGAGCCCCGTCCGTGCTGGCCGCCCGGGTCTCGTACTTCCTGAACCTCACCGGCCCCACCGCCGCCGTCGACAGCGCCTGCTCCTCGTCACTGCTCGCCGTGCACCTCGCCTGCCAGAGCATCCTCGGCGGGGACTGCGAGATGGCCGTCGCGGGCGGCGTCGCGCTGATGCTGAGCCCCGACATCCACGTCCAGACCAGTGCCGCGGGCATCCTGTCACCGACCGGGCGCAGCGCGCCCTTCGACGCCTCCGCCGACGGGATCGTCCTCGGCGAGGGCGTCGGTGCCGTGGTGCTCAAGCCGCTGGCCCGTGCCCTGGCCGACGGCGACCACGTGCACGGCGTCATCCGGGCCAGCGGCGCCAACGGGGACGGACGCAGCAACGGCATCGCCGCCCCCAACGGGCGGGCGCAGGCCGATCTGCTCACCCGGGTGTGGCGACGGGCCGGGGTGACCCCGGACGACATCGGTCTGGTCGAGGCGCACGGCACGGGCACCCCCCTGGGTGACCCGATCGAGGTCAAGGCGCTCACCGAGGCGTTCCGCCGGACGGGCGCGGCACCGGCGGCGTCCTGCGCGATCGGCTCCGTCAAGGGCAACGTCGGCCACACCACCATGGCCGCGGGCATCGCGGGGCTGCTGAAGGTGCTGCTCGCGATGCGCCACCGGCAGCTCCCTCCGACGGCCGGCTACTCCTCGCCCAACCCGCGGCTCGACCTCGACGACAGCCCCTTCCACGTCGTCACCGAGGTCCGTGACTGGCCGCCGGGACCGAGCGGGCTGCGGGTGGCCGCCGTGAGCAGCTTCGGCGTCAGCGGCACCAACTGCCACCTGGTCGTCTCCGAGGCCCCCGCCCGGCCGCCGCGGCCCGCCGGCACGCGTTCCTTCGTCGTCCCCGTCTCCGCGCGCACGCCCCGGGAACTCACCGCCCACCTGGGCGCCCTGGCGGAGGCGGTCCCCGCGGCGCCCCACCTGGCCGACGTGGCCTACACGCTGTGCGCCGGCCGCCGTCACCACCCGGAGCGCACGGTCGTCCTCGCGCACACCCTCCACGGCCTCGCCGCGGCCCTGCGGGCCGCCCGTGACGGCACCGAGCCGGCCCTCGCGGACGCGACGCCGGAACAGCGCCGCCTCGCCGACGAGTACCTGGCCGGTGGCAGCCCCGACTTCGCCGCGCAGTTCCGTGACGTCGACGCCCGCCGCACACCGCTGCCCCCGCATCCGCTGCGCGGCACCCGGCACTGGCCGGAGCAGGCCGCCGCGCCCGGCCTCACCTGGTGGCTGGCCCCGGAGGCCTGGCAGGTCACCGACCACCGGGTCGGGGACACACCCGTGCTGCCCGGTACCGGCGCCCTCGCCCTCGCCGCGGTCGCGGCCGGCGACGAGGGGCCGCTGGAACTGGCCGGCGTACGGTGGCTGCGCCCCCTGCACGTCGGCACCGCGCAACAGGTCCGCATCGACAGAGACGGCTCCCGCCTCACGCTGCGCCGCGGCGACACGGACATCGCCACCGCCACCGTGCGGCCGGCCGCCGAACCTCCGGCCCGCCTCCCCCTCGGCGACCTCACCCGGCGCTGCCCCGGAATCCGGCCCGGGCACGAGCTCTACGCCCGGTTCGACGCGGCCGGACTCCACTACGGACCGGCCTTCCGCGTCGTCGAGGAGGTCCGGGTGGGCGACGGCGAGGCACTCGGCCGGCTGCACGGCACCGACCGCCCTTCCTGGAGCACCCTCGTCGACGTCGCCGCCCTGGACGGCGCGATCCAGGTCGCGTCCGTACTGGCCGGTGACGGCGAGCTGCTGCTCCCCTTCGCCGCCGCCCGCGTCGTGGTGCGCCCGGCCGACGGACCGCCCGCCTGGGCGCACGTCCGCCGGACACCGGACGGCATCACCGTCCTGCTCGCCGGGGAGGACGGGCGCGAACAGGCCCGCATCGAGGGCCTGGTGGCCCGCCCCGCCCCCACCGGACAGCCGGACGGCCGGCCCCCGGTGTCCGTGCTGGTGCCGCACTGGACGCAGGCACGCCCCGGAACGGCGGACCCGGCGCCCGCCCCGCCGGGACGCACCCTGGTGCTGTACGCGCACGGTGCCGAAGACCTCGCCCGTTCCCTCGCCGGCCGCCGCGACGGCCGCAGCGCACCCCTGGCCGAGGGACCGGCCCTGCTCACCGGGACCGACGTGGACGCCGTCCATCTGGTCCTGACCGGAGGAGCCGCCGAGGACCCGGACCGCGACCCCGTCGTCACACAGGTCTTCGACTGCGTCCGCGCGCTGGCGGCGGGCCCCGCCGCCCGGCGCCCCCTCGACCTGACCGCCGTCGTCGACGGGACGCTGCCCGCGGCCGGGACCGCGGTCACCCGCCCGGCCCGCGCGGGAGTCCTGGGCGTCCTGCGCACCGCCCGGGCCGAACACCCCCGGTGGCGGGTCCGCTGCCTCGACGTTCCGGACGTGCGGCAGGCGGGGGACGCGGGAGGCCGGAGCGCGGTGGACGCGGAGACCCTGCTGCGCGCCCCCGCGGAACACCCCGTGCTCGCCCTCCGGGCGGGCCGGTGGCTCACCCAGGTGTTCCGCCCCCTGCCCGACGGGACCGGTGAGGGCGCCGGATCCCCCTGGCGGCCCCGGGGCGTCCACCTGATCGTCGGCGGCGCCGGCGGCATCGGCCACGCCCTCAGCCGCCACCTGGCCCGCACGGCGGCCGCCGACCTCGTCTGGCTCGGCCGCCGGCCCGCGAGCGACGCCAGGGTCACGGAACGGCTGGCCGCCGTGGAGGCGGCCGGCGGACGCGTCCGTTACGTCCAGGGCGATGTGTCCCGGCCCGAGGACGTACGGGCCGCGCTCGCCGCGGCCCACGCCTCCTTCGGCCCCGTCACCACCGTCGTGCACGCCGCCCTGGAACTGCGGGACCGGACCCTGGCCTTCGCGGAGGCGGAGGACCTGCGGGCCGCGATGCGCGCCAAGGACCGGGGCGTCCGGGTGCTGCACGAGGTCCTGCGGGACGAACCCCTCGACCACTTCGTGCTGTTCTCCTCGGCGGTGTCCGCCATCGACTCGCCCGGCCAGGCCGCCTACGGGGCCGCCAGCACCGTCGAGGACGCCCTCGGGCACACCCTGGACGCCACGGGCCCGGTGCCCGTGACCGTCGTCAACTGGGGTTACTGGGGCAGCGTCGGCGCCGTCGCCGACCCGCGCCGGGCCCGCGAGATGGCCGAGAGCGGGGTGGGCTCCATCGAGCCCGCCGACGGATTCGCCGCCCTGGAGCGGATCCTCACCGCCCGCGCACCTCAGGCCCTGGTCGCCCGGGCGACACCGCGAGCCCTCCGCGACCTCGGTCTGGTCGTCGAGGAATCCGCCACCGGACGCGACCCCCTGGACGTCCTCGCGGGCGCCCTGCTGGCCGCCGAACTGACCGCCGCGGGGGCGCTTCCCGCACCCGGTGAACGGTGCCCCGCGGCCACGACGGCGTCGCGGCTCGGCGTGCGGCCCGCCCACCACCGCCTGTTCGAGGCGCTGTTGCCCATCCTCGAACGTGCCGGGGCCGTCCGCCGGGAGGGCACCGACCTCGTGGGCACCGGCCCGGTGCCGGTCCCGGCGGTCACCGTGCCCGAGGCCGAGGAGGACCTGCTGCGGCGATGCGTGGCCGCGCTGCCGGACGTCCTCGCCGGGCGGCGCAACCCGCTCGAGGTCCTGTTCCCCGGCGGCTCCACCGACCGGCTCGCCCGTTTCTACGGCGGAGGGCCCGCCGAACGCGCCGTGAACCGGGACCTCGCCGCCCGGGTCCGCCGCCACGTCGACGCGACGGGACCGGGCGCCCGCGTCCTCGAGATCGGCGCGGGCACCGGGGCCACCACCCGCGTCGTCCTGGACGCCCTCGCCGGCGCCGCACCCCTCACCTACTCCTTCACCGACCTGTCGCCCACGTTCCTCCGGCAGGGCGAGGAGACCCTGCGGGCGGACGCCCCGCCGTCCGTCACCCTGGAGTTCACCCGGTTCGACGTGGAGCAGGACCCCGCCGCCCAGGGCTTCGGCGCCGACCACGACGTGGTGGTCGTCGCGGGAGTGCTGCACGCCACCACGGACGTCACGGCCGCTCTGCGCCACGCCGTCCGGCTGCTGCGCCCCGGCGGACTGCTCCTCGTCCACGAGACCACCGGCCATTCCGACTTCCTCACCCTCACGTTCGGCCTGACCCAGGGCTGGTGGCGCTACCAGGACCCGCACCTGCGCCTGGCGCACTCCCCGCTGCTCGCCCCCGACACCTGGCGGACCGCCGCCGGGGCCGCCGGACTCGACGACGTCGAGGTCCGCACCGGAGCCACCGGCAGCGCCGAAGCTCTCGACGGCACAGGCGGCGCCGGAGGCGGTTCCGCGACACCGTGCCTGCTCACCGCCCGGCGTACCGGACCGGCCGGACAGCCGGACCCGGCGGTCACCGTCCCCCGGGAGACGGCCCGCGCGTACGTGCGGTCCGTCTTCGCCGACGTCCTGCGCCACGACCCGGAGAACCTCGGCGACCACACCGCGTTCGACGAGTTCGGCGTCGACTCCCTGGTCAGCCTCACCCTCGTGGACCGTTTCGAGGCCGACCTCGGCCCTCTGCCCTCGACCCTGCTCTTCGAGCACCTGACCATCGCCGCCCTCGCCGACCACCTGCGCACGGAACGGGCGGACCGGCTGGCCGCGGCCACCGGCACCGCGCGGCCACCGGCACCGGCCGCGCCCACCGAACGGCCCGCGCCCCCGGTACGCCCCGGCACGGCGGCCCGCACCGGCACCGACGGGACGGCCTCACCGCAGGCCGCCCCCTCGGCCCCGCGCCCGGACGGCGAACCCTCCGTACGGCCCGACGACATCGCCGTCATCGGTGTCAGCGGACGCTACCCCGGCGCACCGGACCTGGACGCGTTCTGGCGACTGCTCGCGTCCGGCGAGCACGCCGTCACCGAAGTGCCGGCCGACCGGTTCGCGTGGCGCGAGCACTACGACCCGCGGCCCGGCACCCCCAACCGCCTCTACACCGCCAACGGCGGCTTCATCGACGGCGTCGACCGCTTCGACCCCGCCTTCTTCGGCATCCTGGCCCGCGACTCCGTCGCGATCGACCCGCAGGAGCGGCTGTTCCTCGAAACCTGCTGGGACCTGCTCGAACAGACCGGCAACCTCGGCGACCGCGCGACCGGACGCACCGGTGTCTTCGCGGGCGTCATGTACGGCACCTACGGCCAGCTCGGCGCCACCGCGTGGCCGCGGGGCGAACTGACCGGGGCGCACTCCTCGTACTGGTCCGTCGCCAACCGCGTGTCGTACCTGCTGGACCTGTCCGGGCCCAGCTACGCGGTCGACTCCGCCTGCTCCTCCTCCCTCACCGCCCTGCACCTGGCGTGCGAGAGCCTGCGGCGCGGCGAATGCGACACGGCCGTCGCCGGAGGTGTCAACGTGATCATCCATCCCGCGCACTTCGTCTCGCTGTGCTCCCTGAGCATGCTGTCCCCGCAGGGCACGTGCCGGGTGTTCGACGCCGGCGCGGACGGTTTCGTCCCCGGCGAGGGAGTCGGAGCCGTCCTCCTGAAGCCCCTGCGGCGCGCCGTCGCCGACGGCGACGACATCTGGGCCGTGGTGAAGGGCAGCGCCGTCAACGCCGGCGGCCGGACCTCCGGTTACACCGTGCCGAACCCCAACGCGCAGGCCGAGGTCATCACCGAGGCCCTCAGCCGGGCCGGGGTCGGCCCGTCCACCATCGGCTACGTCGAGGCGCACGGCACCGGCACCGCCCTCGGCGACCCCATCGAGATGGCCGGCCTGCGCCGGGTGTTCGACCGGCCCGCGTCCGCCACGGCCACCGGGGAGACCGGCCCGGTCGCGGTCGGCTCGGTGAAGGCCAACATCGGCCACCTGGAGGCGGCGGCCGGCATCGCCGGGCTCACCAAGGTACTGCTGCAACTGCGCCACGGTGCCATCGCCCCCTGCGCCAACCTGGACAGCGTCAACCCCCGCATCGATCTCGGCGACCGCCTGGAACTGCCGCGCGAACTGCGCCCGTGGCCGGCCGGACCTGCTCCGCGCAGGGCCGGGGTGAGCTCCTTCGGTGCCGGAGGCGCCAACGCGCACGTCGTCCTGGAGGAATACCGCCCGGCCGTCGCCGCCCGGGAGCCGGCCGCGCCGGACGACGCCGAGCAGCTGTTCGTCCTGTCCGCGCGCTCGCCCGAGCTGCTGGCCCAGTACGCCGGTGACGTCGCCGCCGCCCTCGCCACCCGCCTGCCCGCCGGGACCGGCCTGCGCGAACTCGCCCACACCAGTCAGGTGGGCCGTCCGGCGTTCCGCGAACGCGTCGCCGTCCTGTGCACCGACGTGCCCGCGCTGGTCGCCCGCCTCACCGAGATCGCCAAGGGGGAGACGGGCCCCGGCACCTGGCGCGGTACGGCCGCCCCCGGCCGGGGGACGTCCGCCGGCACGGGCACCGGGAGCTGGGCGGAGCTCGCCCGGAGGTGGGTCGACGGCGAACACGTCGACTGGTCCGCCCGCTGGCCCGTGCCACCACGGGTGGCCGCCTTCCCGGGCCACCCCCAGCAGCGCCGCAGGATCTGGTGGACTCCGCGGAACCCGCCCGCCGCGCACGCGTCGCACGAGACCGCCTCCGCCGCACCGCCGGCCGCCCGGGCCGTGCCCGAGGCCGTGACCGCGACCGTCTCCCTGCGCGTCCTCGACGACGCGGTTCGCGAGCACCACGTCGGGAACCGCAGGATCCTGCCCGGCGCCGCCGTGCCCGAACTCGTCCGTGCGGCACTGCCCGAGCTGTCCGGCGGGATCCGTCTCACCGACCTGACCTGGCTGCGGCCCCTCGACCTCGACGCCACCGACGAGGTCCGTGTGGTCACGGCCGGACACGGGCCCGCGCCCACGGTCCCGTTCACGATCACCGGCCCCGACGGCGCCGCGTACGTCACCGGCGGCGTGGAGCACCTGCCCGACCCGCCGCCGTCCGAGGTGACCGCCCCGACCCCTCAGGAGGTCGGCCCGCCGGTCGCTCCCGCCGTCGTCTACGCCCGGCTGGCCGCCGGCGGCGTACACCACGGCGCCGGCCTGCAGGTGCTCCAGGCCCTGTGGGCGGGGCCGGGGGAGTGCCTGGCCGATCTCGCCACCTCCCCGTCCCCCGGCCAATGGTTCGCCCCGGCCGTCCTCGACGGCGCGCTCCAGGCCCTCGCCGTACTCGACGGCACCACCGGATACCTGCCCACGGGATTCACCGAACTGACCTGCGTCCGGCCGCTCCCGGCCCGGTGCCGTGTCCACGCCCGCGACGTGACCCCGCACGGCACCACCGGCTCACGCACCGTCGACCTCGACCTCTTCGACGGCCGGGAACACGTCCTCGCGCTGCGGGGCCTGCGCCTGACCGCCGTCCGCCACGACACCACCGCCCCACCCGCCACCCACGACACGGACAGCACGCGGAACACCGGCACGACCGGCCCCGTCGGACCGGACGCCGTCGACATCCGCCACCGGCGTCCCCGCCCCGTCCCGGCCGGCCCGCCCGGGCCCGGCCGTCCCGTGCGCCACGTGGTGCTCAACTGCCCCGACCAGCGACTGCGCGCCGAGCTGGCTGCGGAACTCGGCCGCCGCTCGATCACCTGGGGACTCGCCCAGGACGAGAGCCCGGCCGATGCCGTCCTCCACGTCTGCCCCACCGGGGCCGACGACCTGACGGAGCAGCTCCGAAAGGGCTTCGAGACCGTCCTTCCACTCGTCACACCGCACCTGGCGGCCCGCCCGGCGGCACCCCTGCGCGTCCTCGTGGCCCACGCCGGCGACCCGGCGACCGGCCGGGCCCGCCCCGCCTACGCCGCGATCACCGCCCTGCTGCGCACGCTCGCCCTGGAACACAGCGGCTTCTCCGGCCTCACCGCGCACCTCGGGGCCGACACCGACCCGGCGGACCGTGCCCGTCTGCTGGTGGACGAACTCCTCGGCGCCGACGAAGGGGAGATCCGGCTCACCGGTACCCGCCGGGAGACCGTGGAGTACGAGGAGTACACACCGGCGCCGGCCGCGCCGCCCACCGCGACGGGCCCGGCCCGCACCTACCTGATCACCGGCGGCGCCGGACGGATCGGCGCCACGGTCGCCCGGCACCTCGCCGCGAGCCACGGCGCCAACATCGTGCTGTGCGGACGCCGCCCGGCCGACGCCGCCGTCCAGGAGACGCTGCGGGAGCTGACCGCGACCGGCGTCGAGGCGATGTACCACCCGGCCGACGTCGGCGACCGGCACCAGGTGCGGGAGCTCGTCACCGCGATCCGGGAACGGTTCGGCGCCCTGCACGGCGTCGTCCACGCGGCCGGGGTCACCCGCGACGCCCTCGCGGTGCGCAAGACCCCGGCGCAGGCGGCCGAGGTGCTCGCCCCCAAGGTGTGGGGCGCGGTGCACCTCGACGAGGCCACCCGCGACGAACCGCTCGACTTCCTCGTCCTGTTCTCCTCCGTGGCGGCGTCCACCGGCAATCTGGGGCAGGCCGACTACACCTTCGCCAACGCCTTCCTCGACGCCTTCGCGGAGGAACGGACCGCCCGGCACGCCGCCGGGCTGTGCTCCGGCCGCACGGTTTCCATGGCGTGGCCGCTGTGGGCGGACGGCGGCCTGGCGGTCCGCGAGGCCAGCCGCACCCTGATGGCCCAGCACTCCGGCATGGTCCCCCTGCCGTCCCCGGACGCCCTGCGCGCCTTCGACGCCTTCCTCGCCGGGGACGAGCCACGCCCCGGCGTGGTTGCCTACGCACCGGGCCTCCGGCGGCAGGCGGAAGCCCGGAAGGCCGGAGCACGGCAGGGCCAGGGGACGGAAGCGAGGGAAGAGGCCGTCCCCGCCCCGGCGGCGGTTCCGGCCGCCACCGAGGCCCCGGCCGGGACGGACACCGCGCGGACCGGCACCGTCGAACAGGAGCTGCGCTCCCTCGCCGCCGGTTTCCTGATGGTGTCGGACGACGACGTGGACCTCTCCACCAACCTGATGGAGCTGGGCTTCGACTCGATCTCCCTCACCGAGCTGATCACCCGCGTCAACGACCGCTACGGCCTCGACCTGCTGCCCACCGTCCTCTTCGAGGCACCCACCCTGGAGGCCCTGGCCGACCGCCTGGTACACGACCACCCCCACGTCGGCCGTGCGCCGGCCGCCCCGCTGGCTCCGGCCGAACCGGACACCGGCGTCGATCCCGGCCACGGCACCGGGTCTCCCCGGGCCCCCGAGCGGCAGGCGCCGCGGTCCGCGCCCGTACCCGGGCAACCGCCGTCCGCCCTCGACCGCACCACCGGAGTCCCCATCGCCGTCATCGGCATGGCCGGCCGTTTCCCCGGCGCCGGCGACCTGACCGCGCTGTGGGAGATCGTCGCGGCCGGACAGGACCGGATCGGCCCCGTCCCGGCCGACCGCCCCGAGCTGCGCGCGGACCCGCGGATGCGCGGCGTACGGGCCGGATTCCTGGACGGCGTCGCGGAGTTCGACGCGGCCGCGTTCGGGATCTCGCCGCGCGAGGCCGGGTTCATGGACCCGCAGCAGCGCCACTTCCTGGAAGTCACCTGGGAGGCCCTCCAGGACGCGGGCCGCCGCCCGGGGGAGCTGGCCGGCACGGCCACCGGGGTCTTCGTGGGCGTCGCCACCGGCGACTACAACGAACTGATGGCGTCCCGGGGAGCTGCCTCGGAGCCCCACATGGCCACCGGGGTCGCCCACGCGGTCCTCGCCAACCGCGTCTCCCACCTGCTCGACCTGCGCGGCCCCAGCGAAGCCGTGGACACCGCGTGCTCCAGTTCGCTCGTCGCCGTGCACCACGCGGTACGGGCGCTGCGGGACGGCGACTGCGACCTGGCCGTCGCCGGAGGCGTCAACCTGACCCTGAGCCCGGCGCTCTACGACACCTTCACCCGGGCCGGCATGCTCAGCGCGCGGGGCCGGTGCGCCTCCTTCGACGACTCCGCCGACGGCTACGTCCGCGGCGAGGGCGTCGGAGCCGTCGTCCTCAAGCCGCTGCACCGCGCCCTGGAGGACGGCGACCCGGTCCGGGCGGTGATCCTCGGCAGCGCCGTGAACCACGGGGGCCGCTCGCCCTCGCTCACCGCCCCGAACCCGCAGTCCCAGGCGCAGGTCGTCGTCGACGCGGTGCGCGCCGCCGGCGTCGACCCCCGCACCATCGGCTACGTCCAGGCCCACGGCACCGGCACCACCCTGGGCGACCCCGTCGAGATCGAGGGGCTCAAGCAGGCCTACGCCCGGCTCTACGAGGACCGGAACCTGCCCGCCCCCGCCGCGCCGCACCTCGCGGTCGGGTCCGTGAAGACCAACATCGGGCACCTGGAGGCGGCGGCCGGCATCGCCGGCCTCCTCACCACCGTGCTGGCCATGGACCACGGCCTGGTCCCCCCGAACCCGCACCTCCGGCAGCCCAACCGCCACCTGAGGCTGGCGGGAACGCCGCTGGCCCTCGCCGACGGCGCGGCCCGTCCGTGGGAGCCGGTGCCCGACGAGACCGGCCGTCCGGTCCGCCGTGCCGGGGTCAGCTCGTTCGGTTTCGGCGGATCCAACGCCCATGTGGTGCTGCAGACCGGCGGCCTGCCGGTCCGTACGGCCCCACCTGCCCCCCTGGACGGCCCGCTCGTGGTGCCCGTGTCGGCCCGTGACGAGCGCACGCTCACGGACTACCGCACCCGGCTCGCCGACGCCCTGGACCGGGAGCCGGACCTCCCTCTGGACCAGGTCGCGTACACCCTCCAGGTCGGACGGGAGGAACTGCCGTACCGCCTGGCCGTCGTGGCCTTCGACCGTGCCGGTCTGATCGCCGCGCTGCGCGACACCACGTCGCACGGCGTGCACCGGGGCATCGTGACCGACAGGGCTTCCGGCGCTCCCACGGACACCGGCCCGGCGGACCTCGCAGCTGCCTGGTGCACCGGTCACGCGGTCGACTGGGACGCCCTCTGGCCCGCCCCGCCCGGCCGCGTGCCCCTGCCGGTACCGGGCTTCGTCCGGACGGCTCACTGGTTCCCCGCGGCGGCGCACCGGGCTCCGGAAGGTGCCGCCGCCGGTCCGGTGCACGCCGGGCCGCGCCGGACGGCGGACGGCAGGGTCCTGCTGACGCCACTGGGCGCGGAGACCCCGCACCCGAGCCCGTCCGCACCGGTCGCGGTGCCTGAACCCGAGGCGCCCCCCGTTCCGCGAACCGGTCCGGGCGCCGGCACCCTGCGCGAACGGGTGGCCGCCGCGCTGGGCCTGCCGGCCGCCGAGATCGGCGACCACGACTCGCTGACCGCACTGGGCCTGGACTCGATCATGCGCGTCGAACTCGTGCGCTGGCTGCACGACCGGCACGGCATCACCGTGCCGACGAGCGAGCTCTACGAGCACGACACGCTGGCCGGCCTCGCGGCGTACGTGGGTACCGCGGCGGCGCCGGCCCCCGAGCCGCTCTCCGCGGCCCCCGCCCGGCCCGCGGAGGGAACCGCGCCCGCGCCCGCACCGGTCCCGCCGGCAACCGCGCCCACGCCCGAACCAGTGCCGCCGGCCCGGTCGTCGACCCGGCCCGAGGCGACGTTCGTGCCCGCACCCGACCCCGACCCGGAGGCGTCGCCCGTGCCCGAGTCCCGGACCGTACCGGAGACATCGCCCGCGCCCGGGCCGCCCACCGTGGCGGAGGGGCCGCCCGCGCCCGCCGGGGCGCCGGAGCCCGATCCCGTCGCCGTCGTCCGCGCGGCCGTCGAACGTGCCGTGGGCGCCGAACTCGGCCCCGACGGCCGGTTCACCGACGGGGCGCTCACCTCGCTGGACATGCTGCGCTCGGTGCGCGCCCTGGAAACGGCGCTGGGCACGCTGCCCAAGACCCTCCTGTTCGACCACCCCGACTGTGCGGCCCTGGCCGGTCACCTCGTCGAGCGGTTCGGCGCGGCGGCCGTGGCGAGGCTCGCCGAAGCCCCGTGGGACCCCACCGCCGACAGCGCCCGGGCCGCCGCCACCGGGGTCGCGGATCCCGCGCCCGCTCCCACCCCCGCCGGACCGGCCGCGCTCGTCGTGGCGCGCGCCGGGCTGGCCGCCCATCCCGAACTGGCGCGCCTGGTGCGCGAGGTGGAGCAGCGGTACGGCATGGAGGCGGGACTCGCCGGAGTGAGCATCGCACCGCTGCTGTTCTTCCCCTCCACCCGTGACGGCTATCTGGCGATCGGCCGGCGCGGTGACTCGGTGCTGGTGTGGCGGTACACCGGAGCGCCGGAGCGGTTCACCGGCGCGGCCGGCGAACTGCTCGCCCACTGCGAGCGCACCGGACTCCGGCTGAACCTGCTGTCCACCGAACCACTCACCGAGCTCGCGGGCACCCCGATGCTGGCCACCGCCTTCGGGGTCGTCCAACGGCTCGAGGACCTCGGCTCGTTCTCGCTGTCCGGCGGCCGGCGGAGCAAACTGCGCTACCTCGTCAACAAGTTCGGCCGGCACGGCGACAACCGGGTCGAGGAGTACGTCAGCGGTACGGACCCGGAGACGGACACGGCCGTCGCCGACCTCGTGGACCGCTGGGCCGAGGGCAAGCAGATGGTGAACGCCTACGTCGCGGAGGCCCGCGAGCTGATCAGGGCAGGAAAACTGCCCGAGCGGCACCGGATCTTCCTCACCTACCGTGACGACCGGCTCCTGAGCGCCATCGTCCTCGCCGCGCTGCCGGCCGAGAACGGCTACCTCCTGGACGTCGAGTTCTACCCCCGCGATCTGCCGCTCGGCGGACTGGAGTTCAGCCTGGTCGAGATCGTCCGGCGGCTCGCGGCGGAGGGTGCCGAAGTGCTCAGCTTCGGCGGCAGCTTCGGCGTCGAGGTGACCACCACGACCAACCCGGCGCAGGACGTGCGCCAGGCCCTCGCCGAGCTGCGCTCCGTCGCGATCTTCGACGAGGGAAACTACCGGTTCAAGAAGAAGTTCGGACCCGTCGAGGTGCCGCTCTACCTCTGCCAGCCCGTCACGGGCCGCACCGACGCCGTCGATCTGATCATGATGATCGCCAACTCGGCCGAGGACGGACCGGGCGGGGACGGCGACGGTGACGGCTCCCCGACCCCCGGTCCCGGGAGCGGCCCCACCCCCGGTCCCGGAAGCGGCCCGAACCCCGGCTCCGTCAACGGCCCGGACGCGGGTTCCACGAGCGACCGGCACGCGGGCTCCGCAGACGGCGACCGGGGCGCGGAGTCCGCGAGCGACCGCGTCGCCGCCCTGGCCGGGTCCGGACACAACCCCGTACTGCTGAGCCACGACCAGGTGGAGCACGACCTCCTCACCGACTCGTGGTTCGAGCGCACCGACTCCTTCGTCACCGACCGGATGGCCGCCCTGGCCGCCCGCGTCGCGGACCCGCTGCGGGCCGCGACCGCGCCGCCGGACTGGCTGGCGCTGCCCCACGTGTCGTGGGCGCCGTCGGGACGGGCCGCCGAACTGCGGATGTGCCGTGCCTGGCCGGGCCGCAGGGGAGTGGTGCTGCACAACGACCTCTTCCCGACCTGGCAGTTCGCGCTGGCCGAGGCCGGTCTGCGGCCGGTCCGCATCCCCCGGCCGGACGGCGGCCCCCTGGGCGGCGACGGACGGCTCGCCGGGCTCGCCGCCGCGCTGGACGAACACGGCACCGACGTCACGTTCGTCTGCCTGGAGCTGAGCACCAACGCCGCGGGCGGCGTGCCGCTCTCCCTCGGGGCACTGCGCGAGACCGCGCGCACCCTGCGCGCACGCGGCGTCCCGCTGGTCCTGGACGCCACCCGGGTCGTGGACAACGCCCTTGCGATCACCGAGGAGGAGGCAGGGGGCGACCTCTGGGGAACCGTGCGGGCCCTGCTGGACACCGCCGACGCGGTGACCCTGAGCCTGTCGAAGGACTTCGCCGTCGGCATGGGCGGACTGATCGCCACCCGCCGCGCCGACCTGGCCGAGCGCCTGGCCGAGGACGAGGACACCTACGGCCGGAACCTCGGCGCGCAGCAGCAGGCCGTCCTCGCGGCCGCCCTCGCCGACACCGACGTGGCCGGGGACCTGGTGCGCCGCCGCGCCGTCCACGTACGCGAGCTGCACCGACGGCTCGTCGAGGCCGGCGCTCCCGTACACGGCGGGCCGGGCACCCACTGCGTCCTGCTCGACCCGCGACGCGACGACGCCTTCCGTACGCTGACGCAGCCCGGAGCCGCCCTGCTCGCCTGGCTGTACCGCACCACCGGGGTGCGCGGCGGACCGCACGTCGGCGACGACCCGGCCGGGCTGCTGCGGCTCGCGGTGCCGATCGGCCTGGCCGACTCCGACGCCCGGACGCTCACCGACCGGCTGGCCGACTGCTTCGGCCATCGCGCCGGCGTGGTGGACCTGCACCCCACCGTGCCCGTGGCCACGCCGATGGCCCTGGCCCGGGCACGGTTCGAACCGGCCGACCGGATCCCCGACGACGTCCGCGAGGCGGTCGCCGGCGGCTACGAGCGGGCCGGGGACAACCTGGCCGTGCTCACCGAACACACCCCGGACGTGCGACGCCACCTGGTCGGCCTGGACGGTGCCACCGTCGAGGCGTTCGTGCACGGCACGGACGGCCCCACCCTGCTCCTGATGCATCCCTTCAACATCGGGGCGGGAATGTTCGCCCCGCAGTTCTCCGGCCTGGGCGGCGACCACCGCCTCGTGGTCCTGCACCATCCCGGGGTCGGAGCCACCCGTACCAACGGCAGGATGTCCCTCGACCACATCGTCGACCTGTTCACGGACGCCCTGGACCGGCTGGGCGTCGACGGGCCCCTGCACCTGGTCGGCGCCTCCTGGGGCGCGCTGCTCGCCCAGACCTTCGCCCTGCGGCACCCCGCCCGGGCGGCCTCGCTGACCACCATCGGCGGCTCCTACCGGTACGCCAACCGCGTCGGCGAGGTCAACCGGCTCGAGGTCGTCGTGGCGGAGGACATGGCGGCCGTGGCCGCCGCCACCGGTGACGGCACCCGGCTGCCGGACCTCGCGGCGCGACTCCTGCGGTGCGAGAGCATGGACGCCTACGTCGGACTGTCCTACCTGGACCTGTTCGCCGGGGAACCGGACCTGCTGCGCAGGCTGCCCGAACTGGACCTGCCGGCGGCGGTGGTCCAGGGCCGGCTGGATTCCGTGGTGCCGGTGGAGACCGCCCGCCGGCTCGCGGACGCCATTCCCGGCGCGCGGTACGAGGAACTGGCCGACGCCGGTCATTTCCCGTGCGTGACCCACGCGGACGAGGTCAACCGCATCCTGCGGGAGACGGTCTCGGCCGCGACCGGCCGGACACCGGACCGCGCCCCCGCTCCCGCCGAAGGCCCCGGCACCGCCGCGACCGAAGCCGCCTCCGACACCCCGACCCCCTCCGGCACCGGAACCACCCGCGCGTCCACCACCGGCGCCCCCGACCGGTCCGCGCCGGAACCCGAAGAGGAGACCGCATGACCGCCGACCCGCGTCCCCCGACCGTGGGCATCGAGGCGCTCGACGTGTACGGCGGCAGCGCCTGGATCACCGCCGACGACCTGGCCGCCGGCCGCGGCCTGGACCCCGGCCGGGTCACCAACCTGATGCTGACCGGACGCTCCGTCGCGCTGCCCTTCGAGGACCCCGTCACCCACGCCGTGAACGCCGCCAAGGGCATGCTCGACGACCTCGACCCGGCCGTCCGCGACCGGATCGAACTCGTCCTGGTGGCCACCGAGTCCGGGGTCGACTACAGCAAGTCGATCGCATCGTACGTCCATCGTTATCTCCAACTCCCCGCACACTGCCGCCTGCTGGAGGTCAAGCAGGCCTGTTACGCGGCGACGGCGGCGCTCCAGCTGGCCGCCGGCCACCTCGCCTCGGGAGCCTCACCGGGTGCCCGCGTCCTGCTCATCGCCACCGACGTGGGGCTCGCCGACGAGCGGGCCGAGTACGCCGAACTGGCCACCGGCAGCGGCGCCGTCGCCCTGCTGCTCAGCGAACAGCCCGACGTCCTCACCCTCGACCTCGGCGCGTTCGGCCTGCACAGCTTCGAGACCATGGACACCGCCCGGCCCGGCCCCGACATCGAACTGGCCGACGCCGACCAGTCCCTCGTCGCCTACCTGGAATGCACCGTCCGCAGTTTCGCCGACTACCGGCGCCGGGTGGCCGGCGTCACCCTGGACGGCACGTTCGCCCACCTCGTGTTCCACACCCCGTTCGCCGGTATGGTCAGGGCCGCGCACCGCCGGGCCATGCGGGAGTTCACCGACCTCGCGCCGGCCGAGATCGCCGCCGACTTCTCCCACCGCGTCGAGCCCGGTCTGCGTTATCCCGCCGAGGTCGGCAACCTCTTCTCCGGCTCCCTCTACCTGGCGCTGAGCAGCCTGATCGACTCGCTGCCGGTGATGAGGGACCGGGCGAGGGTGGGACTGTTCTCCTACGGTTCCGGCTGCTCCTCCGAGTTTCTCAGCGGCACGCTCGGGGACGGCGCCCGCGGGGCCGTCGCCGCCCGGAAGATCGGGCCGCGCCTCGCCGCCCGCCGCCGTCTGGACTTCGACGAGTACCGCGAACTGCTGCCGGAGAACCAGGCGTGCCTGCTGCCGCGGCGCCGGCACACCGTCGGCCCGCCCCCCGCCTGGCTCCCCGCCCCGGGCGACCGCCCGCCCCTGCTCGCCCTGCGCGGCATCGACGACTACCACCGCCACTACGAATGGATCTGAGGGGACACCACATGGACCGGACCGACGACACCGGCACCGCGTACGGCACCACCACCGGGAACGAGCCCGGCGGGGCCGTCCTGGCGGCGATCCGCCGCCACGCCGTCGCGATCCTGCCCGACCTGCGGCCCGCCGACATCGTGCCCGAGCGCACGCTCGCGGAGCTCGGCCTCAACAGCGTCGACCGCAGCGAGATCGTGACCAACGTGATGGACGACCTGAACGTGTTCGTCCCGATCACCGAGTTCCGCCAGGCCATGCCCGTCGGCGACCTGGTCGCCCTGTTCGAGCGGTACCGGTGACCCCGGCAGCGGCCGGGGTCGTCGTGACCGGGCTGGGAGCCTTGTCGCCGCTCGGCCCCGACGTGCCCACGAACGCCGACGCCCTCCGCGCCGGCCGGATCACCATCGCGCCCGCCGGCGCCGGGGAGCCGGTACCCTACCGGGCCCCCTGGCCGGACGGCGCGCTGGACGCGGCACTCGCCGCGGCGGCCCTGCCGCCCACCGCGACGCGCCGCGCCTCACACCCCGTCCGCGCGTCCCTGGCCGTCGCGGGCCAGGCGTGGCGCGACGCCGGTCTGCACCACGGCGGACCGGACCCGCGGCGGATCGGCGTGGTCGTCGCGGGCAGCAACCTCAACGGCGCCCAGAGCGCCGCCGCCGCGGCCCGCATGGCCCGCGATCCGATGCTGGTCCCGCCCCGGCTGGCACTGCAGTACCAGGACACCGACCATGTGGCCACCCTCAGCGAGGCCTTCGGGATCCGCGGCGAGGGCCTGACCGTCGGTGGCGCCTCGGCCAGCGGCAACCTCGCCCTCGTCCACGGAGCCCGCCTCGTGGCCTGGGGGATCCTCGACGTCTGCCTGGTCGTCGGCGCCCTCGCCGAACCCTCGCCGGCCGAGCTGCGCAGCTTTCTCAACCTGGGGGCGATGGTGCCCACCGCCGGCCCCGGCCCCGGCGGCCCCTTCGACCGCTCCCACCGTGGTTTCGTCCACGGGCCCGCCGCCGCTGCCGTGGTTCTGGAGTCGGCCGGCTCGGCCGCCCGCCGCGGTGTCCCGGCGCTGGCCCGGCTCGCGGGGTGCGCCGTGGGGCTCGACGCGAACAGTCAGCCCGACCCGACCGTGGCGGGAGAGGCCGGCGTCATGGCGCGCGCGCTGCGGGACGCCGGGATCGCTCCCGCCGACGTCGACCTGGTCGGGGCGCACGGCACCGGTTCCCCCCTGGGGGACCGGGTCGAGGCCGAGGCGATCGCCGAGGTGTTCGGCGACGCGAGACCGTGGGTCAACGCCGTCAAGGGACTGGCCGGGCACGCGCTCACGGCGGCCGGACTGCTGTCCGCCGTCGCCGTCGTCGTCCAGCTGCGCGACGGCTTCGTGCACCCCAATCCCTGGGTGCGCGACCCCATCGACGGTGCCCCCGAACTGGCCGGGGACACCGCCGTGACGGCCCGCCTGCGCTGGGCGGTGTCGAACGCCTTCGGGTTCGGCGGGTTCAACTCCGCCGTGGTGTGGCGGGCGCCCGGCTGACCAGGTCCGCCCCGTCCAGCAGGGTGCGGCGCAGCGCCTCCGGCAGCCCCTTCAGGTAGAAGTGATCCCCCGGAAAGACGTGCAGGCCGAAACCGCCCGCCGTCAGGTCGCCCCAGCGCGCCATCTGCGCCGGGGTGACCTCCGGGTCGGCGTCCCCGGTGAGCGCCGTCAGCGGGCAGGAGAGCGGTGGTGTGGCCGCCGGCCGGTAGGTTTCCACCAGTTGGAAGTCGGCCCGCAGCGCGGGCAGGAACAGGTTCGCCACGTCGGGGGAGTCGAACAGCGCCGACGGTGTGCCACCGAGCCCGCTCACCACCCCCAGCAGGTCCCGGTCGCCGAGCAGGTGCCGTTCACCCGTCACCCCCGGCACCCGGCGGCCCGAGACGAACACCATGCCGGGCGCCGGACGCAGCCGCTGCGCCACCTCGTAGGCGACCATCGCGCCCATGCTGTGCCCGAACAGCACGTACGGCCGGTCCAGCAGGGGTTCCAGGGCGGGTACGAGCTCGTCGACCAGGTCGGCCATGCGGGTGTGGGGCCGTTCCTGGATCCGCCGTTCCCGGCCCGGCAGCACCACGGGGACCACGTCGATCCGCGGCGCCAGCCGGCGGCGCCAGGGCAGGAACAGGGCGCTGCCCCCGCCCGCGTGGGCGAAGCAGATCATCCGGACCGCCGCGTCCGGGTCGCGTGTCCCGGCGGTCCAGTGCGCGGCCGTGGTGTCCGCGGTGCGCGGTGCGGCCGCCCATTCGTCGGTCATCCTGTCCGTCCCCCGTCTCTCATCGTGTTCCTTCCGGATCGCGCACCACGACGTGGCCGTACGTTCCGCCCGAGCCGACGGCGTTGACGACGGCCCGCCGCGGCCCGCGGGCCGCTTCCCAGTCCATCGCCCGCTCCGGTACGAACAGGTTCTTGGCGTCCCAGTCCACCAGCGGGCTCCTCTGATCCGACAGCAGCGTCGGGGCGATGCGGCCGTGCCGCAGCTGGAGAAGCACCTTCATCACCTGCCCGATGCCGGAGGCCGCCTCGCTGTGACCGACGTTCGGCTTCAGCGTCCCCATCGGCACCGGCCGGCCGTGGTCGGCCAGGAGCCCGGCGAACGCCGCGAACTCGGCGGCGTCCGCCAGCCCGGCGCCCGCCGCCGCGCTCTCCACGTAGGACACCGTCGCCGGGTCCAGGCCCGCCCCGTCCAGCATCCGCCGCAGTGAGGCGGTCAGCGGTTCCGGGCCCGGCGCGCCGAAGCGGCCGGCGCCACCCGCGTGGGCGCTCCACGACGCCTCCAGGATCCCGTGGACCGGATCCCCGTCGCGGGCCGCCGTGTCGGCGCGCCGCAGGAGCAGGGCCCCCACCGCCTCGCCCACGTACCAGCCGGGTGCGGCCTCGTCGTAGGCGCCGCCGGGCCGTCCGCCGCCGGGTTCGGCGAGCAGGCCCAGCCCGGCGAGCAGCCCGAGGTGCCTGCGGTGCGTGATCAGGTTGACCCCGGCGACGACCGCGCTGTCGCACTCTCCCGTACGCAGCGCGTTCATCGCCAGGTGCAGGGCGGTCAGCGACGACGAGCAGGCGGTGTCGACGGCGAGGCTCGGCCCCTGCCAGCCGAACGCGTGCGACAGCCGGTTGGGGAGGGTCGACCGGGTGGCGACCACCTCGACGGCGTCACCCCGTTCCCAGCCGTCCCCGGCCGTCATGAGGTGGTCGTCCCACATGGACGCCACGAAGACGCCGACCCGGCCGCCGTCCTCGGTCAGGGACCGGGGGGTGTGCCCGGCCAGCTCCAGGCACTGCCACACCGTCGGCAGCAGCAGCCGCAGGCTCGGGTCCAGGGCGTCGGCCTCGGCGGGGGAGATGCGCAGCGGGCGCAGGTCGACGGGTCCGGCCGGGTCGAGGAACCCGCCGACGACCGGTGGTCCGTTCCAGCCGAGCGCCGCCGCCCGTCCGCGTGGCAGGGGCCGCAGGGCCGACCGGCCCTCGGACAGCAGCCGCCACAGCGCGTCCGGCCCGGCGGCGCCGGGGAACCGGCCCGCCATCCCGACCACCGCCACCTCGGCGGTGCGCGGTACGGCGGGTGCGGGCGCCGCCGCCCACAGGGGCTCGACGCGGCCGCCGTCGTCGGCCGCCTCCAGCGGCGCGCACAGCATGCCCACGAGGAACGTGTGGGACGGGCCGAGCCCCAGCGCCTCCGCGAGGTCGCTCCGCCGCAGATCGCCCACCGGGCACACGGCCACACCCGACGGCACCTGCTGCTGCATCAGCAGCTGGGCCATGTGGCCGGCCTCCAGGGCGAGATAGCGCGGGGCCTGCTCTCCGTACAGCGGCTCGATGCCCCGCGTCTCGCCGACCAGATGGATCTCGGCGGCGGCGCGGGCGGCGAACGGCCGGTTGTAGAAGACGTGCGCGCCGACCGGAACGTCGGCGTCGGTGCCGAGGGGTTCCAGGGTGTGGGTGCGCGGCCGGTAGTAGTACGCGCCCGCCTCCAGGCCGTCGACGCCGCCGTCCCGGACCAGGACGTAGACCTGTACGGCGTAGGTGTCGCCGGCGGACGGGTAGAGCGCCCCGTCGCCCGCGCGCTCTCCCGTGCGGGCCAGTACCCGCAGCAGGTCGCCCAGGCGCGCCACGTCGAGGCGGCGCGCGGCGGTGGGACGCCGGCTGGCCCGCCAGCGGCGCTGGCCTTCGGTCGGCCGGTCGCCTTGCAGGGGCAGGGCCGGACCGGACGGGGGCCGCTGGCCGTGCTCGCCGTCCTTGAAGCGGCGCCGGTCCTCGGCGGCGAAGAAGTCGACCCGCGGCTGCTCCGCGCCTGCGGCGGCCGTCCGCGGCGCGGGCGGGTCCTCGTACGCCGCTCCGGGTCCCGCCGTCTCCGCCCCGGGCTCCGCCGTATCCGTCCGGGACGGCGCGTCGGTGTCCGCCGCCGTCGGTGCCGCACCCGGCGGCTCCGTGCCGGACATCCGCGCGGCGATGGCCCGCACCGTCGGCTCGGCCAGCAGCACCGACACCGGCACGTCCCGTCCGTAGCGCTCCCGCAGGAGGCGCCCGGCGCGCACCATGGTGAACGACGTGGCGCCGAGGTCCCACAGGTCGGTGTCCGGGTCGACCGGCGGCAGGTCGAGCAGTTCCCCGAAGAGCACGCCGATCTCCGCCACCACGTCCTCCGCCGGTCCGGTCTCCGGCGCGGTCCGCGCATCGGCGCGGGCGTCGGTGGGCGCGGCGGGTCGTGGTGCGGCCACTGGGGCGGCGCCCGCACCGTGCACCGGCCACGGCAGGGCGTCGCGGTCCAGTTTGCCGTTGGCCGTGGCCGGCCACTCCGTCACGAACCCCACCACGCCCGGCACCATGTAGTCGGGCAGCGCCGCGGCCACATGGGTCCGCAACTCCTCGGTGGCGGGCGGTTCGCCGTCCGGCAGCACGTAGGCCACCAGCCGGTCCTCCCCGCCCGACCCCTTCCGCAGCAGCACCACCGCGTCCGCGACCCCCCGGTGCGCGCGCAACCGGTGCTCGATCTCCGCCAGTTCCACCCGGAAGCCGCGCACCTTGACCTGGCCGTCCCGGCGGCCGAGGAAGTGCAGCAACCCGTCGGCGCCGTGACGGGCCCGGTCCCCGGTCGCGTACATGCGGGTCTCGGGCGGGCCGGGCAGCCCGGGGAAGTCTCCGGTGACGAACCGTTCGGCGGTCAGTTCCGGCTGCCGGTGGTAGCCGGTGGCCAGACACTCCCCGGCGATGTACAGGTCGCCCTCCGTGCCGACCGGCACCGGGCGGCGCCGTTCGTCCAGGACGTAGTAGCGGCTGTTGTCGATGGGGCGGCCGTAGGGGATGCTGCGCCACTCCGGATCCACCCGGTCCACCACGAAGTAGTTGGACCACACCGTCGCCTCGGTCGCCCCGCCGAGGCTGACCAGGGTGGCTTCCGGGAAGGCCTCCCGCAGCCGGTCGGGCAGCCACAGCGGCGTGTAGTCGCCGCTGAGGAACACCAGGCGCAGGGTGTCACCGCCCGGCGGGTCCCCCGGGCCGCCGAACTCCTGTGCCAGGTGGGCGAGGGTGGTGGGCGCCGAGTTCCAGAAGGTCACGGGCTCGGTCCGCAGCACCCGCAGCAGCAGTCGCGGGTCACGCTGCTGCTCCTCGTCCGCGACGTACAGCGCGGCGCCGAGACCGAGCAGGCCGAAGATGTCGAAGACGGACAGGTCGAATCCGAGGGAGGTGACGCACAGCCCCAGGTCGCCGGGGCCGAAACCGAAGGTCCGCCGGGCCCACTCGAACAGGTTCAGCATCGGCCGGTGGGTGACACCGACCCCCTTGGGCCGTCCCGTACTGCCCGAGGTGAAGATCACGTACGCGAGGTCGTCGACGTCGTTCACCGGTTCGGGCGCGGTCGACTCCCGCGGGTGCGGACGGGACAGGACCGCGTCCAGGTCGACCGGACGCACGTCCGGTACGGAGGGGGCCCAGCCGCAGGAGGCGTCGCTGATCAGCCATCCGGCCGCCGCGTCGCCGAGCATGACCACGGCGCGGTCGCGGGGCAGGGACGGGAGCACCGGAAGATAGGCGCCCCCGGCCTTCAGGATGCCGAGGACCGCGACGACCATGTCCGGGCCGCGCCGCACCGAGACGCCGACCACGTCGCCCCGCCCCACGCCCGCGTCGCGCAGCGTCCAGGCCAGCCGGTTGGCGCGCAGCTCCAGTTCGGCGAAGGAGAGGGCACCGCCGGACCAGCGCAGCGCCACCTCGGACGGCCGGAGCCTGGCCTGGTCCTCGATGAGGATCTGCACCGGCAGGTCTGCGGGGAAGGAGCGGGTGGTGTCGTTCCACCGTGCCGGGGGCAGCCCGGGATCGTCGAGCGGGGTACGGGCGAGACGGGCCAGGCCCGCCAGGTCGGCGGCGAACCGGCCGAAGGCGTCCTCCAGCCAGTCGGGCGGCAGCCGGTCCGGCAGCGCGTCCCAGGCGTACTCCAGCACGCCGCCCTCCTGGACCGCCACGCAGTCCAGTGCCACACCCGGCGTGCTGGTCACCCACTCCCCGGCCGTGACACCGTCGGGCAGCGGGTGCGCGTCCAGGTCGAAGAGGCTGGTGTAGACGACCGGCAGGGAGGAGCCGGCGCGGCGGGACCGGCGCAGCTCGGCCAGTCCCCGGACCGCGTCGGCGGCCCGGTCCTCGGCCAGCACGGCGTCGTAGCGGCGCGCCAGGTCCAGCAGCGGGCACCCTTCGGCCGTGACCGTCACCCAGCTCAGGGCGGTCAGTTCGGCCGGCCGGGCGGCATCGGTGCCGTCCGGCCAGCGCACCACCGGCACCGTGAACACGTCGCCGAGACCGGGCGACAGGGCGCGTGCGTAGGCAGCCAGCAGGAGCCCGTCCGGAGTGCATCCGTGGTCCGCCGCGGCGGCCACCACCGCGTCCCAGCCCGGCAGGGTGCCGCGCAGCCGCCTGCGGGTGCCGTCGTCGGCCGCGGAGGGCAGCCGCGGACCGGGGGACAGCGCGGCCACCCGCCGCCGCCAGTGCTCGGCCGCCCCGTCCGGACCGAGGGCCGTGTCCGTCCCGGCGGGCGGGCGGGCGGGGGGCGGGCCGGCCGGCCCGGGACCGTCCGCGTACAGACGCATCAGCTCCCGCCCCACCAGGTGGATGCTGCGCGCGTCGACGAGGGCCAGGTCCACCGTCAGCAGGACGGCGTCCGGGCCGCCCTGCCCGCGTCCCACGCGCACGTCCAGATGCCCCTCGCCCAACGGGAAGGGCCGGCGCAGGAGCTGCTCGCGCAGCTCGGGTGTCAGCGGCACCTCCACCACCTCCGGGGCGGTCACCGGAGCGTCCCGGGGCGGCATCCGCAGCCCGTGCTCGGCGTCGACACGGGCCCGCAGCACCGGGTGCCGGCCCATCAGCCGGGCCAGGGCCTCCCGCAGCCGGCCGGTGTCCACCTCGTCGAGCTCGTAGCCGAGCATCATCCGGCAGCCGCCCGCGTCCCCGCCCTCCAGCGCGCGGGCGACCAGGTAGGCCTCCTGAAGGTCGTCCAGCGGGCGCCGACCGTCCTGCTCCACCGCGTCCTCCCCCTCCACCTCGTGCCGCCGCGGCCCGACCGGGGCCGTCACGCCTGTCAGGGCGCGCAGCCGCGCCCGGTACGCGTCGAACAGATCCCGGGCACCGGGCCCCGTGAACGCCCGCTCCACCACGTCCCAGCGGTAGTGCAGCGCGCCGTCCGCCTCCCACACCTGGTGGTCGAGCGCCACCCCGGAGGTGCGGCCGACCGCGTAGCGCTCGGGGAACCCGCCCGGCGGGCGCTCGTCGTCGAGCAGGGAGGTGAACACCACGGGCAGGTCCGGCACCGGCCCGCGGCGGCGGCGCAGCGCGGCCACGCCGGGCACCGTCGCGTGGTCGAGGTCCTCCGCCAGCCGCCGCTGCACCGCGACGGCGTCCGTGTCGGCCACCGGGAACACCAGCGTCGAGGTGAACACGCCGACGGTGTCCTCCGCACCCCGCGTCCTCGCCCGGTCGCTGGTGGTCAGCACGAGGCTGAACGGGAGCCGGGCCCCGGCCGCCGCGAGGACGGCCGTGAACTCGCCCAGCAGCAGCGCGGTCGGGGACACGCCCCGCCGCGCCGCCACCTCCCGCAGGGCGGCCCAGCCGGCCGCGCCGAGCGTCCCGGACAGCGGCAGCCGGTCGGGTCCGCCCCCGACGTCACCGTCCCGGCGGGCGGGCGGTTCCACGATGCCGGGACCGGGCGGCAGACCGTCCAGCCGCCCCTCCCAGTACCGCAGGTCCGCGGCGTACCGCTCCCCGGCGGCCTCCCGGGCCACGGCCGCGGCGAAAGCCGGGAAGGACACCTCGCCGGGGGCCGGAGCCAGGGCGTCGGGTGACTCCTCGTAGGCGCGCCACAGGTCCCGCATCACCACCAGCAGGGCGCGGCCGTCGCACAACAGGCCGTCGACGGCCAGGTGGAGCACCGCGTCCCCGTCCGGGAGACGGGACACCTCCAGTTCGTGCAGCGGCCAGTCACCGGCCGTGTACCGGCGCCGCGACAGGCGCGCGCGGACCTCGGCCGGGTCGTGGCCGGCCGGATGGACCGGGATCGGTGTGTCGGCCGCGGGCCGGATCCGCAACCTGCCGTCGGACGTGAGGGCACAGCCCAGTACGGGGTGCCGTTCCCGCACCGCCGACCAGGCCGCGCGCAGCCGGCCGGCGTCCAGGTCCCGCACCGTGAACTCCCGGTAGTGGTGGCAGCCGACCGCGTCCGGCGTCAGCTCCTCCTCCTTGCCCGCGAGGTACGCCTGTTGCAGCGCCGTGGGGGAGAAGGGACCGGGCCCGGCCGGACCGGTGTCCGGGAGCAGCCGCCGGCCGGTGCCGCCGGTGCCGTCCTCCCGCGCGAGCCGCGCGGCCAGGGCGGCCGGGTCGTGTCCCTCCCGCAGCAGGCTCGGCGGCACCGCGACGCCCAACCGGTCCTCCAGCGCCAGGGCCAGCGCCAGCACGGTCATCGAGTCGGCGCCCGCCGGCAGGACCGGCTCGCCGGCCGCGGGCTCCCGCCCGCCCGACGCCTCACGGACCGCGTCGACGACCGCGGCCACCCGCTCCCCGGCCGCGGCGGCGAAGGCCCCGGTCACCACGTCCACCGCCCCAGCCGGCCGTGGCGCGTCTCCAGGTCCTCCGGGCTCATCCGGGACGCCCGTGTGGTGATCGCCGCCGCCCGGCGCAGCTGCTCCCCGAACCGGGTGCGGAACCGTTCGTCGCCCGGCAGCCCCGCCTCGTCCAGGGCCTCCAGCATCAGCTCCACGAACCGGTCCCGCTGCTCGTCCCCGATGCGCAGACCGGCGTGCATCCTCTTCACGTGTTCGAAGCCGCCGATCTCGTCGGTGAAGGCACTGCCGTGCCCGAAGACCTCCACGAGGTACGCCGTCAGATGGCGCACGTGCGTCTCACCGGCGTAGCCGAACAGACGCCCGATCAACGGGTCGGCCACCGCCTTGCGGTGGAACACCTCGGCCAGCCGCCGCAGCGGGCCCTCGCCTCCGACGTGGTCGTACATCGTCACCGCGACCTCCAGGGCTGGTGCGCTGGGAAACCGCCCCGACCCTAGGCGCGCCGATCAGGGGCGCCCGCTCAGGATTGAGCGTCCCGCCGTGCCGCGCTGTGCCAACCTCGGGCCGTACCAGCGAGGTTGAGGATCTTGGCACCCAGCAGGAGAAGAGGTCGCAGTGGCCGAGCAACTGCCCGCATACCCGATCACCGAGCGCACCTGTCCCTACGACCCGCCCGCCGGCCTGCTGGCCCTGCAGCAGCAGGCGCCGCTGGTCAAGGTGCAGCTCCCCACGGGACCCGCCTGGCTGGTCACCTCCTACGACGCCGCGCGGACCCTGCTGGACGACCCGCGGATGAGCTCGGACATGAGCAGGGAGGGCTTCCCCACGCTGTACCGGCAGAAGATGCGGCCGGTGCTCAAGGGCTCCTTCATGCGCATGGACGGCGAGGACCACGCCTTCTACCGCACCATGCTGGCCGGTGAGTTCTCGGTGAAGCGGGTCGCCGCGATGCGCCCGGAGATCGAGCAGGCGTGCGACCAGCTCCTCGACGAGATGATCCGCCAGGGACCGCCCGCCAACCTCCACGACTCCTACGGCATTCCGGTGTCCTCCAGCACCATCTGCCGGCTGCTCGGCGTCCCCTACGAGGACGCCGAGTTCTTCACCACCCACCTGGAGGCCCTGTTCGACCCGCACCGGGCCGGCGCACCCGAACGGATCGCCAAGAGCAAGGCGGCGCTGAGCTCCTACCTCGACGAGCTCGTCACCCGCAAACAGAAGGAACCCGGCGACGACATGATCAGCCGGCTCGTCGCCGACTACCTGGTGCCCGGCAAGGTCGACCGGCCGGAACTCCTCCTGACCTCCTACCTGCTGCTCGCGGCCGGACACGAGACCACCGCCAACATGATCACCACCGGGACGGCCGCACTGCTCATGCATCCCGAGCAGTTCGCCTTCGTCCGGGACGAGCCGCAGCTGCTGCGCGGCGCGGTGGAGGAACTCCTGCGCTACCTCAGCATCTTCCAGTTCGGCATCACCCGCATCGCCACCGAGGACGTCCGGGTCGGGGACCAGACCGTCGCCGCGGGCGAGGGCATCGTCGTCTCCCCGCTGCTCGGCAACCGCGACGCGAGCGTCTACGACGACCCGCACACCCTCGACGTCCGCCGCCGCGGACGCCCGCACCTCAGCTTCGGCCACGGTCCGCACCTGTGCGTCGGGCACACCCTGGCCCGCATCGAACTCCAGATCGCCTTCGAGCGCCTGCTGACCCGCCTGCCCGATCTGCGCCTGGCCGTACCGGAGTCGGAGATCCCGTTCCGCACCGAGACCCTCGTCTTCGGCACCGTCGACCTGCCCGTCACCTGGGGTGAGCGGCCCGAGAGGACCCCCGCGTGACCGCCGGGACCGGCCCCGGACGGGTCCTGCTCCGGGTCGACACCGGCGCCTGCTGCCGTTCCGGGGCGTGCTCCCTGGTCGCACCGGACCTCTTCGACCAGGGCGACGACGGCAAGGTGGTCCTGCGCACCCCGCATCCGCCCGACGACCTCCTCGAAGCCGCGGAGGAGGCCGCCGACTACTGCCCGGTGTCCGCCATCCAGCTGGAAACCCTGCCCGAGTGACCCGGCCGCCCGAGACCGCCCCGGCACCGTCCGGAGACACCGAAGCCGGGCCCGGCGCCGTCCCGTCGCGGCCCGACGGCACCGGCCCGACGCCCGGCGCCGCCCCGTCACCACCCGCACCGCCGCCCGGCACCGCCCGCCGGCAGGATCCCCACGTCGATCGCGAGGAACCCACATGGACGTGCTCAGCAAGGCCGTGCTCAACGGCGCACCCCCGGAGGAACTGGAGCGGCTTCCCCTGCCCGAGGAGTTCCTGGCCGGGCACCTGCGGGCCGACGATGCCGCGGCGATGGCCGGGGACACCGACAAGGACGTACGGCGGACGCTCCACGTGGGGCACGTGGCCATGCCCGAGCTGGCCCCCGACGAGGTCGTGGTCGCGGTGATGGCCAGCTCCATCAACTTCAACACCGTGTGGTCCGCGATGTTCGAACCCATCTCCACCTTCACCGCCCTGCGCCGCTTCGCCCGCCAGGGCGGCTGGGCCACGCGCCACGACCTGCCCTACCAGGTCGTCGGCTCCGACGCCGCGGGAGTCGTCGTGCGGGTCGGCTCCGGCGTCCGCCACTGGCGCACCGGCGACCACGTGGTGGTCAGCCCCGCCTACGTCGACGACCAGGACCCCGGCTCCCACGACGACGGCATGATGGGCCCCCACGGACGCGCCTGGGGCTACGAGACCAACTTCGGGGGTCTGGCCCACTACACCGTGGTCCGCGCCACCCAGCTGGTCGCCAAACCGCCCCACCTCACCTGGGAGGAGGCCGCCTCGGTCACCCTGTGCGCGGGCACCGCGTACCGCATGCTCGTCGGCGATCACGGCGCCCGGATGAAACAGGGCGACGTGGTCCTCGTCTGGGGCGCCACCGGCGGACTCGGCGCCTACGCGGTGCAGATGGTCCGCAACGGCGGCGGCATCGCCGTCGGCGTCGTCGGCTCCCGGGACAAGGCGGAGTTCCTGCGCCGCCAGGGCTGCGACGTGGTGATCGACCGCCGGGAGATCGGCCTGGACGCCGACGGCGACACCGACCCGGCCGAACTGGGCCGCCGCCTCGGCCGCGCCATCCGCGCCGAGGTCGGCGAGGACCCGCACATCGCCTTCGACTACGTGGGCCGTTCCACCTTCGGCCTCTCCGTGCACGTCGTACGGCGCGGCGGCACCGTCGTGACCTGCGGATCCAGCACCGGATACCAACACCGGTACGACAACCGCTACCTGTGGATGAACCTCAAACGCGTCATCGGCAGCCACATCGCCAACCTCCAGGAACAGACCGAGTGCCTGCGACTGTTCGAACAGGGCCGGCTGGTGCCCGTCCTCAGCAGCGTCTACCCGCTGGAACAGGTCGCGGACGCCGCCCGGCTCGTGCAGGAGAACCGCCACCTCGGCAAGGTCGGCGTCCGCTGCCTGGCCCCGAGCGACGGGCTGGGCGTCACCGACCCGGACGCCCGCGCCCGCATCGGCGAGGAACGCCTCACAGCCTGGCGCCGCGACGCCCCGGCGCGCGCGGCGGCGGGAGCGGACCGATGACCGCGCTGGGCATCGTCGGCACCGGCTCCCACCTCCCCGAACGGGAGGTCACCAACAAGGAACTCGCCGAATGGTGCGGCATCGACGCCGAATGGATCGAACAGCGCACCGAGATCATCACCCGGCGGTACGCGGCCCCCGGCGAAGCCACCTCCGACCTCGCGGTCCACGCCGCCGCCCGCGCCCTGCGCGCGGCCGACGTCCCCGCCGGCGCGCTCACCCACCTGATCGTGGCGACGTCCACCGGCGACTCGCCCCAGCCCCCCACCGCCTGTCTCGTGCAGCACGCCCTCGGCGCCGGCGCCGCCGCCTGCTTCGACATCAACGTGGTGTGCAGCGGCTTCGTCTACGGCCTCGAACTGGCCCGCAGCCTGCTGGCCTCCCGTCCCGGCGGCCACGCGCTGGTCATCGGCGCCGACGTGTACTCCCGCATCCTCGACCACGGGGACCACCGCACCGCCGTCCTCCTCGGTGACGGCGCGGGCGCCGCCGTCGTGGGCCCCGTCCGCGACGGCCACGGCTTCCTCGGCACCGAACTGTCCAGCAGCGGCGGCGCGCACGGCCTCATCCGCGTCGAGGCGGGCGGCAGCCGCACCCCCCTCACCCCGCAACTCCTGGAGGAGGGAGCCCACTTCTTCCGCATGGACGGGCGGGGTGTCCGTGATTTCGTCATGGACCACGTCCCCCCGGCCCTGGACCGCCTGCTGCGGCGCAGCGGCGTCCCCGCCGAACGCGTCGACCACGTGGTGCCGCACCAGCCCAACGGCGTGCTGCTGCGGCGCCTGGTGGAACGGGCCGGACTCTCCCACGCCCAGACCCACCGCACCCTCGAGAAGTACGGCAACATCGGCAGCGCCTCCGTGCCGGTCGCCCTGGACGCCGCTCGCCGCTCCGGCGCGCTCGGCGACGGCGACCTGGTGCTCCTGGCCGGATTCGGCGGTGGCATGTCGATCGGAGCGACCCTGATCCGCTGGCAGGAGCAGACATGACCATGGAACCCCTCTCCCGTATCGGCGTGATCGGCTGCGGCGTCATGGGCGCGGGCATCGCCGACGTCACCGCCCGGGCCGGCCTCGACGTCCGCGTCGTCGTCGCCCGCCCCGACGCCGTACCGGCGGCCCACGACCGCATCCGCGGCTCCCTCGACCAGGGCATCCGCAAGGGCCGGCTCACCGACGCCGACCGCGACGCCGCCCTCGGCCGGATCGAGGTGACCTCCGACCTCGACGCGCTCGCCGACCGCGAGTTCGTGATCGAGGCCGTCCCCGAACGCGAGGACCTCAAGACCGCCCTGTTCACCCAGGTCGACGGTATCCTCAAGGACGACGGGGCCGTCCTGGCCACCAACACCTCCTCCCTCCCCGTCAGCCGCCTCGCCGCCGCGACCCGTCACCCCGCACGCGTCATCGGCGTCCACTTCTTCAGCCCGGTACCGGTCATGCCGCTCGTCGAACTGGTCGGCGCGCTCCACACCGACGACGCCACCCGCACCCGCACGGCGGACCTGCTCACGGGACCACTCGGCAAGACGGTCGTCGAGGCCCCCGACCGCGCCGGGTTCGTGGTCAACGGCCTGCTCATCCCGTACCTGCTCGGCGCCATCCGCATGGTCGAGTCGGGCCGCGTCACCGCCGAGGCCGTCGACCGGAGCATGACTCTCGGCTGCGGCCACCCGGTGGGCCCGCTGCGCCTGGCGGACCTCATCGGTCTCGACGTCGTCAAGGCCGTCGCCGACGCCCTGCACCAGGAGTACGCCGAGCCCCTGTACGCCCCACCGCCGATGCTGCTCCGCCTGGTCGAGGCGGGCCTGCTCGGCAAGAAGTCCGGCCGTGGCTTCCACACCTACGCGCGCTGAGGGACGCCCCGCACGCCGGCAGGCCGAGAAGACGTGACGGAGCCGGACCGGAAGGGCCACCCCGCCCCGGGCCGTGGGCCGACGGCGAGCCCGGTGACCGGCCCCGGCCCGCGTACGGAAAGCGGTCCGCGAGCCGCCGTACGTCACCCCTCGTCCGTCAGCCCCCGTTCCAGGACCTCCACCAGGCGGGCCCCCGCGCGGTCCGTGTCGGGGCGGCCCCGCCCGGCGTCCGCGACGGCCTTCTCCAGGCGCAGGCGCGCCGCGCGGCCGCGCAGGGTCAGGGTCATCAGCTGGTTGCCGAACCAGGGGCCGCCGCCGCGCTCCCACCGCACGGCGGGGCGGGCGACGCGACCGTGGCGGGCCAGGAGGTGGCCTGCGGCCTTGGCGAAGCGGCTCCAGCCGAAGCGGAAACCGAGCCGCATCGCCAGGGGCACCGAGTTGTGCAGGGGTGAGCAGGTGAACTGGAAGACGCGGGAGCGCGGCTGCTGCCCGTCGGGCCAGACGGGCTCGGCCACGTACGCGTGGTGCACGTCGCCCGACAGCACGCACACGGTCGCCGGGGCGGCGTCCCGCCGGCCCACCTCGGCGAGGGTGTCCGTCAGCCGGTGGAAGGAGGCGGTGAACGCGGCCCAGTGCTCCAGGTCCGCGCGCCGGCGCAGCCACTCCCCGAACCTCGCCCAGCGCGGGCCGCGCTCGCCCCGGCACAGGGCCGCGTGCCAGCCCTCCGCGAAGTGGACCATCGGCGGCAGCAGCCACGGCAGCGAGGTGCCCACGAGCAGGTGGTCCACGCCCCCGGGGTCGTCGAGGGCCTGCTCACGCAGCCAGTCGGCCTCCCCGGCGTCCAGCATCGTCCGGTGCTGCTCCTCCAGGACCCGGGCGGCGCGCGTGTCGACCATCAGCAGCCGGGTGCGGCCGAAGTCCCTGCGGTAGCTCCAGCGCACCGACGCCGGGTCGGCGTCGGCCCGCTCGGCGAACGCGCGCAGCACCTCGGTGCCGTCGTCGGCGGCGAGGACCGCCGCGTACAGCTCGTCCCCGGCCAGCTCGGCGGGGGAGAGGTTCCCGAGGTGCTGGTAGACCCAGTACGACATCAGGCCGCCGGTGATCCGCTCGTGCCACCAGGACGTGGCCCGCATCTCGGAGACCCACGCGGCGCTGGTGTTCCAGTCGTCGATCACGTCGTGGTCGTCGAAGATCATGCAGGTGGGCACGGTCGACAGCAGCCAGCGCAGTTCGGGGTCGCCCCAGGACTCGTCGTAGAGGTGCGTGTACTCCTCGTAGTCGGCGACCTGGTCGGGCGGGGCGCCGGTCCCGGTGCCCGCCTCCCGGCGGTGCCGGGCGATCCACGCGCGCGTGCCGGCGGACGTCTCGTCGGCGTACACCTGGTCGCCCAGGAGGAGCAGGACGTCCGGGCGGCCCTCGCCCGGATCGGCGGCGAGGCGGGCGGCGAGCGTGTCGAGGACGTCGGGGCCGACCGGGTCGGCCGCGCCCTCCGCGGGCGCGGCCCACCGGCAGGACCCGAAGGCGACCACCGCGCCCGCCGCCGGGACCGGCGGCGTGTGCAGCGTGCTGGGCGGCAGGGGCGAGTCCGGCGGGGGCCAGGCCCGCTCGCCGTCCAGGACCACCTCGTACCGCGCGGCCGAGCCGGGGGTCAGGCCCGTGACGACGACCAGCGCGTAGTGATGACCGGCGACGAGGAACGTGCGGGCCGTGCCGCCGCCACCGCCCTCGCACCGCACGTCGACCGTGCACGCCCGGTCGGTCTCCACCCAGACCGTCGCACTCGTGCCGGTCTCCCAGTCGACGTACCGCAGCAGCGGCCCCAGCCTCAGACCGGCCATCGCGCGTCCCCTTCCACCACCCGTACGGACGTCCCTGCCCCCCACGGCCCTGCGGACGGAGAGGGCCCTCACTTCGCAACGGTACTGAACGGACGCCGCCGGCAGGGCCCGCGTACCGCTCCTTCCCATGATCATGTCCGGTATGGCCCGGGCACCGCGGGGTATCGGAGGTCCCATGGCACTCCACGACGCTTCCGCCGCCGTGAGCGGCTACGTACGGCCCGAGATCGACGTCCGGGCCCTGGCGCGGCTGCTCGACGGCGAGTACGCCGGGGTCCGCGACCTCGTCCGGACCAATCTGGCGGCCCACTCCTCCGTGCTGGAGGACGCCGAGCGGCTCGACAGGGACGCGTTCCGCGAGCGGGTGCGCGACATCGCGGTCGAGATGGCCGGGACCGGGCAGACCGGCATGGGCTTCCCGGCGGCGTACGGCGGCGGGGACGACATCGGCGCCTCGGTGGCCGCCTTCGAGACCCTCGCCTTCGGCGACCTGTCGGTGCTGGTCAAGGTGGGGGTGCAGTTCGGCCTGTTCGGCGGAGCGATCCTGCAGCTGGGCACCGCCCGCCACCACGACGCCTACCTGGAGGACCTGGTCGCCGGCCGGCTGATGGGCTGCTTCGCGATGACCGAGTCCGGGCACGGCTCCAACGTGCAGGCGCTGGGGACGGTCGCCCGCTACGACGCCGCCACCGGCGAGTTCGTCGTCACCACCGAGGGCGACGCGGCCCGCAAGGACTACATCGGCAACGCCGCCCGCCATGCCGAGCTGGCGGTGGTCTTCGCCCAGCTCGAGGTCGGCGGCGAGGCCCGGGGCGTGCACGCCCTGCTCGTGCCGCTGCGCTCCGGCGGCCGGGTCGTGGAGGGCGTCGAGATCGAGGACGACGGCCTCAAGATGGGCCTCAACGGTGTCGACAACGGCCGCATCCGCTTCCACGGGGTCCGCGTCCCGCGCGAGGCGCTCCTCAACCGCTTCGCCGACGTCACCCCCGACGGCACCTACGTCAGCTCCATCGACAACCCCGACCGCCGCTTCTTCACCATGCTCGGCACGCTCGTCCAGGGCCGGGTCTGCGTCGGCGGCGCCGGTGTGAACGTCGCCAAGGTGGCGCTCACCCTCGCCGTCAAGTACGCCGTGCGCAGGCGCCAGTTCGAGGCGTCCCCGGGCGAGGGGGAGCAGCTGCTGCTGGACTACGGTCTGCACCAGCGCCGGCTGCTGCCGCTGCTCGCCCGCACGTACGCGCTCCACTTCGCGCAGGACACCCTGCGCGGGCAGCTCCACGACGTCTTCTCCGGCCAGGACGACCCCCCGCAGGCGCGCCGGCGCCTGGAGTCGCGGGCCGCCGGCATGAAGGCGCTCGGCACCTGGCACGCCACCCGCACGGTGCAGGAGTGCCGGGAGGCGTGCGGCGGCGCCGGATACCTGGCGGTGAACCGCTTCGCCGCGCTGAAGGCCGACAGCGACGTCTTCACCACCTTCGAGGGCGACAACCACGTCCTGCTCCAGCTCGTCGCGAAGGGGCTGCTCACCGACCACGCCGGCGAGTTCGAGGACCTGGACCAGCTCGGCATGGTCCGCTACGTCGCGGGCCTCGCGGTCGAGACCGTCATCGAGAAGACCTCCGCCCACAAGCTCCTGGAACGGGTCCGCGACCTGCTGCCCGGCGGCGACCGGTGGGACCAGGAGGCCGGGCTGCTCGACTCGGAGTACCACCTGGCCATGCTGCGCTACCGCGAGGAGCACATGCTCGCCGGTCTGGCCCGCCGTCTGAAGGCCGGCGTCGACCGGGGGCGCGATCCCGGCGCGGTGTTCTCGTCGGCGCAGGACCACGTGATCGCGCTGGCCCACGCGCACGTCGAGCGGCTGGTCCTCGAGTCGTTCACCGAGGCGGTGAAGGCCCACCCCGACGGCGGCAACAAGGTGACGCTGGGCCTGCTGTGCGACCTGTACGCCCTGTCGACGATCGAGGCGGACCGGGCCTGGTTCATGGAGCACGGCCGTCTGACCGTGCAGCGGTCCAAGGCGATCAGCCGCGAGGTGAACGGTCTGTGCCGTAAGATCCGCCCGCTCGCCGTCGACCTGGTCGACGCCTGGGGCGTCCCGCCGCAGCTGCTGCGGGCACCGGACCTGCTGGGGTGAGGGGTCCGGCCGCGACGGCGGCCGCCCCGGCCGGCGGCCGTCCCCTCCGCGGTACGCGGGGGCGGTCGCCGACCGGGGCGGCCGTGTGCCGCGGCGCGGTTAGGCGGAGGAGACGACGGCGCCGAGGATCATGCCGCCGACCAGGCCCACCGCGGCCACGACGAGCGCGGGCACGGCGAGCCGCTCGTGCCGGACGGTCTTGGCGACGATGGCCAGCACGACGCCGACCACGCCGAAGACGATCGGCAGGAACAGCACCGCGATCACGCCGAGGACCATGGCGACGGTGCTGAGCACGTTGCCGGTCGCGGTGCGCTCCGGTGCGCCGTAGGGCCGGTGTCCGGTGGGCTGGTTGCCGTACGGAGTCGTCATGAGCCTCTCCTTCGCGAACGGTCGTCCTCGGGCCGGTCCCGGTGGATCGGCCTTCGACGCCCGGTTGCCCTCAATTCCGCCTCGTACACGCCCAGTTGGCCGGACAGGGCGGGATCGGTGCCGCGCCCGCCCGGTCCGGCGGCCGGACGAAGGACCGCCCGGCGGCGCCCATGACCGTTTCCCGGGTCGGGGAAGTGAGCGGTACGACACAGCATCCCGTGCATCCATCGGGGCCCCTCGCGCATCTTCTGTACGCGGGGCCCGTACGGTCCTCGCCGCCAACGACACTTCTACCAAGGGCAGAACACCTTGATATCTACGCCACTGCGCGTGCGCCGGGCCGTGACGATCGTGGTCACCACCTCCGCCGTGCTGGCCGGAGGCTCCTTCGCGAGCCAGGCGCAGGCCGCGACGCCGCCCACCCCGTCGATCACCGCCCCCGGCGGGTTCGTCATGAACAACGGGACGGGCGCGACGCTGTTCGGGAAGGCCGCGGACACCCGCCGGCCGACCGGCTCCACCACCAAGATCATGACGGCGAAGGTGGTGCTGGCCCAGCGCGGCCTGAACCTCGACGCGAAGGTCACGATCCAGAAGGCGTACAGCGACTACATCGTCGCGAAGAACGCCTCCTCGGCCCGGCTCATCGTCGGGGACCAGGTGACGGTCCGCCAGCTGCTGTACGGCCTGATGCTGCCGTCGGGCTGCGACGCCGCCTACGCGCTGGCCGACAAGTTCGGCACCGGCTCGACCCGGGCGGCCCGGGTGAAGTCGTTCATCGGGAAGATGAACGACGAGGCCCGGAGGATGGGGCTGCGGAACACGCATTTCGACTCGTTCGACGGGATCAGCAACGGGGCGAACTACTCCACCCCGCGCGACCTGACGAAGATCGCGAGCAGCGCGATGCAGAACAGCACCTTCCGCAACATCGTCAAGACCAAGGCCACGACGCAGAAGGTGACCACCAGGACCGGTGGCTACCGGAACATGGCGTGGACCAACACGAACAAGCTGCTGAGCACCTACAGCGGCGCGATCGGCGTGAAGACCGGTTCGGGCCAGCAGGCCAAGTACTGCCTCGTCTTCGCGGCCACCCGCAACAACAAGACCGTCATCGGCACGGTCCTCGCCGCGCAGAACGAGACGAACCGCGCCGCCGACGTCAAGAAGCTGCTGGACTACGGCTTCGCGAGGTGAACGGCCACGCCGCTCCCTGACAGGGGGAGCTGACCGCGGGGGTGGGGGGGGGCGGGCGGGGGGCCCGCCCCCCCCCCGCGGGGGCGGCGGCCCCCCACCCCG